>JAJRYJ010000097.1 GCA_024275795.1 Actinomycetes bacterium | reverse complement strand
TCCATGTAGTCCTCCTTGGTGAGCATCGATTCCTCCTGGTCAAAGATGGCGAGTCTTTGAGACCGAAGGATATCGAATCGCTCACCCTGGGGGACATTTTATTTTCCTGTTTTAGGGAAATTTAGCGTTGCTGCTGACAACGTCTTCGGGGAAAGGGAAGAAGCTTCACTCCAGAGGCGCTTCCGCGGAGTTCTGCCCGTCCATCAAGCCGGTTGAAGATCCATGATCCCATGTCAAGCCGACATCGATGAAACGCTTATATGCCCAAATCCCTTCATCCCCGGTTTTCATCAGGTTCCTATATGGAACATCAGATTGTCTAAGAAATCAAATCCAGTGCAATTACTTCCATATTAATATATAGATATTTTAATAAATAATCATGATGCATTTACACCATACGTTTGGATATTACTCATTAAATGGGGCGGCGCGCCCAGGGGCGCGCCGCCCTCCGGGTACAACTTCGCGTTGCCGCTCCTCTTTTAGCCGGCGGCGGAACCGTCACACTGCACTGCCGGCCGACGGGGATGGCAATCGGGGCGCAACCCGATACTGCATATGAAAAGGGGCTTCATCGAATATCCGATGTCCGACAGAAAGGAATGACACGAACTGATCATGATCACTGGTTCAAATGATGAGTATCTTCCGGATAATCATTTTGAAAAAAAGATGCATCGAACAATATCGTGGACCCTCGTGGAGCCGCTGAAGCCGGAGGATACCGGAGAAATTGACATACAGTCGTGATTCCTGGTGTTTTTTGGGAGGAGGCGGTCGGTCTGTGTGGAAAGATAACGCAAAACGGGTATGAAAGAGGCCGGGAAACACAAACAGACCCAGACGGGATCAGCCTTTGAGCCTGGGAAACAAAATCATCGAACGCGAACAGATACTGGTGCTGTCGGTCATACCCTTGTTTCTGGTCGCATTGGTATATTCCGCCGGCAACGATTCCGCTTATTGGCTGAAGTACTGGTGGATGTTTCCCACGGCACTGGTCATCGCTACGGTAGTCAACACTGTAGGTATCAGCGGCGCCGCCCTTTTCGTACCGTTCTTCGTACTGGTGTTTCCCATCTTCGCCGATGAGTTGTCGCCGGAACAGACCGTCAAGCTGGGCCTGATAACCGAGTCCTTCGGACTATCCAGCTCGGCGCTGGCGTTCATCCGCTTCGGACTGGTCGACAGGAAGATAGGAATGTATGCGGTTCTGGGTGCGGTGCCTTTCGTAGTGTCCGGCGCTCTGCTCTCATTTGTAGTGCCTGTACACGTATTCCGTATTATGGTGGCTTTGGCCCTGTTGGGGGCGGTCTACCTGATGCTCAGCCGGGAGAGGGTGAAAGCCAAGATAGAAAGCATCCAGAACCGTTTTATCGATCAACATCATCCCCATCACACGACGAACGTGGAGTTCACGGACCGCGGGGGTAACAAATACTATTATTGCTGCTGTGGCTATCGCACCCGCTTTTTCGGCTATAGCGCCGGAGGCTTCTTCCAGGGCGTAGCCGGTTTCGGCATCGGCGAGCTGGGCATCGTGAGCATGCTCATCACCGAGATACCCATCCGCGTAGCCATCGGCACCAGCCACATGGTGGTGGCGATGACGGCCATCGTAGCCTCATCGGTGCATCTGGCCGGCTCCAGCATCGAGGGGACGGCAACTCCCTGGAACATCATCGCCATGACCGTTCCGGCGGTCAGGTAGCACCGTATATCGCCGCCCGGCTGAGGGTATCCATCCTGGAGTACTTCGTGGCGGCCCTGTTCGTGGTGATGTCTATAGCGCTGATATTCAGTTCACTATGATCGGGTCAGGATGAGACCCATCGTTTCGGGTCAGCAGGAGCCCATTTGAATCTTTTCCACCGTCCCCGCGTCAAAAGTGCCGTCAGCCTGCCACCGCGGGCAAAGGGTTGGAATGAAAAGACCGGAAAGACGGAGGAAAGATGAAGTTCAGACAAGGTCACGCTTTTTCGCGGCAGGACGATTGCCGTCATCTCGATTCGCGGCAGGCCCAGAGAATGGTCGAACAGGAGCAGGCGGTTATCCTGGACGTGAGGGAACCACATGAGTACGCCTACGTGCGCATACCCGATTCCGTACATATCCCCTTGAGGAGGATCGGCTCCAGCATCGAGGCGCTCCGGAACCAGGGCTCGCGGCCCATAATCATCAGTTGTCGCAGCGGTAACCGTTCCCAGGCGGCATGCCGCTTCCTGCGCGAGCAGGGCTTGGAAAATGTTTACAACCTCTCCGGCGGCATCATCGCCTGGTCCAGGGATAACGGCAGACTGGAGCAGTGACCTGATAAAATGGCGGTGTATGCCCGCCAATAGAGCTTTCATCACGATAGCGATCCTGTTGATCCTCCTCCCGGCGAGCGGATGTGAAGCATGGGTATCGCGGGAGGCGGGCCTGGAACTTCCCGTCGGATTCAGCGGGCAGGCAGTGGATATCGCCCGCTCACAGGGGTTCGACCGCGAGAGCCTCATGCTTCGCCTGGACCGTCTCCTCAGCGGATCCGGCGGTCTCTACGGTGTATACGTCCTGGAGACGGACACGGGAGAGGGGTTCGGCATCAATGAGGATATAAGGTTCGAAGGCGCCAGCACCATCAAGGTTCCCATTCTCATGCTGCTCTACAGCGAGATCGAGACCGGGAGGGTTTCGGAAAGCGAAGTGATGACATTCACCTGGTCCGATTACGAGGGCGGCAGCGGCAGCATCCAGGAATCGGGCCCAGGTTCGTCATGGACCATCGCTGAACTGGCCGCGAAGATGATGAAGGAGAGCGACAATGTCGCCAAGAACATGCTGCTGAGACGACTTGGTTATAGCGCGGTGGAAAGCTACGCACGCAACCTGGGGGCCGAAGGATACAGTATCTACTACAACCGGTTTACGCCACGAGAAATGGCCATGCTGCTTTTCGGACTCGAGGGTGGCAGGGTCGCCGGGGAAGAGCGCACGCAGGAGATGCTGTCGTTGATGACGGGCACGACGGACGAAGACCGTCTGCCGCGTTATCTGGCCCAGGAGACGAGGGTCGCTCACAAGATCGGTACTCGGGACGGGTCGGTATCCGACGTTGGTATCGTTTGGGGGGCGGGCGCTCCTTTCATTATCTGTGTTTACAGCACCGGAGGTGACATGGAAGATGCGGAAGATGTGATAGGGCGGGTCGCTTGGCTGACTGCGGAGCATGAAGCATGGCGCCAGGGCCCGGACGTCTCTCCGGCGGACTCCACCCGCCGGCGCCCGTAAACGGTGTCCTGTACGCTGTTCCTGTGATATCTTATCTCCGGTCTGTCCAAGCAGAGACAACGGAGGCAACCTGTTCACTGCGGCAAACGCTCTTTCCGCCATAAGGATAGTCGCGGCGCCGGTGGTCTTCATCCTGGTCTGTCTTTCCGGGGACGGCTCCAGCTTTGCAGCCACCGTGATCTTCCTTCTGGCATCGCTTACTGATTTCCTGGATGGACAGCTGGCTCGAAGGACCGGCAGTGTCAGTGAGACCGGGAAGATCCTCGACCCACTGGCGGACAGGATTCTGATCGGGGCAGCGGTGATCGCTCTCACCATCAAGGGCCTTTTGCCCGTTGCCGGCGTCGCGCTGGTGGTTTCGCGGGATATTGTTCTGCTTTTCGGGTATAAGTTGCTTGAGCGACGGGGGGTCGTGGTCCGCGTATCGCGGCTGGGTAAATCCTATACCGCCATACTGCTTGCTGCGATCGTGGCGGTGATGGCGGGGTTTGCGCCTGGGGGTTATGATATCGGTCTGTGGTTGTTCTGGGTGGGAGTGACCGGCTCCCTGCTCTCCGGGGCCTTGTATGTGATGGAGGGAGTATCCCGGTTGAGAGCGGAGCGCATCCGGCCCGGTGGATAGGAAGACGGGCGCGCGTACTGCCTCAGCTTGCAGAGCGGACGGGCCGTGCGGTGGACTGCCCACCGGTACGGATTTCTACGACAGGAACTGAGACCTTTACCAGGAAAGGGGACAGATGAAGGCAGTAGTGATGGCAGGGGGGGAGGGGACCAGGTTGAGGCCGCTTACCAGCAACCAGCCCAAACCCATGGTCCCCATAGTGAACAAACCCTGCATGGAACATATCATCGAGCTTCTGGCCGGGCACGGCATTAAAGATATCGTGGCCACCGTCGCTTTTCTGCCACAGAACATCCGCGGCTATTTCGGGGACGGCTCCGCCCTGGGGGTGAACCTTACCTATTCGGTGGAAGAGACTCCCCTGGGAACGGCCGGCAGCGTACGCAACGCCGCCGAATACCTGGACGAGACCTTCGTGGTCATCAGCGGCGACGCCCTTACCGACTTTAACATCACCGAGATCGTCGATTTTCACAAGAGCAAGGGGTCGATGATAACCATCGCCCTGATGAGCGTGGAGAACCCACTGGAGTTCGGAGTGGTCATCATCGACGACGACAACCATATCCAGCGCTTTCTGGAAAAGCCCAGCTGGGGGCAGGTATTCAGCGATTATGTCAATACGGGCATATACGTGCTGGAACCGGAGGTATTCGAGCATATACCCGCCGACACCAAGTACGATTTCAGCCAGCAGCTGTTCCCTGACATACTGGAGCAGGGCAAACCCATGTACGGCTATCCCTGTGACGGCTACTGGCAGGACATCGGT
The DNA here is from genome assembly GCA_024275795.1 of Actinomycetes bacterium. Classification (GTDB taxonomy): domain Bacteria; phylum Actinomycetota; class Thermoleophilia; order BMS3ABIN01; family BMS3ABIN01; genus JAJRYJ01. Next base: position 28,548 of record JAJRYJ010000097.1, on the reverse strand, counting down.
AACACCAACCAGTTCCTGCGCGCCAACCACGACGCCCTCGAGGGCAAGGTCAAGGTGAACATCCCCGGTATCCGGCTCAAGGAGAATATCTTCATCGGCGAGAAGACCAACCTGGACAGCATCGACAACGTCCGCGGCCCGGCGCTCATCGGCAACTACGCCAAGATAGACGAGGGTGCCAAGATTCAGCCCTACTCCATCCTGGGCAACAACGTCGTGGTCAAGGAGAACGCCGAGACGGACCATTGCGTCGTCGATTCCAACACTTACATCGGTTCCGGGGCCAAGGTGAGCGGCTGCATCGTCGGCAAGAACTGCGATATCAAGGCCAGCGCCACCATCTCCCCCAACGCCGCCCTGGGCGACGAGTGCAGCATCGGCGAGCACAGCATGATCTCCAACAACGTCAAGGTCTATCCCTTTAAGGTGATCGAGGCGGGAGCCCACGTCTTCTCAAGCATCATCTGGGAATGGCGCGCGCTCAGCATGCTCTTCGGCAAGGACGGTGTCTCCGGCCTGGTTAATGTGGATATCACTTCGGATCTGGCTCTGAAGCTGGCCATGGCCTATGGGACGACGCTCGACAAGGGTGACCAGGTCTGTTGCAGCCGCGATGAACATCCGGCCTCGCGGATGATCAAGCGAGCGATAATGACCGGCCTCAACTCCACCGGCGTCAATGTGCGCGACATCCGCGTCGCACCTTCTTCCGTGAACCGCTTCGAACTTCTCAGCGGCAACGCCGTCGGCGGCATCCACGTGCGCGTCTCCGCCTGGCATCCCGAAGTGATGCAGATACTGTTCTTCGAACCTCCCGGAAACGCCATCTCCGATGCCACGGAACGTGACATTGAAAAATATTACAACCGCCATGATTACAGGCGAGCTTTCTATAACGAGATCGGGCAGATTTTCTACCCGGCCCGCTCCGTCGAAGCCTACATCCAGGGATTGCTGGAACACTGGGACGTGGAAAAGATCCGTGCCCGCAATTTCCGCTTCGTCCTCGATTACAGTTATAGCAGCGCTTCGCTGATAGCCAACCGCATGCTTTCGAAGCTGGGGGCTGAGATTATCGCCCTGAACAGTTTTCTTGACGAGGACAAGACGTCGATCGCCGCGCCCAGGTTCGGTGCTGAATCGTCGCGCATGCAGAAACTGGTGGAATCGGCCGGCGCCGACCTGGGCATCAATATTGATAACGCCGCCGAGAAGCTGTTCCTTGTTGACGAGAACGGAGCACATATCAAGCCCGAGAAGGCACTTTTCATGCTGATCAAGCTGATGGCGCGCTCCGAGGGTGAGGGCAAGATAGCCATACCGCTCACCGTGTCGAGCCTTGCAGAGGAACTGGTGGAGGGCACGGGCTGCGAGATCACACGCACAAAGGTTTCGCAGGCGGCGATCACCGAGGCAGCCATGGAGCCGGGAGTCATCTTCGCCGGTTCCGGCGGCGGCGACTATATCTTCCCCGCTTTCCTGCCGGCGCATGACGCCCTGATGAGCATGGGAAAGGTACTGGAGCTGCTGGCGCTGTCGGGCAAATCGCTGTCGGAGCTGGTTGCAGAAATACCGGATACCACGTTGATCCACAAGACGAAGAGCTGCCCCTGGTCCCTCAAGGGGGCCGCCATGCGCGCCATCTCCGAGAGTGTCGGCGAGGATGAGGACGTCAGCCGCCTGGATGGCATCAAGGTCTTCCACGAGAACGGCTGGGCCCAGGTGCTGCCCTCCCCCGACGAGCCCATGTTCGAGATCTATGCTGAAGGAAAGACGGAAGAGGACTCCGAGTCGCTGCTTGAACGCTATTCGGCGTTGCTGGACGAGATCATCGCCACCCAGGACAGCCAGGAATAGGGCACAGGAAAACGTGGCGGCCGTGAAGCTGGATATCCATGTGCATACCGCGCCGGGAAGCCGCTGTTCGTCAATGGATACGCGGTCGTACCTGAAGGCCCTGGGCGAACTGGGTCTTGCTTGCGCCTGCCTGACGAATCACGGTGACATGAAAGATTTCGACAGCATTACCCGCGATGCCCCCCGGGAGCTCACGATGATTGCTGGTGTCGAGATATCGGCGCCGCGCGGCGATTTCCTGCTCTTCGCGACGGACCTGGAGTTTCTTGATGGCCTGGCGCCGGCACAGGAATTGCCCTCCCGCAACAGGCGGCCGCAACAAACGGCCGTGGTCTGGGCGCACCCCTTTGCCGGCATTCCCGGTGGATTGGAGATTGATGATGCGCATGTGCGTGACGTCGCAGAAGCAGTGGATGCCATCGAAATCTATAACGGCAACTGGCCTGACGCCGCCGCTTCCGGGCGGGCCATGAAGATAGCCAGGCATTACGGTCTGGCGGAGGTCGGCGGCAGCGACAGCCACAGTGCAGACCAGTTGATGCGCTGCTGGACCGAAGCAGATCAGATCTGTGGGGCGGAGGATCTGATCGAGGCCATCCTGTCGGGGGAGACGCGGGGCGCTATTCCTTCTCTGTGTTAGCGATCACCTGTTTGCTGACGTTCCTCAGGGCCTCGAATACGCCTTCGCCGGTGAGGGCGCAGGTCTCGAAGGCGGGTGCGTTGGTCTGGTTCAGCAGTTCATCCAGGTCCGATGTGGGGAAGATATCAGTCAGATCGCGCTTGTTGTACTGAAGCACAAGCCCCAGGTTCAGGGGGCTGTCGCCCTGGTCTTCCAGGTTCTCCCACATGTTGAGGTAGCTTTCCACGTTATCGTCCAGCCTGTTGAGCTGCGAGTCCGCGACGAAAACAATGCCATCCACGCCCTGGATGACGAGTTTGCGGCTGGCGTTGTACTGGGCCTGTCCCGGAACCGTATAAAGGTGAAACCTGGTCTTCAGGCCCCTGACCTTGCCCAGGGTCAGCGGCAGGAAGTCGAAGTAGAGGGTCCGCTCCTCCTCGGTTGCGATGGATACGAGCTTGCCCTTGATACCGGGGTTGACCTTTTTATACACGTACTGAATACTGGTTGTCTTGCCTCCGAGACCGCAGCCGTAATAGACGATCTTGTAATTGATCTCGCCGGCGGCGACGTTAATCAGGGCCATCGGACACCTCCTCGTCTTCCGCTATCAGCATTTCCACCGCCTCGTCAGCCGACTCGGCAAAGGCGCCGTTGGAGCGGTTGCCCGAGGACACTTCATATCTTGACATCGCGTCCACCAGCGCACCCAGCGCCCGGTTGGTCAGAAGCCTCACCCTGCCCATGTCGGCAAGGTGCTGGAAACAGACCACCAGCAGCATCTTGTCGGTCACCTGCGCAATGTGGACGTTCAGTTCGTCTCCCTCGTTGAACATCATCGTTAAATCACTGTCGCTGACCAGCCTCGCCAGCTGTCTCGTCGCCGCATAGGAACTTGCGGCCAGGGAGGCTACCGCATCCGTATCGGTGAACCCGGGGGTGGACAGGGCTGTTATCGAGTGGCCATCGGTGGAGACGAGCCCCAGGTAGTCCGGTTTGATGGCTTCACGGAGCCGTTCGAGAATCCTGCTGGCGATCTTGAACTGATATTCGTTCACTGTTTGATTTTGGCTCATGGCAAAAGTGGGTAGGTATTTATTGAAAAAGGCCGATAGGGTATTACGCCGACTGTCCCTCTTTATTGCTTATCGGCAGCTGACCCGGACAACGCCAGTGCAGCTAAGGCTAAAGTTGAACCTTGGATAGGCAGGGAATATAATGACGCAAATACTGGAAGTGGAGGTAAAAAGTGGAGAATCTACCTGAATTATCCAGCCTCTCAGACAAGGAGCTCAAATCGATGATCAGCGAGCTCTGTTCCAGGGAGCAGGAGCTCAGTTTCCAGCGGCGCATCCTGCACGGCAAGATCGATATCCTCAGGGCCGAACTCGTGCAGCGGCTATCGAAAAAAAGAGACTCCGGTGAATCGCTTATCTCGGACGCCGATGTCACCAAACTCAGCGAGATCCTGTCAAGAAGGGAACCGTTCCCCATAGGCGGGAACCCGGAAAGCAAGTAGCAGGCGCGACAGGCGCGCAGCAAAAAAGTCAAAGGGGAGGAGCCAGAATTGCCAGAGCGTATCGCCAAGATGGTCCGTTCGATTCAACGCCTGTTTGAAGACATGGGTGTGGACGTAGTCGAGGAGCGGATGATCCGCTTCATAGTCCAGGAGATCCATAACGGCAAGAGTCTCGAAGAGGCCATGAATGAACCGTATGTTAGGAACAATACCAGCAGCGACTGGCGCAAGGAAGTACTGGAGCGCCCCGAGGTAGTCAAGGCTGTGGACGAGGAGATGCAGAAAGCCCTCAAGGATGACGGAGGTGCAGCCGGCAGTGACTAACGTTTACTGTCTAGAGTGTGGGCACCAGAATACGGAAGAGGGCAAATACTGCATCAAGTGCGGCGCCCTGCTGCCTGAGGAAGAGGACGCGGGCCAGACTACCATCAGGTACAAGCTGGACGCGGATGACGCTGAGCATGATTTGTCAAGCATCAGCGAGGTTGTCAATGAGGGCGTTTCGCTCGTGGTCCGGAGTGGGGGAGGGATAGAGGGCGAAACCTTCACGCCCGAAGGCGAGGAAGTAACCATCGGCCGCAGTCCCGGGAGCGACATCTTCCTGGATGACATCACGGTATCAAGAAACCACGCTGTACTGATCAGGAAGCCCGACGGCTATTACATCAAGGACCAGGGAAGCCTCAACGGCACGTACATCAACCGGGCGCGGGTGGAGACGCAGAAGTTATATGACGGTGACCAGCTGCAGATTGGAAAATACAAGCTAACCTTCATCGATAAATGAACCAGCCGGAAGAAGCGGGTCGTTCCAGGAAGACGATGACCATCGGCGACGTCGTTGAACTGCTGAAAGAAGAGTTTCCTGACATCAGCATCAGCAAGATACGTTATCTCGAAGACGAGAAACTGATCTCACCGAAACGCAGCGCCGGCGGTTATCGCAAGTTCTCCAAGGCGGATATCGAGCGTCTCCGCACCATCCTCACGCTCCAGCGGGATGAATTCCTGCCGCTCAAGGTGATCAGGCAGGAACTATCGCGCAAGGGTGTCGTCGCCGTGAGGCCCGCAGGCACAAGGCGTTTCAAGAAGGTAAGCCTCAAGGACGGCGGCAAAGGCAACGAAACCAAGGATTATACGCTGGAGGAGGCCCTTGAGACCTCCGGGGCCGAGGAAAAACTGGTTCGCGAGCTCGAGGAATATGGCCTGATCAAGGGCAGCTCGACGGGGGGGACGCGTCACTACGACCAGACGGACGTGGAGGTAATGGCGGCCGCCTCCGACCTGGCTGAGTACGGCATAGCCGCCCGGAACCTCAAGACTCTCAAGAGTTCGGTGGATCGGGAGTCGGCCCTGCTGCTGCAGATCCTGTCGCCGACACTGCGATCGAGGAATCCGCAGACGAGGAAAGAGGGGGTGGAGGCGCTGGAGAACCTGGCGACCGTTTCATCCCACCTGAAGCACCTGCTCCTGATCAAGGAGCTCAGGAATTATACATCCAGCTGAACCAAGGAGGCTGAACACGTGATAACCGAAAGGAGTGAGGACATGGAGCTTGCGTCTTACATTCGCGACATCCCCGACTTTCCCAAGGAGGGAATCGTCTTCAAGGACATCACGCCGTTGCTGGCGGATGCCGAGGCGCTGCGCTTCGCGGTCGACCAGCTCGCCGAGTTCGGCGTCGGCAGGAAGGTGGACCTGATATTGGGAGCGGAGGCGCGTGGTTTCATCCTCGGGGCGACGCTCGCCTACACGCTGGGAGCCGGATTCATCCCGGCACGCAAGCCGGGCAAGCTTCCCTACAATACCGTGGGCGCTGAATACGAGCTTGAATACGGGACGGATACCCTGGAGATACACGAAGACGCCATCAAGCCCGGAACGCGGGTGATGGTGCACGATGACCTGCTGGCCACCGGTGGCACGGCGCGCGCCAAGTGTGACCTGGTGGAGAAGCTGGGAGGAGAGGTGGTAGGCGTGACCTTCGTCGTCGAACTGGACTTCCTGGAGGGGCGCAGCAAGCTCGAAGGCTACGATATCCTCAGCCTGATCAACTTCAGTTCGGAGTAAAGCCGGCTTCGCAGTCCAACCCGGTGGAGAATTCCTGTAACTAGCGGTAAATCTCAGCGGTGACCAGGCCGACACCGGTCATGCCGATGGCCCTGGAAGCCGCCGCCGACAGGTCCAGGAAGCGGCCGCCGATATAGGGCCCCCGGTCATTGACGCGTACGAACACGGAACGTCCGTTGTAGGTCACCTTCAGCCAGGTACCGAAAGGCAGTGTCTTGTGGGCGGCTGTATAGGCGAACATGTCATAGACCTCGCCGTTTGCCGTGTTGTTACCGTGGAATCCCGGCCCGTACCAGCTTGCGACACCGGTAAAGACGATTCCAGAGGGCTCGATGTCATCAGGCGGCTGGACGTTACCGATGAGCACTGATGGGCTCATCAGGTTGTCGTAGATGCTGACGCCGGGCTCACTGGTGACGGAAGCGGCCAGCTTTTCCATCTCGCGCGCCTCGGCCTCGGCCATGTCGGCCATCTGTTCGTTGATGACCTGCTCGCTGGCGCCGGCCTGCCCCTCGAGCTCCAGGCGCTCGAGCTTTAATTGTTCAAGCTCGCCTGCTGTTCCCTGCTTGATCTCATCGATGCGGCTGTGCAGGCTGCGTACCTGCGCTTCCTCGAATCTGACCCGCTCGACCAGCTTCATGTCATTCTCCGATATCTGCGAAAGATAGGAGAGGCGCGTTGCCGCATCACTGATGCTGTCACTGGAAAGGAGAACGCCGTAGAACTGGCCTTCGCCCATCTTGTACATGGACGTGATGCGCTGCTCGTAAAGTCTCAGGGTGGCGTTATATCGGTCCTCGGCGTCCTGGAGCAACATGCGAGCTTCGGCGAGCTGCTCACGGCTCTGTTCCACGTATTGTTCCTGGGCGGCTATCTGGAGGTCCAGCACCGCCATCTGGGAACGAACGTCGTCAAGCCTGACCTGCTCATCAGCGATCCTGACTGCGATGACCCCAGGATCCGGTTCACCGTCGCCGTAGGCCGCTGTAGCAGCGAGCAGGCACAGGCAGAGAGCCAGTAACGCGGGAATCGCCAGATATCTGAATGAATTGATGGTCATTTTTTGTGAGACCGCCCTAAAAGCCTTACGTCCGTGTTATCGACAGGGTTGGCCGGGAGTTTAGTAAAAAAACCGGATGGATGTAATGGGGGAAGGGCCTGAAAAGACGCGCACGATAACAAGGTTACATAACATATATTATCGTGCATCATTGGGGGAGCCTGGGCACCTTACCTTGCTGTTGTATACTAGGCCGAACAGCGCAAACCCGATAGATATTATGGACTTAATGGATAAAATTCAAGGTTCGACGCCGCTGATGGTCGCAAAGGTCGCCGCTTCGCGAGCCATAGGCGCCGTCAGCGCACGTGCTGGACACGGAGGCACCAATCTGCCCGGGAGGGCCGTTCTGGCGCTGGACAAGGGGATAATCGGGCGCTCGGCTTCAGGTTTCAATAAAGGATCGATAGTGGTGTCGGCCACAAACGGCAAGACCACGACCTGCGCCATGATCGCCTCCATACTGACAAAGGAACGACTTTCTGTTACGCGGAACCGGGAGGGTGCAAATCTGGCGGCAGGCGTGGCTTCTGCACTGCTCAAGGAATCCTCCATGACTGGGCGACCGTGTGCCGATGTGGGGCTTTTCGAGGTCGACGAGGCCGCTTTTCCGGAAGTCGCCTGCCAGGTGGCGCCCAGGGTTGCGCTGCTGATGAACCTGTTCCGGGACCAGCTGGATCGCTATGGCGAGCTTGAGCATATCGCCGGCCTCTGGCGCGCGGCGCTCCGGTCCATGTCGTCATCGACAACCAAGGTGCTGAATGCGGATGATCCGCTGGTGGCTGCGATGGCTGGCGTACGCCCGGAAAAGACGCTCTATTTCGGCATCGAGGATACCGCCGCCGGTTCGGGGATCATGCAGCATGCGTCCGATTCCAAGTACTGCACGGTCTGTGGCCATCCTTTCGATTACGATGCCATTTACATGGGGCACATGGGCAGATATCACTGTTCCCGATGCGGCAATAGCCGTCCCTCCCCCACCGTCTATGCCGACGAGGTCGAACTGCAAGGCATGCATGGTTCCCGCTTCCGGCTGGTAACTCCTGCGGGAGAAATCCCCGTGGAAATATCGTTGCCGGGCCTCTACAACCTTTATAATGCGCTGGCTGCGGCCGCTGCATGTTTCGCCCTGGACATCAGGCTCAAGTCCATCGTCGCGGGCCTTGCGGAGTTCTCAGCGGCCTTTGGACGTGTTGAAGAGATCTCGATCGACGGCCAGCGCGTGATGCTGCTGCTGGTAAAGAATCCTGCCGGTTTCAATGAGGTCATCAGGACTCTGGCGATGGAGCCCGGGAAGAAGACACTGATGCTGGCGCTCAACGACCGCATCGCCGATGGGCGCGACATCTCCTGGATATGGGATGCGGACCTGGAGCAGTTGACGCCGGCAGCGGCCCATGTCGTGGCTAGCGGCACACGCGCCTGGGAGATGGCCATGAGGCTCAAATACGCCGGTGTCTCTCATGAAGTCCTTGAGGTCCAGCCGGATCTCGGACAGGCCCTGAAGGCGGCGCTGGAGATGATCGGCAGTGACGAGAAGCTGTATGTTCTGCCGACCTATACGGCGATGCTGGCCCTCAGGCATGAGATCAGCCAGCATTTCAGGATAGACCGGCAGCTGGAGGACCTGGTATGGAAGTAAGAATCGCCCATCTCTATCCCAATCTGCTCAATATTTATGCCGACCGCGGCAACATCACCGCCCTCAGGCAGAGATGTATCTGGAGGCATATCGACGTCAGCATCCATGAGTTCACGCTTGGGGAGGAACCGGACTGGGACGCTTACGATCTTTTTTACATCAGCGGCGGCCAGGACCGGGAGCAGAATCTGGTATGCAGCGACCTGTCCCTCAAGAGCAGTGGCTTGAAGGATGCGGTTGAGGGTGATGCGGTCCTGCTTTCCATCTGCGGTGGCTACCAGCTGCTGGGGGATTACTACCGGGCGGCCGACGGCAACACAATCGAGGGCATCGGCCTCTTTCGCGCGCGCACCATTGCCGGTAGCAAGCGCCTGATCGGCAACGTGGTGATTGAATCACTACTTGATGGAGGCCGGTTGTCTCTTGCCGGTTTCGAGAATCATGCTGGCCGCACCTACCTCGACCACGGGCAGGAGCCCCTGGGCCGTGTTGTCACCGGCTACGGTAACAATTCCGAGGATGGCGGCGAGGGTATTGTCTACCGCAATGCGATCGGCACCTATATGCACGGTCCGCTTCTGCCGAAGAACACGGCTTTTGCTGATTATCTCCTGAGAAAGGCTCTGGAGCATCATCACGGCGAACCTGTCGAGCTGGAAAGTCTCGATGATTCGGTGGAAGCGCACGCGCTGGCGGTGGCTTTGAAACTGAAAAAGTAGCGGCCCCGGAGGGCCGCTACTTATATAGAACTTTCAGTCTGATTCGGATATTTCCACCGGGTAGTGGTGCGTATTGCCGTCGTCGGTCATCGCTGTGGCGTGAAGCAGCGATTTATAGTTATGGGTGCCCATGGGTACCCTGTATTCAAGTTTGAACGTGTCATGTTCCCCGATGGCGATGTCGCCCACTTGGAGCGGCAATGCGGTTTCGAGCTCGACGCCGCTGGTTGTGCCGGAGAGGCCGATGATCTTGATCATGTTGGCATCGCTGCCGGAATGATTCTCGATCTCGTAAACCACGGTCAGCACGCCCTCCCGATAGGCTGACAGGTTTTTCCAGTTGCTCTTTCGAGCATCCAGTGACAATCCGGGCTTGGGGTCAGGGGAATACTGGCCCTGGGAGGCGTCATCGCCGTCTTCCTCGTCGCCGTACTGGCCCCGGGAGGCGTCGCCGCCACCGGTATGGCCGTCGTTCTCGTCGCCTTCGTCGTCACCGTTCTGGCCGTACTGATCGTCTGCGGCGCCACCTCCGTGGTTGTCTTCCTCGTCGCCGTACTGGCCCCGGGAGGCGTCGCCGCCACCGGTATGGCCGTCGTTCTCGTCGCCTTCGTCGTCACCGTTCTGGCCGTACTGATCGTCTGCGGCGCCACCTTCGTGGTTGTCTTCCTCGTCGCCGTTTTCGTGTGATTTATCATCACTGCCATGGTCGTCATTGTTATCGTTTCCAGAAAGATCACCAATGTACGAAGCCAGGTCTTCAAGCACTTCATCGCTGATGATGGAGGAATCGAACGCAGGCATCTCATCGTCACCCTTACGTGTTACTTTATAGACCTCGTCCGCGTCCTCGCCGGCGATACCGGGACCATAAGCGGTACCCTGGCCTTCATTGCCATGGCATCCGGCGCAGTACTGATTATAGACAGCGCCGTCACCTGCACCAGCTGCGTACGAAAAGACAGCGAATGCCAAAAGCATCGCCACACCCAGACCTGCCCCAGCTACCAACCGGACGAAAAACCTGTTTCCTTGCGCTCTTTCCAAAAGAGCCCTCCTTCCGCAATATTGGCGCCTTCGGACATGAAAAAGGCTGTTCCGCCTGGAACAGCCTCCCCGTTCAGTAAAGCACCCTTTGCCCAAATAGTAGTTATAAACCTTACTTACTACTAAACTTGAATAATAGGATAGCACAAGATTGTTGAATTTCAACGTAAAATATCATTATCTGACATCTTTCCGGGAATCCCCCTAGACCAAGAACTGCCTATATTTGCTCCAGCAGGCTGGAAATCTGTGCTGTTGCCGTTCCGATCTCGAACTTGTGCTCCTCTCCTCCTTTGCGTAACTGTATTTCGGCTTCGCCGTCGGCGACGGTTCGCTTGCCTACGGTCGCACGGACGGGACAACCAAGCAATTCAGCGTCAGCGAACTTGGCGCCGGGGCCGATGTCACGGTCATCCAGCAGCACCTCGATTCCCGCTGAGCGCAGGTCGGAGAACAGCTTCTCGGCGATGGCCGTCTGGCCGCTGTCCTTTGGCTGAACCAGTACCAGGTGCACGGAGAAGGGCGCGATGCTTGCGGGCCAGACGATGCCCTTGTCGTCAGCCCCCTGCTCGATGGCGGCGGCGGCGATGCGCGCCGGGCCGATGCCGTAACTGCCCATGACGATGGGGCGCTCCTTGCCGTTTACATCAAGATAAGTCGCCCCCAGGGGCTCGCTGTACTTGGTTCCCAGCTTGAAGATGTTGCCCACCTCGATGACCCGCTCCACCTTGAGGTCCACGTTGCAGTGGGCGCACTTCTCTCCAGCCTTCACACGGCGGATGTCGTGGTATTCCGCCTGGAAATCGACGCCGGCCTTCACACCCCTTACGTGGTAGCCGTCACGGTTGGCGCCGACGACGAAGACGCCCTCCCGCAGCGACTGGTCGGCTATCTTCCTGATGTCCAGTTCAAGGGGGCCGATAAAACCCGCATTGGCGCCGGTGTGCTTTTGTATCTCCTCCGGGTGCGCCTGCCGGAACTCACCCAGCTTATGGGCCAGCTTGGTCTCCTGCAGCTCCTGGTCGCCGCGCAGCATCACCAGCACCGGTTCCTCGCCGGCCATCACCAGCAGGGACTTGATCAGCAACGCCGGACTAATATCTAGGAAGCTGCTGACTTCATCGATAGTACGGACCTCGGGAGTGGCGACTTCATTCATGACGGGTTCCGGATACTCCGGATGATCGGGCACGGAATGAGCGAGTTCCAAATTGGCAGCGTAGCCGCATGCCGTGCAGATAGCCACCTCGTCCTCGCCGGCGGGGCTGGGAGCCATGTATTCATGGGCCATGGCGCCGCCCATCATTCCGGGATCGCTTTCCACCCGGTAGAACTCGATGCCGCAGCGCTCGAAGATGCGGTCATAGGCCTGGATATGCAGCTGGTAGCTCTGCTCCAGCGCCTCCTCATCGACATCGAAGCTGTAGGAGTCCTTCATCAGGAACTCGCGCGTGCGCAGCATGCCGCTCTTGGGGCGGGCCTCGTCGCGCAGCTTGGTCTGTATCTGATACCAGACCTGGGGCAGATCGCGGTAGGAGCGCAGCTCACCGGCGGCAAGCCAGGTGATTATCTCCTCGTGAGTCATGCCCAGCACCATCTCGCGCTCGCCACGGTCGCGCAGGCGGAACATCTCGGCGCCGATTTCTTCATAGCGTCCGGTCTGTTTCCATATCTCCGCCGGCTGCAGTACAGGCATGGAAAGCTCCTGGGCGCCGATGGCGTTCATCTCCTGGCGGATGATGCTGTTCACCTTGTCGATGACGCGCAGGCCGAGGGGCAGATAAATATACAGGCCTGCGGCCAGCTGCCGCACCAGCCCGGCACGCACCGAAAGCTTGTGGCTTATGGCTTCAGCTTCTGCCGGGTCTTCCTTGAGTGTGGGAAAGAATAATCTGGAAGCACGCATCTTATCAGGCTCCAATCAGGTTGAGCGGGAACGGCAATAGCCTACCATATCGGGTTGTTCCCATGCGCGCCGAAAACGCCGATCAGCGGTTCCGGTCTATCTCCTCGAACAGGGCGTCCACCAGCCGCTCGGCGGGCACCTTGCGCAGCGGCTTGCCGTGGGCGAAGATCAACCCTTCGCCCTTGCCGCCGGCGATGCCGAAGTCGGCGCGCCTCGCCTCGCCGGGACCGTTGACCACGCAGCCCATGACGGCCACCTCGATGCTCGCCTCCCGCCCTTCCAGGCGCCGTTCCACCTCCAGCGCCAGTGCCTCTATGTCTATCTCCGTGCGTCCGCAGGTGGGGCAGGCCACCAGGTTGGGCCCCTTCTTCCTCAGGCCCAGGGATTGCAGTATCTCGAAGCCGACACGCACCTCCTCTACCGGGTCGCCAGCCAGGGAGACACGGATGGTATCCCCCACTCCCTGCGCCAGCAGGGCGCCGATGCCCACGGCGCTCTTGACGCTGCCGGACCTGACCGTGCCGGCCTCCGTCACTCCCAGGTGGATCGGATAATCCATGGCGCCGGCCAGAGCCAGGTTGGCATCGATGGTCTCGCGTACCGACGAGGACTTGGCGGAGACCTTGAAGTTGCGATGGCCCCAACTCTCAAAGAGCTCCACGTATTCGAGCACGGTCTCCGCCAGCGCCCGTGCCGGCTCCTTCTCCGCCAGGCCGCGCATCTTCTTAGGCAGGGAACCGGCATTGACGCCGATGCGGATGGGCACGCCGGTGAGTCCGGCTGTTTCCACTATCTCGCGCATCCTGGCTTCACTGCCGATGTTGCCCGGGTTGATGCGCAGGGCCGCCGCTCCCGCACCGATGGCGTCCAGCGCCAGCTGCGCCTTGAAATGGATGTCGGCGACCACGGGCAGGGGCGACTCGGCGGCAACCTCCCGCAGGGCGGCGACGGCCGCCTCATCGGGCACCGCCACGCGTACGATCTCGCAACCATGAGTCGCCAGGCTGCGTATCTGAGCCAGCGTCGCCTCGGCGTCACGCGTATCGCTGTTGGTCATGGACTGGACCGTCACCGGCGCGCCGGCGCCCACGGCCACCTTGCCTATGTTTATCTGTACGATGCTTGCCATATCCGCTCCGGCGACCTCAGGGCTCCAGTCCGAAACCGGGCCCCATCAGGCGTTGCACATCGTTCATCAGGGCGATGATGAACAGCGTGACGAAGATGATAAGCCCCACAGCGGATATCTTCTCATAGATCTCCTTGCGCACCGGTGAACCCTTGGCCTTTTCCACCAGGTTCATCATCACGTGGCCGCCGTCCAGCGGCAGCAGCGGCAACAGGTTCAGTATAGCCAGCTGCAGGCTGATGAAGCCCAGTACGCGGATGTAGATGCCCCATCCGAGTTTGATCGTCTCCGACGATACGGCGACGATGCCGATGGGCGTCGCTATCTGTTCCAGGCCCTCCGACGTGAACAGTTCCTTGAGAACGATAAAAACCTCGCGCGTGATCATGGGAATGTCCCTGGCGGCATCGTAGACGGCTTCGTAAGCGGGCACGTCGAGAGTGCCCACCTGTTTTCCGTGGAAGACGACCCCCAGCAGTCCGTTGCCCGTCTCCTCCTGGCGGCCCACATGGGCGCTTAACACCATCTTCTCGCCCTCGCGCTCGATGAGAAGTGTCACATCCTCATCGGGCCGTGACTGTAGTTGTTCTCTGAGCACCTCGGGGTCCTCGGTGGAGATATCATTGATTGCCAGGATGCGGTCACCCGGCTCCAGGCCGGCGGCTGCGGCGCCGCTGTCCACCTGTACCATCGATACCTCGTTGGTGCTGACCAGTTCCGGGATGAACTGCCAGTAGAAGATAAAGAACAACAGCAATGCCAGCACGACGTTCATGGCGGCGCCCGCCGAGACGACAACGATGCGTTGCCAGACGGGTTTGGAATAATAGGCCCGCGGTTCCGCGTCTTCCGGGACATCCTCGTCCCTGGTCATGCCCGTGATCTTGACGTAACCTCCAAGGGGGATGAAGCCGACGCCGTATTCGGTCTCTCCCCGCTTGCGCTTGGCGATGGCCGGCGGGAAGCCGATATAGAATTTCTCGACCTTCATGCCGAATGATTTGGCCGCCAGGAAATGGCCGAGCTCGTGCACGAAGATCAGCAGTCCGATCCCAAGTATGGCTATCAGGATAAACATCCGTCAGCCGGCCAGGCTTTCCGCCCGTTCGCGCGCCGCCGTATCGACCTCGCTGATCTGTGCAAGTTCGTTGATGGTATCCGGCAGATCCGCATCCATGGCATCCAGTGTCCATTCGACGACATCGGCTATTCCGGTAAAATCAAGCCTGCCGTCCAGGAAGGCCGCGACAGCGACCTCATTGGCGGCATTGAGCGCCACGGGCGCGCCGCCGCCCCTGCGTCCAGCCTCCATCGCCAGTCCCAGACAGGGGAAAGTCTCATAGTCCGGGGGGATGAAGCTGAGATCTTCCTCGGCAGCCAGGTCCAGCTCGGGCACGGAGACTGGCTTGCGGTCGGGATAATTAAGCGCGTAAGCGATGGGAAGCTTCATGCTGGGACGCCCGAGCTGCGCCAGTATGGAGCCGTCGCTGAACCTGACCAGCGAGTGGACGATCGACTGGGGATGGATAAGCACCTCAATGTTCTCGTAACCGGTATTGAACAGGTAATGCGCCTCAATGATCTCGAGTCCTTTGTTCATCAGCGTAGCCGAGTCGATGGTGATCTTGCTTCCCATTTCCCAGCGGGGATGATCCAGGGCGTCCTCCCGGGTGACGCCTGCAAGCTCCCTGGGCGACATTCCCAGGAAAGGGCCGCCGGAGGCGGTAAGGAAGATGCGGTCAAGCTCGCGTGGCCGTGCTCCCCTCAAGCACTGGAAGATGGCGCTGTGTTCGCTGTCGACGGGCAGTATCTCGATTCCTCTTTCGGCCGCCATCCTGTTTACCAGCTCACCACCGACCACGAGGCTTTCCTTGTTAGCCAGGGCGAGGTCCACGCCTTTTTCCAGTGCTGCGATGGTCGCCTCCAGGCCGGCAGCGCCCACGACCGCGTTCAGCACCAGGTCGCAGTCGACGGCTTCGATCAGCGCGGAGATGCTGCCCGGTCCTGAAAGCACTTCGGCCTCCGGCAGCGTGCTTCGCAGCCGGGTGGACGCGGATTCATCGTTGATCGCCAAAAGGCCGATGCCGTGTTCGACCGCCTGTTCCGCAAGCAGTGAATCGCTCTTTGAGGCCGCCAGCCCCACAGCTACCAGGTCCGGGTCTTCGGAGATTACATCCAGGGCCTGGGTGCCGATGGAGCCGGTTGAACCTAGGATCAGTATTCGTTGCATGTACTAGATTATAGCTGGTATCGGGCCTGCGTCAGCCGTTACCTACCATGGCGCCGACGACGTAGAACGCGGCCACGCCCGCAAAGAGCAGGGAGTCGAAGCGGTCGAGTATGCCGCCGTGCCCGGGAATGATGGTTCCGGCGTCCTTGACCTGCGAGGAGCGCTTCAGGTAAGACTCGAAGAGGTCTCCGGCGGGAGCGGCTATGGCGATGGTCAGGCCGAGTATGAAGAACTGCCAGGATTCCATCCATCCCAGGGACTTGCCGGCGACCAGCACCACCAGGATCGTTCCCACGAATCCGGCCAGAGTACCCTCGAGGGTCTTATTGGGTGAGGCCACGGGCGCTATCGGCCTGTGTCCGTAGAAATGGCCGACGGCATAGGCGACCGTGTCCGAGGTCCAGGTGGCGAGCAGCACGATTATCGCCAGGCTGATGCCGTAAGCGGGGCTGCGCAGCAGGATGACATGAGCGAAGCCCATACTCACATAGAATGAACCGAAAAAGGTGACGGCCATCTCCCCCAGCATCTCCGGCTTGAGTCCGCGGATGGCATGGAAGAGGAACGTGAGCGCAAAAAGATAGATGGCCCCCCTCAGCGCGCCCTCCAGTTGCGATGTGTAGGCGCCGGTAAGAATCAGGATGGCTCCGATATAGCCGGCGAGCAGGTTGGGACGGTAGGCCCTCGTCATGCGGTAGAACTCGTGCAGTCCCAGTAGTGTGAGGATGATCAGCGAGATCAGCAGCGGGATGCCGCCGAGATAGATGACGATGATGGCGATCGGGATGCCGAGAAGCCCGACCAGTGCCCTTGTGAGCAGCACGGCTACCTGGCTCCGAAACGCCGCTGGCGGCGGTTGAATTCACGGATAGCTGCCATCAGGTCCTCACTCTGGAAGCTGGGCCAGAGCTTGTCTGAAAAGTAGAACTCGGAGTAGGCGCATTGCCAGAGCAGGAAATTGCTCAGCCGCTGTTCGCCGCTGGTGCGAATCAACAGCTCCGGGTCGAGCATATCGGGAGCGTACAGATGTTGCCTGAAGGACTCCTCGGTGCATTCAGACGCTTTGCTGCCGGCGGCACGTACGGCATCGATGATCTCTGCTCGCCCCCCGTAGTTGAACGCCACGAACAGGGTCATGGCCGTATTGTCCGCGGTAAGAGTCTCCGATTCCGCCATCTTCCGCAACAGCTCTTCAGAAAGCTGTTGGCGGCGGCCGATGAACCGGATGCGGATTCCCTGTTTGTGCAGCTCCGGAATCTCCTTGTCGATGAGTTCGCTGAACATGGTCATCAGGTTGCTGATCTCGCTCTCGGGTCGCTGCCAGTTCTCCGTGGAAAAGGCATATACGGTCAGTTCCCTGACGCCGGCCTCGCGCGCGGTGTGGACCGTGCGCTTGAGCGCCCTGGCGCCCTCGCGATGGCCGGCGATGGCCGGTAACCTGCGGTCCGCTGCCCACCTGCCGTTTCCATCCATGATGATGGCGATGGAACGGGGGATTTGCAGGG
Organism: Actinomycetes bacterium; assembly: GCA_024275795.1. Taxonomy (GTDB): domain Bacteria; phylum Actinomycetota; class Thermoleophilia; order BMS3ABIN01; family BMS3ABIN01; genus JAJRYJ01. The sequence goes on along the minus strand of JAJRYJ010000097.1, from coordinate 11,245 downwards.
AATCCGAATCGTAACCTTCGCTTCCGTCTCTGCCCCGGCGAAGCTTCTTCAGGAGGGAGCCGAGTCTCACGCTATACCTCCAGGATCTCCTCCTCCTTGTGCTTCAGAAGGCCGTCGATCTTGTCCGTGTGTTTATCAGTGATCTTCTGAAGCTCGTCCTCCGCCCAGCGGAGCTCGTCTTCCGAGATTACGCTCTCTTTTTTCAGGTCCCGGATGTCGTCGTGCACCTGTCGCCTGATGTTGCGGATGGCGACGCGTCCGTTCTCCGCCATGCCCTTGACGATCTTGACGATCTCCTTGCGGCGCTCCTCCGTGAGCTCCGGTATGGAAAGGCGGATGATGTTGCCGTCGTTGCTGGGATTGAGACCAAGTTCGGACTCGAGGATCGCATGCTCGATGTCCTTGATGGCTGACTTATCGTATGGGGTGACCACCAGGAGCCTCGGTTCCGGTGTGCTGATATTGGCAAGCTGGTTCAGCGGGGTCCTGGTGCCGTAGTAGTCGACAATGATCCTGTCGAGGAGGGAGGTCGAAGCCCTGCCGGTCCTGACGGTGTTGAACTCGTTGCGGCAGGCGCTCACCGCCTTGTCCATGCGCTCGCCCCCGTCCTTGAATAGCTCTTCTACCAGTTCGTTCATGTAAACCCCCAGTCGGAGAGTCGGCCAGGCAGCCCTGGAGCCGGTTTACGAGCTTACTATAGTTCCAGCCCTTTCGCCAGAAAGGACCCGCTGGATGTTCTTGCTGTCCATCATGTTGAACACGTGGATGGGCAGGTCATTGTCCATGCAGAGGGAGAGCGCCGTCGTATCCATGACCTTCAGGCCCTTTTCGATAGCCTCCAGATGAGTGACTTCCGGCAGGAAGCGGGCATCCGGGTTCTCTTCCGGGTCCGAATCATAGACGCCGTCGTAGCGGCGCTTGGCCATCAGTATCGCTTCAGCGTTTATCTCCAGAGCCCGCAGGGCGGCGGCGGTGTCGGTGGTGAAGTATGGGTTGCCGGTGCCGGCGGCAAAGATGACGACGCGCTTCTTCTCCAGGTGCCTGATGGCGCGCCTGCGGATATAGGGCTCGGCCACCTCCTGCATGTCGATGGCGGACTGGACCCGCGTGTCGAGGCCCAGTTTCTCCATACCGTCCTGGAGCGCCAGTGCGTTGAGCACGGTGGCGATCATCCCCATATAGTCGCCGGTGGCCCGGTCCATGCCGCGGGTACTGCCGGCCACTCCCCTGAAGATGTTGCCGGCGCCGACGACGATCGCTATCTCGACGCCACGCTCCCAGGCGGCCCGTATCTGCGCCGAGATATCCTCGATGCGGGCTGGGTCGATGCTGTGATACCTGCCATCCTGTAGCGCCTGACCGGAAAGTTTTATCAGGACACGCCCGAATACTGAATCGGGAACACCGCCCTTCGGATCTTCATTATCCGTGGATCGACCGCTCAACTATTTGCCCAGTTGGAAACGGACGAAGCGCTTGATCTCCACGTTCTCACCGATCTTGCCGACTATCTCGCCGCGCAGCTGTTCGACCGTCATCTTGTCTTCCTTGACGAAAGGCTGTTCCAGCAGGCAGACCTGCTGGTAGTATTTCTCCAGCTTGCCCGTGGCTATCTTGTCCAGGATGTTCTCGGGTTTGCCCGTGGCTTCAGCCTGCTCACGGTAGATCTTCAGTTCCGATTCGACCTCATCCTCCGGCACGTCCTCCCGGGAGATATACTTCGGCGCCGATGCTGCGATATGCATGGCTACATCGTGAACGAAATTGCGGAACTCCTCGTTGCGGGCAACGAAGTCCGTCTCGCAGCCGACTTCGACCAGTACGCCGATGCCGCCGCCGGCGTGGACATAACTGTCAATCAGACCCTCTTTGGTATCGCGGCTGCTGCGCTTGGCGGCGTCCGCCAGGCCTTTTGTCCGGAGCAGCTTGACTGCCTCGTCGAAGTCGCCTGATACCTCCGAGAGCGCCTTCTTGCAGTCCATCATGCCGGCTCCGGTCTGTTCCCGCAGCTCCTTTACTTCCTTCGCGGTAATCGCCACATCACACCTCGCTCTTCTCTTCTTCCGCTTCCGGCTGGTCGCGGGTTTCTTTCTGCTTTTCACTCGCTGTCGCCGCCTCGGCCTTCGGCTCCGCCTTTGCTGCAGCGGCAGCCTTCGCCTTCTCTTTCACTTTCTCCTGCTCCCTGGCTTTCTCCTGAGCCTGCCTGGCCTCAGCGGCCTTGCGGGCCTCTTCCGCCGCGGCTTTGCCGGCCTCGAGCTCCCTTTCCGCCAGGAGCTGTTTGCCTTCCGTGACGCCATCGGCGATCGCCCTGATGATCAGGCCGCATGAACGGATGGCGTCGTCGTTCCCGGGAATCACGTAATCAACCTCGTCCGGGTCGCAGTTGGTATCAACCAGCGCCACGACCGGGATACCGAGTTTACGCGCTTCACGGATGACGATGGTCTCGCGGCGGGTATCGATGACGAACACGGCGTCCGGCAGCTTGTCCATGTCGGAGACGCCGCCCAGGTTCGTCTCGAGCTTGTTCAGCTCGCGAAGCATGTTCATCTGCTCCAGCGTCGGGAGCAGTTCCAGCTGTCCCTCTTCCTTAAGGCGCCGCAGTTCGTGCATGCGCTTGATGCGCTTGGAGATCGTCTGGTAGTTGGTGAGCAGTCCGCCGATCCAGCGATGCGAGACGTACGGCATGCCGCAGCGTTCGGCCTCGTCCCTGATGTTATCCTGACACTGTTTCTTGGTGCCGACGAAAAGCGTCTTCTTGCCTTTGGCGGCCAGGTCCCTGACGAAGTCATGGGCATCATCGATCAGCTTGATGGTCTGCTGCAGGTCGATGATGTGGATTCCGCCCCTCTCAGTAAAGATATAGGGTTTCATCCGTGGGTTCCAACGGCGGGTCTGGTGTCCGAAATGGACTCCGGATTCCAGCAGTTCCTTCATGGTTACAGCACTCAAACCGAGATCCTTTCCTCGAGTTTTATATTTGCCGCATCTAGACTGGTTCCGGCGGCCGCGGCTCTGCTGCAGGAACATCCCGGCATCCTCACTCTGGCTGCAAAAAATCAGGGTGCAGCCCGAGCCAGAGTATTCTAGCAGAAACCGCCTGTTTCATGCCAGAATCGCAAAGTGCAATCGGGCGCTGCGAGATATGATAATCTCACGGGCATGAATGAAGCTGTAGCTGACAGAGAGATGGCCGAACTTCTGCAGCGGGCGCGTGTTGTCGCCGTCGTCGGCGCGTCGCCCAGGCCTGAACGCCCCAGCAACATGGTATCCAGGTACCTGTTGGAACATGGCTATGATGTCGTGCCCGTGAGACCGAAGGTGCATGAGATACTCGGCAGGCCCTGTTATGGCAGTCTCGAGGAGGTTCCCGGGCATGTGGATATCGTGGACGTCTTCCGGCGTCCCGAGGCCTGCGTCGACATCGCCCGTTCGGCTGTGGCCATCGGGGCGGATACACTATGGCTGCAGCAGGGCATCGTCAGCGAAGAGGCTGAACGCATCGCCGTTGAGGGCGGACTGAAGGTCGTCATGGATCGTTGCATCAAGGTAGTGCACCAGCGGTTGTTCGCGGGGGAGAGATAGGCGATGTGGCTGCTTCCCCTGACGGCCATGCTTGCCGGCGGCTTCTGCGCCGGCGTATCACTGCGTTACTGGCTGTGCCGGAGGCACCCGGCTCAGCTGGTGTGGTTCATGGCGCTGCTGGGAATCTCCACAGCCGCCGCCTGCATGTTCCTGGGAAGCTATTCCGGGTGGACGCCCCTGCTGGCCAGACTGTACTTCCTGATGGCTGCTGTGGCTTTTACGGGAGGTGTCAGTATCGGTACCGCCTACCTGCTGGCGCCACGAGCCATTGCTCATATCTGGCTGGCGACCGTTGCGATCGCAGCGCTTGTGATAGCGGTCCTGCTAAGGGGTACCGCGGTAGACATGGCTGAGCTTGCGGCGGGCGACATCGCCGGCTGGCGGGCCATCGATTCCAGCGGCGCCCTGCCAGGGATCGCCGCCGCCATCAACAGCATCGGCACCCTGGTGCTGCTGACCGGTGCCGTTTTCGGATTCATCTACAAGCGTTACGCCCTGGCCTGCTCGCTGGCAGCCCTGGGCGCGTTGGTGCTATATTACGGTGGCAATATCCTCGGGACTTCATCCAGCTACGAACTGGCTGCAATCGCCCAGTCCGCAGGCGCCTTGCTCGTGACCGCCGGTGTCGTCCTCAGCCGTAACGCGCCCCTGTCATGGGATGACTGACAACCATATTCCCGTTCAGTCGACCTCATCCTCGAGCATCCAGCACTCCAGGACTCCGGGGAAGCATTCTTCGCGGTCATCCTCCGCTGCAGCACCGGCATCTCCGTCCTCGCCGCTGGCTGATTTCGGATAGCGCTCGCAGCGGCCGTTGTTGCGCTCGCGACAGTCGATCTGCTTGTCGGTGAGCTCAAGGATATCCGCTTCGTACTCTGCCTGCTCCTCCTGCTTCATCTTTCTGGACAGGCTCTGGATGCCGGCCTGTGTTACGGCTTTTTTTCGCTCTTCGGGGCTGAGGTCCGGCCTGCTTCCCGGCTTGGTGATGGCGACCCAGACTATCCTGTCCTCGGGGGCGACGACCAGGAACTTCGACGAAACAGCGTCGTCTTCTCTCTCGGGGATCACTGCACAGGTAACCTTGTAAGCAGTCAAGATGTCCCTCCCTCCCTTGCGCCTTTTCGTCCTTGGCGCATTCGCCTTTATCCACCCATAAGAAAACGGCCCTTGAAACGCGCCGTACCTCTACTATCACTTCGGGATTTAGACGGTAAAACCTGAGCGGGGATTCTTAACTTTTATTAAGCAGGAATCATCTAACGGGAAAGACCGGCTCGCTCGAGACATTCGATGACCTCATCATCGCTGACCTGCCCGAAATCACGATAGAACTCGCCTACGGCGCCGAAATAGGAGGGGCTGGAGATACAGGCGACCTCATCGGAAAGCTGCCCCAGCTTGCTGATCACCCTGGGAGACGCAACAGGCACGGCGCATACCAGTTTATCGGCGCCGTTCCTGCGGATCGACTGCAGCGCGGCCATCATCGTATAGCCGGTAGCAACCCCGTCGTCGACGACCAGAACGGTTTTGCCGCTGACATCAGGAGCCTCTTCGGAGCCGCGGTAGACCTGGTAACGGCGCCTGATCTCCTTCGCCTGGTTGACAACTTCCTCACGTATATAGCGGTCGCTGATCTCGTAGAGCTTGGCGGAGTTGTCGTCAAGCAGCAGTTCGCCATCCGAGTCCACTGAACCGATGGCGAGCTCCGGGTTGAAGGGAGCGCCTATCTTGCGGGTTACCCAGACATCGAGGGGAATCTTCAGGGCGAGTGCGACCTCCATGCCGACGACGACTCCGCCGCGGGGCAGTCCCACCACCAGGGTATCCTCTGCCCCCTCGTAGCCACTGAGCAGGTCTACAAGGCGTTTACCGGCGTCATTTCTGTCTTTGAAGAACATAGTTGGTCAGCCCCTATTGATACGCCACCGGTCGTACATACCCTTCATGACGGCCTGGCCACATCAGATTCTACCACCAGGGGTCAGGCGGCAAACCCGGAAGCGGCGACAGCCCCCAGGTTCAGATAGTCGGGAAACTCCAGCGCCGTCTTGTAGCGCGCCGCGCTTGCGATCATGGCGGCATTATCGGTGCAGAGCTCTGGAGACGGCACCCTGGAGCGGTAGCCCCGTTCCTCACAAGCTGACCGGAGCCGGCGCCTGAGTTCCGAGTTGGCGCTGACGCCGCCTGACAGGCACACGATGCCGCAACCGCTTTGTGCCGCAGCGGCCATTAACTTGCTCACTAGGGCATCGACGACGGCGGACTGGTAGCTGGCGGCGATATCCGCCCTGTGAAGTTCGATGTTTCTCTTCCCCGCATCCCTAAGGTAATAGTAGAGGGCGGTCTTGACGCCGCTGAAGCTGAAATCCAGGTTCCCGGGCTTGTCCAGACCCACCGGGAACCTGGTGAACCCCCGGTCTCCCTCCGCTGCGAGGCGGTCCAGTTCGGCGCCGCCGGGATAGCCCAGCCCAAGCAGGCGGGCGCCCTTGTCAAGGGCCTCGCCAGCGGCATCGTCGAGAGTGCTTCCCAGCACCCGGTATTCATCGTAGCTCAGTACATGCACCAGTGAAGTATGCCCGCCGGACGCGATCAGGCAGATGAATGGGGGTTCGAGAGGCTCCGGCCCGAGGTAGTTCGCCGCGATGTGCCCTTCCAGGTGGTTCACGGGAATCAGCATGCACTCCAGAGCGGCGGCGATCGACTTGGCCGTGGCGACCCCGACCAGCAGGGCCCCGATCAGGCCCGGGCTGGTGGTCACGGCGATACTTTCCATGCGCTCGAGCCGCGTTCCTGAGCGCGAGACCGCCTCGCCGATCACCGGGTTGATCAGCTCCAGGTGATGGCGGGAGGCCACCTCGGGGACAACGCCTCCGTATCGGGCATGGAAGCTGTCCTGGGAAGAGACAACGCTGGCCAGCAGCTCGTCTCCATCGAGAACGGCGGCACAGGTATCGTCGCAGGAGGTCTCGATGGCGAGGATCACGCCAGCATGTCCTCGGAGTCGCGCCACATTATCAGCGCGTCCTCGCCGTTATCGCCGTAATAACCCTTGCGTATCCCGGAGCAGATGAAGCCGAAACTCTCGTACATCTTGATGGCGCCACGGTTGGACTTCCTGACCTCCAGCGTGTAGCCTCGGTGTTGCTGTCTTCCCGTCATCTCGAAGAAGTGATCCAGCAGCCTTGAGGCGACGGAGCGGCGCCGGTAGCTCTCATGGATGGCAAGGTCGAGCAGGTGCCAAACACCGACGTACTGCGTTGCTACCAGGTAGCCGATGAGCCGGTCATCGTCTTCAACCACCAGGCAGACACTTGATTCACTGGAAAGCTGTGATATGAAAGCATTCAGGGACCAGGGCTTGGGGAACGACATGTCCTCTATCCTGGTTACATCCTTGAGGTCGGAGAGGCGCATGCGCCTTATTCTCATGTCTGCCATGGCTCCCTCTTGCGCAGTAATGCGGTCTTGTCGGCGTCAGGCTCGCGCACATATATCGGCACTAACGCGGCCAAATCTCCCCCTTCGAAGACGTTCCCGCCATGGCTGCCGGACACTCCTGCTTTTGTTTCGCCATGGAGGGAGGCCTGCTCAAGCAGGCGGGCGGCGCTGACGCAGTTAAGGGCGTCGTCATCGGTCAATTGTAGCTCGTTGAAACCGGTCAGGGCATCGTAGTAGGCCTGGACTCCGTTACCCCCTGCGACGGCCGGGCCATCCGCATGGTGCGACGCAAATTCGGCCAGCGTCTCCGGGTCAAGGCATTCTATACCTGAAAGGCTGCGCAGACTACCGTGGCCGTCCGACTCGAACATGCGGGTGAATACCTGGCCGCGCCTGGCGTCTACAACCGGAAGGATGAAACGTGGGCCGGCTCCAGCAGCAAGGCCGCGGGCCAGGGCATCGAGCGTACTGACGCCGACGATGGGTATCTCCAGAGCCTGGGCAAGCCCTCTTGCCGTAACGATGCCGACACGCAGGCCGCTGAAGGTACCCGGGCCGATACCGACCACCAGGGCTTCAAGATCGGCGATGCCCGCTCCCTGCTCCCGGAGCATCACGTGGATATTGGGCAACAGGAGCTCCAGGTGTTCCCTGCCGGCATCGACATGGCGCTCGCACAGAATGACGCCGCTCGCAGACAGAGCGAGGCTGAGAGTCTCAGTGGCGGTATCAAGGGCCAGTGTCAGCATTATCATCCTCCAGGCTGGACAGGTTGCCGGGACTGCCGATGATGGTCAGGCGCCGGCTGTCCAGGTCCAGATGCTCAATGATAACCGTCACATCCGCTGCGATAAAGTCTTCGACCGGCTCCGGCCATTCGATGAATGTGACGCTGTCGTCCCTGAAGTAAGGCTCCAGTTCGGCGTCGTCATGGCTGTCGAAACCATCGAGCCGGTACAGGTCAAGGTGATGCACGGCCAGCCTGCCCTGATAGGTGCGGGCGAGCGTGAAACTGGGGCTCGTCACCGGACCGGTTACACCGAGGCCGGCGGCGGCGGCACGGATGAAACAGGTCTTGCCCGCTCCCAGGGGGCCTTTGAGGAAGACCACATCGCCCGCATGCAGTGTGTCTGCGAGCTTTGCCGCTATGCGGACGGTATCGTTTTCGGAACGGGAGATGAACTCCTTCCGCATGACAGTCAGAAGAGCCCAAGCTGTTCTGATGGATCCGTATCCGGCGCCACTCCGGGCGTATCCGCAGACGGGGCGGCGGAGGCGCCTGTCAGCATCTGCGCCAGCCGGTCGAAATCATCCTTGAGCGCAGCGAGATTCGCCGGCGTATACAGAGCGGCGGCGGGATGGAATACGGGGTACAGGTGGATGTTATCGGAGCCGGGCAATGGCTGGGCAGCGCCGTGGACGCGTGAGATGCCGTCGGGTTTGCCCGAGAGCAGTTTGGTTGAGAAGTTTCCCAGCGTGCAGATGAATTGAGGCTGGATGGCGGCTATCTGGCCTTCAAGGTAGCCGCGGCAGCGCTCGATCTCGTCCGCCTGGGGGTCGCGGTTCCCGGGAGGACGGCACTTGAGCACGTTAGCAATATAAACATCGTTCCTTCTCAGACCCATGCGCTCCAGCAGTTCGTCGAGGAGTCTGCCCGCGCGGCCGACAAAGGGTTCCCCCTGCCTGTCCTCGTGGTAGCCGGGCGCTTCACCGACGAACATCAAGTCTGCATCGGGGTTGCCGCCGCCGAAGACCGCGTTCGTGCGGGTCTCCCCCAGGGGGCAGAGGCGGCAGGCTTCGACCTGGGCCAGCAGTTCGCTCAGTGTGGGGTTTTTCATCGCGGTGCTATCCACAGGAAGAGCAGGATGACTTCGAACAGGCGCCGCAGGCCGATGAGCTTCCGGCCGCCGTGCCGACGCCCGAGTCCGATTTGAAGGAAAAGCTGGAGATAACGCGCTCGCTGTGGCCGGAGCCGCACTCCGGGCACTCGACGCCTCCCTTGTCGCTGGCGCGTACGAGCTCTTCGAACATCTCGCCGCACTTGCTGCATCTGAATTCGTAGATAGGCATAAAAAAACTCTAGCTTGCGGGCGGGACCTTTGCAAGAGCGTCGAGCCGTTGTTATCATCAATAGACGTAACGCTCACTGGTACGTATCATTCACCATGGCGAGTGAAAAGGCAGATGTCTGGTATCCCGTAAGGGAACTGGAACGGAGCTGATGCAAGATGCCTCATCGATCAATCGCGGTCACCCGAAGACAGCCTCTGGTGGCTACCACCATTACCACGGTCCGCCGAAAAGTCCGGATTCTGCGCGCCCGGGAACAGACGATCGGCCTCGTGCCCACCATGGGGTATTTCCACGAGGGCCATTCGAGCCTGATGCGGGCGGCCCGGGAGGAATGCGACTACGTGGTCGTGAGCATCTTCGTGAACCCCCTGCAGTTCGGCCCGCAGGAAGATCTTGATGAATACCCGCGGGACGCGGAGAGGGACCTGGAGTTGGCGGCCTGCGAATCCGTGGACATGATATTCTCGCCCGAGACCGGAGAGATGTTTTCCGGCACGGCAGCCGGCTCCCGTGCCGGCGGCTTTGCTGATACCGGCTCGAGGACTTATATCGAACCGGGTCCGGCGGCGGCGGGCCTATGTGGCGCCGCACGCCCCGGTCATTTCCGTGGTGTGACGACCATAGTCGCTAAACTATTCAATATAGTGCGGCCGGAACGGGCCTATTTCGGCGGAAAAGACGCTCAGCAGGCTGCTGTTATCCGCCAGATGGTGCGTGATCTGGATTTCGGCATCGATATCAGGGTATTGCCGACCGTGAGGGAGCCGGACGGGCTGGCCATGAGCTCGCGCAACGTCTACCTGACCGCTGACGAGCGTAAGCACGCCCAGGTGCTGTACAGGGCGTTGTCAGCGGCTCGGGCCGCTGCCGCAGAAGGCGAGACCGGGGCGGCGGCTCTGCGCCTGCTGCTTGAGAAAAGCATTAATGCTGAACCGGGCGTTGAGTTTGAATATGCCGAGATCGTGGATGCGGACAGCATGAGGCCTGTTGAGGAGATCGACGGCGATTCACTCGCCATGGTCGCGGTGACAGTCGGTGGCGCAAGGTTGATAGATAACATGTTCCTGCTTGGAGGTAAGGACTGATGAGAAGGATAATGATGAAGAGCAAGATACACCGGGCCCGCGTTACCGCAGCGAGCGTCGATTACGAGGGCAGCGTCACCATTGACAGACGGCTGCTTGAGGAAGCCGATATCCTGCCTTACGAGCAGGTGCATATCTACGACATCACCAACGGTGTCCGGCTCATCACCTATGCCATACCCGGCGAAGAGGGCGAGATCTGCATCAACGGCGCCGCCGCGCGCAGGGTCGACGTGGATGACCTGGTTATCATCCTCTCCTACGGCGGTTTTGTGCCGCGTGAGTGGAGCGGTCACGAGCCGCGCATCGTCAAGGTGGACAGCGACAACCGCATCACGTCGGTCACGGGCAGGCGCCGCGAGGCGCCCGAGGGGGAGGATTCAGCAGATGCCGCGCGTCAGGCCGGTCATGCAGCAGGTCATGGACACGGAGATGGAGCATGAACGCCGATGGCGGGCTGAGCCTCTTCAGCCGCGAACTGGAATTGCCTCCACAGGACGAACTCGACATCAATGACATCACCGGAGAGCTGGCTGAGGTGCTAGAGCAATCGGGGCTTAACGACGGCATCCTCACGGTGTTCGTCCCCGGGGCCACGGGCGCGGTGACCTGCCTGGAATACGAGCCGGGCGTGATCGCCGATTTCAAGGCGGCCATCGAGCGGCTGGCGCCGCGTGACCTCCATTACGACCACAACGTCTACCAGTCCGATGGCAACGGCCACGCCCACGTGCGCGCCGGACTGCTGGGCCCATCGCTTGTCATCCCCTTTGCCGATGGGACGCTGAACCTGGGTGTATGGCAGCAGGTGGTGCTTGTCAACTTCGACAACCGCAGCCGTTCGCGCCGTATTGTCGTCAAGGTCACAGGCGCCTGAAGAGCGTTTCCATGAATCCCGTCCTTCAGATAGCGCTCGATTTCCTGGACCTGCCCCGGGCCCTGGCTGTGGCCGCTGAGGCTGTCAGTGGCGGCGCTGGATGGCTGGAGGCGGGGACGCCGCTGATCAAAAGCGAGGGCCTGGACTCGGTACGACAGTTGAAGCAGCGTTTTCCCGACAGGAC
>JAJRYJ010000096.1 GCA_024275795.1 Actinomycetes bacterium | reverse complement strand
CCATATTTTCACCCGGGTGGCTGAATCGTACGCGAAATCATGCGGCCGCCGGATTCCCCATAGATGATAGATGCCTTTATACAAAGATATATTATCCAAATGTATAAAGAAATAGCTAGTTTATTTATACGTTTGGAATAAAGGCATGCGGGGGCGCCGGTGCTCATGTGAGCCGGGTGCAGCGCTTAAGGCCCTGTCTGTCAGGAATCCTCGTAGGGGAAGACCATCTTGATGGTCTTGACCTGAAGCATGGTGCAATCGGTCTTCACCGGCCGGTTGTGCAGGGAGTTGCGGCTGGTGCACTTGGCCTGGGTTACGGGGATGAACTCCGAACCGGGAGCGTCGAGGATATCCGAGACCCTGCCCCTGTCCAGTCCGCGCTTGACCTGCACGTTTCCCTCGATCTCGTAGTCGTCCGTGAGGATCTTCGCCCTGACGAGCTCGGTCTTGACCTTGTCGTCGAAAGCCATCTTTTTCACCTCCCCCCGAGATGAGTCAGCCTCTTGTGCTAGATGATATCGGGAACCGTTAAGAAAACCTTGAGGGACGTTGGTTCACAAAGTTCAATAACTCCAGATGGCCCGCACTTCCAGCATCGTGGCGCTTCCATTAATGTTGTCAATTTTGTATACTGCCGTCCATGCCGAGGACTGCCAGAATCGATGCCCCGGGGTTCCCATACCACGTCTTCGCCCGTGGAATTGAGAAACGGCGAATATTTAACGATGACAAGGACCGGCGCTTCTTCCTCAAGAGCCTGGGTAGGCTGGTTGCGGAGACCGGCACGCCACTGTATTCCTTCTCCCTGATGCCCAATCATTTCCATCTGCTCATCCTCAGGGACAGGAATCCTGTTTCCACGCTGATGCAGAAGCTGCTGACAGGGTATGCCATCTATTTCAATTCACGCCACTCCAGGGTCGGACACCTGTTCCAGAACCGTTACAAGGGGCTGATTTGCGCAGACGATACCTATCTGCGCGGCCTGGTGAGGTACATCCATCACAATCCGGTCAGGTCCGGGCTGCTGAAATCAAGGGGCGAACTGGATGACTATCCCTTTACCGCGCACAGCTACATCATCGGCCGGTACAAGGCGACCTGGTTCGACCCCGCCATCGTGCTCGGGTCTTTCTGCGACAACGCTGCCGAGGCTCTCGCTGTCTACAGGGATTTTATGGGAAGGCCTGAAGCCGGCGATGCGGCTGCTCGCTTCGACCCGCTGGAGGCGGCTCGCAAGCCCGGGAGCGGGTGGTCCCCCGGGAAGGACGGTGATGACGCAGCACGCGACCCCGCCATGGCCGCCGGGCGGCGCTCCGTTCGCCATCAGGGAAACACGGATGTGCGTCATGTCCAGAGGCAGCTGGATGTCCGGCGGGAAATCGAAATCGCCTGCCGCAGACATCATGCCTCGGTCGAGGAGCTGCTCGGCGGGGTCAGGAGAAAACCGGTAGTGGACGCAAGGACCGAGCTGGTACTGACGCTGGCACGGGAAAGCGGTCTGAGCAACAAGGCGATCTCGGATGAGCTGGGCTTGAGCAAGTCCGCGGTATCGATGATACTCAAGCGGGCGGCAGAGAAAAAGGCCGGGGCGGCGCCAGCCGGCGGGCCAGGTAGTTGGCTCCGGAATCGTTGAACCCGGTTTGAGTTATTGAACTTTGTGAACCAACGTCCCTCAGAGGGTGAGGAGCTGGTTGATGAGGCCGCCGACGAGTACCGCCAGGGCGATGGTGAAGGCCATGATGGCGATGGAGCGTTTCCAGCCCAGCTCCCGGCCCAGGGCGGTGATGGTGGCCACGCAGGGGATATAGATGGCGGTGACCAGGGCGAAGATGAACAGCTGCTGCTTGGTCATCAGCAGCAACAGGTTATCCTGGGCCTGAGACCCGTATTCGACGATGGCCAGCGCCACCAGCAGCTGCAGCGCCAGCTCCTTGCGCAGGATGCCCATGATCAGCGTCAGCCCCGCCACCGCCGGCAGCCCCATCCAGCCCTCGACGATGGGGGCCATGGGCTCCGTCAGTTCCCAGAGCCAGCCGGTGTTATACAACCCCCCGAGGATGACGCTGCCGACGATGAGGATGGGCACCGCCAGATAGAGGAAGGCCTTGAAGCGGAACCAGGTCTTGCGCAGGATGGTCTTCAGATGGGGGCGCCGGAAGGGGAACATCTCCATCACCAGCCCCGACGGCGTCCCGGGCATTATCTTGTTGAGGCTGAGACCGACCAGCACCCAGAGCACCAGCAGGATGCCGTAGAGCAGCAGCGCGTACTGCCAGCCGGCGTAGAAGGCCACGGCTCCGAAGATGACGGCGGTGCGGGCGCTGCAGGGAACCAGCACGATCAGGATGCCCGCCAGCAGCCGCTCCCGCTGCGTTGTCAGCACGCGGGTGCCGATGATGGCCGGCACGTTGCAGCCGGCGCCGGCGACTATGGGGATGATCGCCCGTCCGTGCAGTCCGAAACGGTGCATCACCGAATCCGTCAGGAAGGCCACCGAGTTCAGATAGCCCGTATCCTCCAGCACCGCCAGTATCAGGTAGAAAACCAGCACGTAAGGGATGCCCACGGTCAGGGCCGCCTCGACGCCCTTGGCCGCCCAGAGCAGCGTCTGCGAGAGCACGTTCTCCCCCAGCAACGCGAACAGGAGCTCGCTGATGGGCGGCTCGATATAGCTGCTACAGAATTGGCTCATAGCCGTGGCCATGGTCTCGCCGATAAAGAACAGCAGCACGAAAATGGTGGCCAGGGTCAGCAGCAGGATGGGGATGCCCGTCACCGGGCTGGTGGTGTAGTGCCAGAGCCGTTCCCCCAGGGAAGGCCGCGCGGCGGTCACTATGGTCTCCACCTCTGAGGCTATCATGCCCGCCAGGGCGTGTCGCTCGGCGGCGACCCTGCTGCTGGCGGGCTGCCCGTGCTCCATTTCGATTATCTGCCTCAGGCCCGCCGCTTTCTCCAGCACCGGCTGCCAGCCGGGCAGTTCGGATGTCAGCTCGATGAACTCCGGGTCGTCCTCCAGCAGCAGCATGGCCAGGGCCCGGTGCGGCAGCCCGTAGGGATCCTCCAGCTCCCGTGAGGCTATCTCGTTGGTGAGCGTAGCCACTTCCAGTTCGATGTCCTTGCCGTAGACCAGCCCCTGGGGGGAAGGCTTCTGGCGCTCGCGGGCGACGGCGACCGCCATCTCCATCAGCTCGTCCAACCCCTCGCCGCGGTTGGCCACGGTGGGGACAATGGGCACGCCCAGGTGCTTCGAGAGCGCCTTGACGTCGATATGCCTGCCCTGGCGCTGGGCTACGTCGTAGACGTTGAGGGCGATGACCATCGGGTAGCCCAGCTCCAGGAACTGGATGACCATGTAGAGGTTGCGCGCCAGCTTGGTGGCGTCGATGACCATCACCACCACGTCCGGATTACCGTCCAGAACCCCCTGGCGCGCCACCCACTGGTCCTCGGACACGGCGCCCAGGGCATAGGTGCCGGGCAGGTCGATGATGCCGATGGCCGTATCGTCCAGGGTCGTGGTGGCCATGTTCACCTCAACGGTCTTGCCGGGATAGTTGGCCGTGTCCACGCCCATGCCCGTGAGACTGTTGAAGACGCTGGACTTGCCCACGTTGGGGTTTCCGGCCAGAGCCACCGTGAAATCGGTGGACTCCCGGAACTTATGGAGGGCGCTGTGACAGGAAAGTGGCAAAACTCCGGGGCTCGCGGTCGGCGGTTAGCTGGTGCGGACGATTATCTTAGAGGCCACTTCCTGGCCGAGGGCGTACTGGGCGCCCGCCACCTGCACCAGCAGCGGCCCCTTGAAGGGGGCGATCTCCTTGACGCTGACGTGGGCCTCCGGCAGCAGCCCCAGGCTCGCCAGGTACTGCAGCAGCTTGGGCTCCTCCTCGGCCACCCGCTCGATGACGGCCTCGTCGCCGACGCAGAGGTCGGACAGGGGCCGGTCCGCCTTCATACGCTCCCTCGCCCCCCTGGTGCCGGGTATGGGATGGCCATGGGGACAGGTCTCCGGGTCCCCCAGCATCTCCGCCAGCTTCTCCTCCACCTGGTCGCTGATGGCGTGCTCCAGCTTGCAGGCCTCCTCGTGCACCTGGTCCCAGTCGAAGCCGAGCACATCCGTGAGGAAACGCTCCCAGAGGCGGTGGCGCCGAACCAGCTTCTCGGCCAACTCCTCCCCTCTGGCCGTCAGCACCACCCCCTTCTTGCGGGGCATCTTCACCAGACCCGCCTCCTTCATGCGGCGCATCATGTCGGCAACCGTGGGGGGCGAGACCTGCATGTGTTCCGCCAGCCTGGCGGCGATGACGGGCCCGTCATCCTGGGACATCTTGTAGATGGCTTCAAGATATTCCTCAACCGCTGCGGTAATCATGCCGTCTCCCTCTTATTATATGTATCGTTAATATCATATTAGACTTGTCTAATATTAGGCTATCGGCGGCATTTACGCAACTGTTTAGGGCTTCAGTCAGGCAGGTTTTGGGGGAAGCCTCGCCGGTGTTCTATGATGTTTTGCATGAAAGCCATCGAGAACAGGCTGCCCGACTATCACATCCACACGCCCCTCTGCGGCCATGCGGGGGGCGAGTTCGAGGAATACGTGCTGTCCGCCCGGGAGGCGGGGCTGCCGGAGATGGGCTTCGCGGACCACCTGCCCCTTTTCCATATCGACGACCCGACGCTGTGCATGTCCCACGAGGACCTGCCCGTATATATCGAGAAGGTACAGAGGCTGCAGCAGAAGCACGACGATTATCCGGTGCGGCTGGGGATAGAGGCGGACTACATCCGCGCCCATCTCGACGATGTAGCCGAGGTGCTGGCGCGCTATCAGTTCGACTATATCTACGGCTCGGTGCATTTCGTCGGCGGCTGGGGCTTCGACCAGTCCCGCTTCAAGTTCGAGTTCGAGCGCCGTGACATCAACGATGTCTACCGTGAATACTTCGGCCTGGTGATGGAGGCGGCAGGCACCGGCCTGTTCGACATCATGACCCACCTGGACGTGGTCAAGAAATACGGGCACCGGCCGTCGCAGGACCTGAGCGGGCTCTACGAACAGGTGGGCGAGACCCTGGCCCGGAGCGGCGTCGCCATCGAGCTCAACTCCTCGGGGCTGACAAAGCCGGTGGCCGAGATCTATCCGGGCCTGGAACTGCTGAAGGTGATGCGCCGGCACGGGGTGCCCATCACCTTCGGTTCCGACTCCCATAAACCAACGCAGGTGGGCAGACATTTCGACCGGCTGCTGCAGCTGGCGCGTGACGCCGGTTATACGGATTACGTCAGGTTCGCCGGGAGGAAGCGCATCCCCATGCCGCTGCCGTCCCCGGATGCTGATGGATAACCTGCCCCTGATCCATAACCCGGCCGCCGGCGGCGGGGGGAAATACACCGGCGGGCAGCTGGTCGCAGGCTTGCGCCGCGCCGGCGCCGAGGCGGAACTGTTGCCCACGGGCGGCCGCGGCGATGCCGCAGGCATCGCCGCGGAGCTTGCGGAAAAAGGGGCGCCGCGGCTGGTGGTGGCCGGCGGCGACGGCACCATCAACGAGGTGGTCAACGGTATCGCCGGCAGCGAGACCGAGCTGGCCATCATCCCCTCCGGGACGGCCAACGTGCTGGCCCTGGAACTGGAGATTCCCATGAAGCTGGATGAGGCCTGCGCGCTGGCGGTCCATGGCGCAAGCGTCAGGCTCGACCTGGGGCTGGCCGGGGAGCGCTACTTCGCCCTGATGGCGGGCGCCGGCTTCGACGCGCTGGTGATCAAGAACATCAACCCGGTGCTCAAGCGCACCATCCGCAGGGCGGCCTTTCCCGTCTCGGGTATACGCACCTTCTTCCGCGAGGAGCTTTCGCCGCTGAGCATCGATTCCGGCGGCTACCATACGGAGGGCTACTTCGTCATCGCCTCCAACGCCCGCTACTACGGCGGCCGCTTCGGTCCCAACCCCAGGGCCAGCATGGCCGACGGCCTGCTGGACATCTGCGTCCTCAAGGGGAGGAACCTCTCGCGGATGCTGCGTTTCTGGGTGGGCGCCCTGGGGAAGGGAACCATCGACAGCGCCGTGGCCGAGAGTTTCCGCAGCAGCGAAGTGGAGATCGGCTGCCCCGCCGGCGCCGACGTCCCCCTGCAGACGGATGGCGAGGTGGTGGGCAGGCTGCCCGTGAAAATCTCCATCGTGCCGGAGGCGCTCAAGGTCTGTGCCGGCGGGGCGGGGAAAACGCCATGATTGTGACCCCGGCGCGCCTGCCGGTCATCATCAAGCTGCTGGACAAGGAGTATTTCCGTCCCCGCTGGGCCCCCCGCTACGAGCCGGTGGAGGAGCTCGTCTACACCATCCTCTCCCAGAACACGTCGGACGTGAACTCGGAGCGGGCGCTGGCCTCCCTGAAGGCGGCCTTCCCACGTTGGCGGGATCTCGCTGCGGCGGACGAGGCGGACATCGCCGCCGCCATCAGGCACGGCGGCCTGGCTGATACCAAGGCTGCCTATATCAGGCACACGCTCAGCGGCCTGCTTGATGAACAGGGTGACCTTTCCCTCTCGTTCCTCAGGGACATGGATGATGCCGAGGCGATAAGCTACCTGACCCGTTTCAACGGCGTCGGCGTCAAGACCGCGTCCTGCGTTCTGTTGTTCGCCTTCGGGCGGTCGGTGATGCCGGTGGACACGCACGTTTACCGGGTCTCCCTGCGGCTGGACTTCATCGGTGAGGATACTTCCAGGGACGAGGCGCACCGCCTGCTGAAGGCGATCACGCCTCCGGAGGACATCTTCAGCTTCCATATAAACCTGGTCAGCCACGGTCGCAAGATCTGCAAGGCCGGACGCCCCCTTTGCGGCGAATGCGTCATCGAAGCCCTCTGCCCAGCCAGCCTGGCCTATGAGGAGATCTGGGGCAGGGAGGAAACGAAAGGGAGTTAGAAAGCCAGGCGGAGTGGCAAAGGGCCGGGGCGCTGCGCGCCCCGGCCCTTCCTGAATGGATTCCTGGAGTCAATCCCTTCCAGGCGTTTCCCGTACTCAGTGCCTGCGATGCTTCTTGCCGGAGTCTTTATGCTTCTTGCCGGACTTGTGGTGCTTGCCCTTCTTGTCCGAGCTCTTGTCATCGCCCGACTTGTCGTCCGAGCTGTCGTCGCCGTACTGGTCACCGGCGGCGCCCAATGCCGCTACGTAGGCCGAAAGTGCCGCCAGATCCTCATCGCTGATGACGGAGCTGTCGAATCCGGGCATCTCATCGTCGCCGCTGCGGGTCACCTTGGCCACCTCGCCGGCGGACTCGCCCTGGATATCGGGCCCGAAAGCCGTCCCCTGGCCGTCGCTGCCGTGGCAGCCGGCGCAGTACTGGCCATAGACGGCGCTGCCGTCGCTGCCGCCGAAGGCAACCACGCTGACGCCCAGCAGCAGCACCAGCGCCAGGCTCATTGCTATCATCACTCGCATAGGTGTGCTCACTCGAACACCTCCCTTCATCCCTGTCTACCCGTTTGCCGCGTACGGCTCTACCATTACCCTACGCAACAACAGGCTACGCCGAGGCGCAACCCATAGCGATAATTATAGCACCCAACTGCAGACTCTCAACCTCGTTGAGCATAACCCTGTCACCACCGCCTCCGTCCCCGGCACCGCCGTCCCGCCTCCCTGTTGATATCTTTCCGCCCATAGCAAAGGGCCGGGGCGCTGCGCGCCCCGGCCCTGTATTCGACCATAGGCCGGCGTCGTCCGTGATGCCGTCGGAATCAGTCGTCCCTGCTGCCTTCGTCCCGGGAGCCCTCGTCCTTGCTTCCGTTGTCCTTGCTTCCCTTGTCTACGCTTTTACTGTCAGAACTGCCGTCATCGGAACTGTCGTCGTCCGAACTGTCATCATCGCTGTTGCAACTGGAGCATACCTCCAGGTTGGAGATGAACCCCGTGACGTTCGGCGGAATGAACCACTTGATAGTGAAGTTCACCGTCTCGCCGGGTGCGATCTCATCCCATTCCCTCTCGGAGAACCAGGACGCGGTGACGCCGTTCGTGGCGGTAGCGCTGGTGACCTCCACCTCATGAGCGGTGCCGCTGCCGTTGTTGACGATGCCGTAATCGACGGAGAGCAGGTGGTTGCTGTAGTCATCCATGCTGGCCCAGTAAACGGTGCCGCAGATGAGCTCCAGGCTGTACTGCGAGGCGGCGGCGTCATCGCTGCTGCTGTCGTCGCTGCTCTCATCATCACCTGACAGATTATCCCTGCTGCCGTCATCCTCGCTGCCGTTGTCGCCATACTGGTCACCAGGCGCGCCGCCGCCCGGCAGTCCCGCCACGTAGGCGGCAAGCGCCTCAAGGTCGGCGTCGCTGATCACAGAACTGTCAAAACCGGGCATCTCATCGTCACCACTGCGGGTCACCTCGACCACCTCGCCGGCGGACTCGCCCTGGATATCGGGCCCGAAAGCCGTCCCCTGGCCGTCGCTGCCGTGGCAGCCGGCGCAGTACTGCACGTAGACGGAACTGCCTCCCGTGTTGCCGAAGGCGACCACGCTCGCTCCCAATACCAGCACCAGGGCCAGGCAGACCGAAATCGTGATCCTGAACTTCGTGCTCACAAAACCATCCCCTTCCCTTATCCTCTCCATTGATATAAATGGCGCTCAAGCCGTGCCGCATTGCTTGCGCGCCCTTTTAAAGGAATAAATTGCAGGCACAATTCTACCGTTTTAAAGACACATTTACAACCATAATTGTAGGAATTACTGATTTCCTGTGAGTTTTTTTACCATCCAGTCAAAGGGGCCCGTCCCCCCTTACGGTGTTTATCGTTTATCCACAGCGATGATTTGCATTTGCCCCGGTTATGTCTGAGAATGTTTCCTGCTTTCAGGCGGCACTCCGTATGGACAGGGAATCACGATGATGCTAGTCCCCCACACCGGTATCAACGCTGTTGCCGGGAATCTCTTCCGGCGGCCCGTGGCTGCTTTCGCTGCCGGGGTGGTAGCCCATGCACTGCTCGACCTGGTCCCCCACAAGGATATCTCCGCCCACAAGGCCGAAGGCGCCATGGTGTTCCTGATGCTGGGGCTGGTGGGAAGCAGCTGCGGCTGGCGCTCGCCTGCTTTCTGGTGCGCCATGGGCGGGGTACTGCCCGACGTGGAGCAGGTGCTGCCATGGACCGACCCGGCACGCGGCCGTCACCGCTATTTCCCGACACATTCGCGGCGTTTCCAGTCGCTGCCGCTTCCGGGGGCGCGGGGTTTCCAGGCTTCGCTGATGCTGCAGTCGGCGGTCTCGATGGCCGCGCTTGCGTTCGCCGTCGCCGGCTGCCGGAAGGTAAGCCGCGGGAGCTGAAAAGAACCCCTTACACCAGCAAAGGAGAACGAATGAGCAGACTTCAGGAGACAATCGATAATGTCAGACCTCTCGATTCAGAGGCCATGCAGCAAGCCGCCGAGCGCCAGGACCAGTTGACCAAGCCTCCGGGCAGCCTCGGCGTGCTGGAGGAGCTGTCCATCAGGCTGGCGGGAATCCAGGGCAGACCGTTGCCCGCCATCAGCCGCAAGGTAATCATCGTCATGGCTGCCGACCACGGGGTAGTCTCCGAGGGCATCAGCGCCTTCCCCCAGGAAGTCACGCCCCAGATGGTCGCCAACTTCGCTGCGGGCGGAGCCGGCATCAACGTGCTCTCACGCCACAGCGGCGCCGAGGTGCGGGTGGTGGACATGGGTGTGGCGACGCCCGTTGACATCCCGGGAGTCATCGACAGGAAGGTCAGGCCCGGGACGGCCAACATGGTGAATGGTCCCGCCATGAGCCGCGACGAGGCCGTCGCCTGCATCGAGGCGGGCATCGAGGTGGCTGAAGCGGAGATAGAGGCGGGGGCCGACCTGCTGGGCACCGGCGAGATGGGTATCGGCAACACCACCCCCAGCAGCGCCATCCTCACGGTTTTCTCCGGCGCCGACATCGCCCAGGCAACCGGGCGCGGCACCGGCATCGATACCGGCGGCCTCCACCTGAAGCGCGAGGTCATCCGCCGCGCCATCGAGAGAAACCAGCCCGACAGCGGCGACGCCATCGACGTGCTCGCCAAGGTGGGCGGCCTGGAGATCGGCGGTCTGGCCGGCGTCATCCTTGGTGCCGCCGCCAACCGCGTTCCCGTAGTGATCGACGGCTTCATCTCCAGCGCCGCAGCACTGGTGGCGGCGCGCCTCTGTCCCGCAGCCAGAGATTACATGATAGCTTCACACGTGAGCGTCGAGCCGGGCCATAAGCTGCTTCTGGAGGAGCTGGGGCTGAAACCGATGCTGTTCATGGACATGCGGCTGGGAGAGGGCACCGGCGCCGCGCTGGCGTCAGGCCTGGTGGAAGCCAGCGCCAGGGTACTGAGCGAGATGGCGACCTTCGCGGACGCGGGGGTTTCGGAGAAAGACGAAAAACAGATGGATAGCGCAACTGAGTAAGCTATCAGGGTGAGACGGAACGGATATCACTCGCCGCGAGGGGGTCGCCGGAACCCGAGAACGCCACTACGCTCCAGGTGCTCCCGGGTGTGATGACCGGCCCGGCGACATCCGCAGGCCGCTCTTCCGGAAGACCGCCGAGGTTTACTTTTGTTTCTGTCCCGCTCCAGGCCCAGAGGACCTCACCATCGGGGTCACTGACTACCAGCCGGTAGAGCGCAGCATCCGGCACGGCCTCCCATTCGAAAGCAGGCACCTCTCCCGCTCCCGTAGCCGCCGGGGCCAGCAGTCCGATCTGCGGCAGGCCCGCTTCCATCGGCTCCGCGACCGCATTGCCGTCTTCTCCTCCTGAGGTCGTATCACACGCGAGAACCGGCAGCGCCAGACCCGCCAGGGCGGCGGCAATCAGCAGGAGTATCCTTATCTGTCTGATGTTCGATCTCATAATGCGAACTGATGCGCCTGGTCCGCCAGGTCATTGTAGCCCGCCTGTTTGGCCGCCAGATAGATCAACAGCGCGTCGTTCTTATTCCCGCTGGCGATGTCCTCGTTCAGCTTCTGGGTCAGGACCTCCTTGAACTGGTCCCCCAGAGCCTGGGCCGCTTCCTGGTCGGGCGCCGCCGAGCCGACAGCGCCTATCTGAACCGCCGCAAACAGCATCTCGGAGATGTCGGCCCCCGTGTACCCTGACGGATCCTTGAGGATCTTGTTCATCATCTCGGTGAACTTCTCAACGAACCAGGTGTAGGGCTGCTTACCCTTCTCCAGGTTCTCAGGGGCGTCTGTGCAGGAGGCGGCCTTTACGAGAACGGCCTGAAATTTCATGATCGCATCAACCAGGTCGGAGACCTCCTGCGCGTCCGGCTTCGCCTTGCCGGCGACTGACATCATGTCCTCCACCAGCGCTACGTATGCTTCGTCCCAGGACTCATTGCCTTTCTCTCCGGGCGCGGCGATACGCGTGGCGGTAAAGGGACTGATGATGCTGGTTGAGAAACCGGCGGCCATTTGCTCATCGCGCGCTACGTTGGCGAGGTCGCCCTGGACGAAAGTGCAGGAAGCCGTCGTCGCCCAGAAACTGCCGCTTGCAGGTACTTCAACTCCGATGCCGGATACGCCCTGGCTGGGGATGTCCATCGATACGTAATTGGTGCCTTCTATGGTGATGTTCGACCCTGTGCCGCCCAGGCCACCCATGCCGCTTATGTTTCCAGTAGCGGTCCCGATGGACGGCCCCTCAACGTTGACGTCTGTCGGATTCAGTGACCACTGTCCTTCAGTCACGGTGCCGTCCGGCGCCACCTGAACCTCGAAGCTCATGATGCCGGGGCTTGCCACTACAGCCGATACCTGGCCATTGGAGATCGCTCCGGTCCAGACTCCCTTGCCACGCCATGTCCCGGGCGGAAACGGGGCGGAGGTCGTAGCGGCGGCCGGTCCGGCAATCACTGAACATGCCAGCAAACCTGCTATGAACAACGCGGAGGTCTTTTTCATGAGCTTTCCGTTCATCACGTTCCCGTAATCGTGATCAGTATATCCGAATATCATATTATTAAGTATCCCGGAGGCGGAAGCATGCGGACTGTCCGGACGGACAGCTCCACCCTTGACCATTTCCCTGGAAAAGATACAGTGTGTAAGATAGGCATCGATCACACCGGCAAGCACGGGGTCCATGCACCTTCCATGCAACCCGAAAACAGAAACAAGCGGTCAGTCTTCATTACCGGTGCCTCCGGGTTCGTCGGCAGGAACCTGGCGGCCCGCCTGGTCGAGGATGGCTTCCACCTGACCTGCATGGTCAGGCAGGCGGACAACCCCGGGGCCGAGTACCTGCACAGCCTGGGGGCGGAATTGGCCGTGGGAGACATTCTCAGCGCCGACTCGGTTGCAGACGCCGCCCGCAAGGCCGGACCCGACACCTTCATCCACCTGGTGGGCATCATCCTCGAACACGGTACGGTGACCTTCGAGGATATCCACGTCAGGGGAACCATGAACGCCCTCGGCGCGGCCTCCGTCGCCGGTTGCAGCCGCTTCCTGCACAT
>JAJRYJ010000095.1 GCA_024275795.1 Actinomycetes bacterium | reverse complement strand
GTTCAACAGGCTTGCTTCATCATGATGGATAAGGATGGCTATCTGCGGATGAGACGCCACCGGGGTCTCAGCGAGGAGTTCGTCCGCAGCATCGTGGGCCGGCCGGGCGAGGGGTTCTTCGGGAAGGTCTATCAGAGCGGCGAACCCATTTTGGTCCGCGACACTCGCCAGCAGCTTGACCCGGCCTCGGCCGAGGCGGTGCTGCGGGAAGGGATCACCTCCTTCGTCCACGTGCCGGTCAAAGTCAAAGGCGAAACGGTAGCGGTGATGAACCTGACCTCGTCGCAGGAGGACCGCCGTTTCAGCGAGAAGGACATGGAGAGGCTGAGCGCCTTCGCCAACCAGGCGGCCGTGGCCATCGAGAACGCCCGCCTGTTCGAATCGGAGCAGGAGCGCCGCCAGTACGCCGACACGTTGCGCGAAGTGGCCGAGGTGGTCAATTCGACCCTGAACCCGGACGAGGTCTTCGAGCTGATCCTGGATCAGTTGGGCAAAGTGGTGGCCTACGATAGCGCCTCCATCCAGCTTCTGGAAGGCAATGACATGCGCATCATCAGCGGGCGGGGTTTTGCCAACCCGGAGGCGACCATCGGCCTCGTCTTCCCGGCGAGCGGCGACACCCCCAACGCCGAGGTGCTCCGCACCGGCAAGCCCTTCATCGTGCCCGACGCGCCGGCCGTCTATGCGGCCTTCCGCGACGAACCGCACGCCGGCATCCGCTCCTGGCTGGGCGTGCCCGTGCTTTACCGGGCCGAGATCATCGGCATGATCACGTTGGATAAGCATACGCCCAACTTCTACACCGAGCGCGATGCCCAACTGGCCCTGACCTTTGCCAACCAGGTGGCGACGGCCATCGTCAATGCCCGCCTCCACGCCGACACCGTCAGCAAAATGCAGGAGATCACCATCCTCTACGAGGTGGGCCGCCGGCTGTCCATGACCATGGATTTGGACGATCTCCTGACAGACATTCTGAAGAAGCTGCAGGAATTGGCCGGTTACTTCAACTGTGCCATTTTGCTGGTTGACGAGGCGACCAATCAATTGTACATCCGGGCGGCACAAGGCTATCTGGAAGAGATGATGGACCGGCGGATACAGATCGGGCGGGAGGGCATCACCGGCTGGGTGGCGGCGCACAAAGAACTCCTCAACGTGCCCGACGTATCCAAGGATGAGCGTTACGTCATGACTTCCCCCCAGGTGCGCTCGGAAATGGCCGTGCCCATGCTCTTCGGCGATAAGGTGATAGGTGTGCTGGATGCCGAAAGCGACGAGCTGGATGCCTTCGGCGAGCGCGACGAGCGTATTTTGTCGGCCGTGGCTGCCCAGACGGCCATCGCTATCGAGAACGTCCGCCTTTTGGAGGAGACCCGCCGGAGCGCAGAGGAGATGCAGCTCCTGTACGCCCTGGGGGTGAGGGTCAGTGCCGCGCTCGACCTGGATACCGTGTTGGAGAACATCGTGGAAAGCGCCTGGCGACTCATGGGCACCGACTTCGGCGTGATCTACGTCGTCGATCAGGAGACGGGGCGGTGGGTGCAAAAGGCGGCGGCGGCCGATAGCCGG
>JAJRYJ010000094.1 GCA_024275795.1 Actinomycetes bacterium | reverse complement strand
TGCCGGTGCGGCAGGCCATCAAGGACCCGGTGACCGAGGAGGTCGTCTACGACGTCAGCGACTTCGGCGAGGTGCTCGATCCCGGGAGCGGCCGGGTCGAGGGGGAGCTCGTGGGGGAGGATCAGGTACGCACAGAGTCCGGCGAGGTGGTGCCTGCCGGCGGTGACCTGGTCTATGTGACCGACCTTTCCGAGAAATGGCTCGAGGACCCGGTGATGGGCATCGTGCGCGACGAGAACCGGGGCATCGCCAGCATCCTGCCGACGCTGGCGACCATCCTGGCGGCCTGGGTGGGCCTGCTGGCGGCCACCATCCTGCTGATAGCCACCAACGCCGGCATCCTCGGCATCTCGCGCCTCTCATATTCCATGGGGCAGCACAAGCAGCTGCCGCCGATCCTCGGCAGGCTCTCCAGCCGCTTCCAGACGCCCTACATGGCCATCATCTTCGCCGGCGGCGTGGCCGCCTTCCTGATCCTGCCCGGCAGGGTCGACCTGCTTGCCGACCTCTACAGTTTCGGAGCGATGATCGGCTTCACCTCGGCGCACCTCTCCGTGATCATGCTCAGGATCAAGGAGCCGGAGCTCAGGCGTCCCTTCAAGGCGCCGCTCAATTTCCGCATCCGCGGCGTGGAGCTGCCGTTGACGGCCATCCTCGGCGGCCTGGCGACATTCAGCGTCTGGCTGATCGTGCTGGTCACCCACGAGCTCGGGCGCTATGTCGGCATCGCCTGGCTGGCCGTCGGCTTCACCATATACATCGTCTATCGCCGTTCGCAGAACCTCTCCCTGCTGGAGACGGTGCGCGAGGAGCCCTCGGCCGCCTTGCAATTCCCGGACGTGGAGTACAATAATATCCTCGTCCCCATCATCGGCAACAAGATCTCCAGGGAAGCGATGGTGATGGCCTGCGAACTGGCCAGTGAGGAGGATTCGGCTATCTACGCCCTGAGCGTGGTGGAGGTGCCGCTCAACCTGCCCATCGAGTTCATCCCTCCCGACGGGTCCGAGCTGGCGCAGAAGCTGCTTGATGACGCCGCCGAGGTGGCTGAGGAGTTCGGGCTCAAGCCCGGGGTCGGTTTCTGCAAGAAGATAGCCCCGGGGCGTCCCGCGGGAATCGGCAGGGTGATCGTGGACGAGGCCATCGCCACCCGTTCGCAGGTTGTGATGATCGGCACGGAGCGCAAGCGGCGCGTCGGCGAGCGTTTCTTCGGTCGCACGGTCGAGTACGTGCTCAGGAAGGCGCCCTGCAAGGTGCTGGTGGTGGCGGAGGAGAAGGTGCTGGAACCGGGACAGCAGACGGGAGAATAAACCAGGGAACTGGATGGAGTGAGACCATGTATGTAGTCATTGTCGGAGCCGGCAGGGTGGGATCGGCGCTGGCGCGGGGCCTGGTCGACGAAGGGCATGAAGTCTGCTTCGTCGATGAGGACGAGACCGTGCTGGAGATGCTGGGTGAGGATTTCCCGGCTGATTTCGTCAACGGCGTCGGCATCGACATCGCCGCCCTGGAGCGTGCCGGCGCGGGGCGCGCGGACGCCTTCGTCGCCGCCACGGACGGCGACAACACCAATATCGTCTCCGCCCAGCTGGCCAGGCAGCGCTTCGGCGTCAAGTGCGTCATCTGTCGCGTCTACGATCCCTACAGGGCCCGCTTCTTCCGTGAGAACCTGGGCATCCGCACCATCTGCCCCACTCAGGACACTATCGACGCCCTCGCCGACGCGGTGAGGCACTGCGAGGTGGATTTCTGATGTTCGCCGTAGTCGCAGGAGGCGGCAAGGCGGGCCGCAGCCTGTCGCGCAT
This sequence comes from Actinomycetes bacterium, assembly GCA_024275795.1. Classification (GTDB taxonomy): domain Bacteria; phylum Actinomycetota; class Thermoleophilia; order BMS3ABIN01; family BMS3ABIN01; genus JAJRYJ01. The sequence goes on along the minus strand of JAJRYJ010000094.1, from coordinate 4,058 downwards.
GCTGATGGAGCGCGGCTATGAGGTGGTGCTGATCGAGATGGACCGCAACCGCTACCGCCGCCTCAACGAGGAACTGGAGCATGCGGTGCTGATGGGCGACGCCACCGAGATCTACATCATGGAGCGCGCCGGCGTGGAGCGTGCCGATGTGGTGGTGGCGGTCACCGGGGATGATGAGGATAACGTGATCATCTGCCAGGTGGCCAAGGAGAGATTCGGCGTGGATAAGGCCATCGCCCGCGTCAACAATCCGGAGAACCAGGAGGTGTTCGATGCCCTCGGCATCGGTCCCACGGTCTGTTCGACAACGGCACTGTTGTCGCTGATCGAGCACCAGATGCCCGTACATAAACTGGTGCGGCTGCTGGATCTCAAGCAGGAGAACCTGGAGATCGTGGAAGTGCTGCTCGAGGATGGGTCGACGCTGGACGGCAAGCGTGTCGACGAGGCATCCATGCCCGGCGGTGTCCTGTTGATCTCCATTCTGCGGGACAGCAAGGCGATGATTCCCTCGGGCCCCACGGTCCTCAAGGCCGGGGACCACGTGCTCGCCATCCTCGAGCCCGGCAAGGAAGAGGAACTGGCGCGGCTCTTTCAGCAGGACTGACGGATAACGCCGCCCCGTGTGACCAGGCTCACGCCCCGGTTTGACCCCTGTCATGGTACCCGATCGACCCAGCGGGTATGCTCTAGGTAAGTTTCACGCGAGGCAATCACCCGCAAGGCAGTCAACCAGGCGATACAGGAGGCCATAATGGCAGAGACCACGAACATCACAGTCACCGGCGACAGCCTCATCGGCGACGTCATCGAGCAGATCCCCGGGGCATCGGCGGTAATCGAGAAATATTTCGGCGACGGCTGTTTCACCTGCCCGGGCATACGCGTTGAATCGATCACTTTCGGCTCCACCATGCACGGCATCGACGCCAACCAGGTAGTTGCGGAGCTGAATGCGCTCCTGGAAGACTAGCTTCCAGGCGGTTTCGGCGGTGCCAGCGGCGGCGGCGCCGGTCCGCCCATGGTCTTCAGCATGTTGAAGGTGAAGACGATGGCGCCGAGGGCATAGACGGCGCCGAAGGGCGCCACCATGTAGAGCAGCAGGTCCTTGTCGGTATAGGCTCCGGCCACAAGTCCCGTGAAGACCCCCACCAGTCCCACCAGGTTCAGCCACAACTGCGCCGTGGCCAGTCCCTCGCTGTAGAGGGTCTTGCCGCTGAAGCGGGGCAGGATGTGGTAGCCGACGCCGAATATCAGCATGGCCATGAAGCCGAGCAGGTTCACGTGCGCGTGGGCGGAGGTGATCAGCTGCGGCTTGCAGGCTCCGCTGAAGACGCCGGCGGCGATCAGCACGCCCATCACCACGCCCACCAGCAACGATATCAGGCTGGCGCGGATGAAGCCGATGACGGATGAACTCATGTACAGCCTCCCTTCCGGATATTATTGGGCGCCGTGTATCAGCATGGGCAGGCAGTGTACGCAGACCCAGGACTCATCGCCTTCCTTGACGCAGCTCAGCAATACCTTCTGGTCACTGGTGGCGCCGCATTCCGCGCATTGGGGCTGCTGATCGGACTGGTCGTTCATGTCAAACCTCCGTGTGTGGTTGGTATCCTCCTAAATCTACCCCATTGGAGGATAACCCCAAATGATTGCGGTCAAACCCGCAAGTGAGATAGGTCACGCGACGCGGGTAGCCCGCCCTCAGCGCGCCCAGGCCTCCAGGCGCTCCCTGTCGGCCACCAGCACCTTGCGGCGGTCGATGCTCAGCAGGCCCGCCTTCTCCATCTTCTTCAGCTCGCGGGTGACGGTCTCCCGTGACGTCCCCACCACTTCGGCCACCTCCTGCCGCGACATGCCCAGGTCGATCTCGATGCCGGCCCCGGTCTCGCGGCCGTTCTCCCGCGCCAGCTTCAGCAGCAGGCCCGCCAGCCGGTGCGGCACCTGCTTGAACGAGAGGTCGCGGACGAGCTCCATTGCCTGGCGCAGCCGCTGGCCCAGCACCTTGATGATCTTGATGGCGATCTCGGGATGCCTTCCCAGCAGGGCCTGGAAATCTTCGCTGCGCACCAGCAATAGCTCCGACTCCTCGATGGTGGCCGCCGTCGCCGGATAGGGTCCGCCGTCGAAGGCGGGCACATCGCCGAATATCTGCCCCTCACCGAGGATGGTCAGAACCTGCTCGCGCCCCTCCCGGGAGAGCTTGTATATCCTCACCTTGCCCGACTTGACCATGTAGAAGGCCGCCGCCGGGTCCCCCTCATGGAAGATGACAGTGTCAGCGGGCAAATTGCGCACCATCACCAGCGGCGCCACTTCGCCCAGCTCCTCCCGGCTGAGGCTGGAGAAGATCGGTGTCCCCGCCAGGTATTCCTCTATGGTCCTGTCAGTCATAGCGCCATTCTACAGCTTCAGCCGGGACCCGGAAAGTCCGCGCACCGCCGGATAAGCGCGGCGCCCGCGTCTGCTATAATGTCCAGTGGTTAAACAACTTCGGGGGTGTTGCCAGGAAACATGCCTGGTCCCTGTTCCTCAACTCCAACAGGCCTTGATCTCTCCGCCGTTCCCGCAGAGACGGGCAGATATATCGCAGACAGGAAGCTGATCCGGCCGACGGACCGTGTGCTGCTGATGGTATCCGGGGGCGCCGATTCCACGGCCATGCTGCATATCCTGCACCGGCTTTCCCTGGGGGAGGTCCCCGGGCACGCCGGCGGTTTCTCCCTGGGCGTGTGTCACGTCAACTACGGCATCCGCAGCGACGCCAGCGACGCGGATGAGGACTTTGTACGCGAGCTGGGCGACCGGCTGCAGGTGCCGGTGCATGCCATCCGTGCGCCCGTGGAAGAGCGGTCGAATTTCCAGGCCTGGGCCCGGGACTTCCGCTACCTGGCGGCGCAGAACCTCTGCAGCTGGCAGGGGTACACGAAGATTGCCGTCGCCCACAACCGGGACGACCGCATCGAGACCTTTCTCTACCGGCTTGTGACCTATTCGGGACGGCGCTCCCTGGTGGTGATGCCACCTCGCCGGGGCCGCGTCATCCGGCCGCTGCTGTTCCTCGATGGCGCCGGCATCAGGGAGTACTGCCGCGAGACGGGCATCGCCTACCGCGAGGATGAGTCCAACCTCAGCATCGATTACCAGCGCAACCGGCTCAGGCACCTGGTGATGCCGGCGCTGGCCGAGGTGCGCCCCGACTTCCGCGAGCGCATCGAGGAGACCATCCTCATGCTGGAAGACGAGCAGGCGGCGCTTGACCGGGTGACGGACGAGGCCTGGGAACAGGTACTGGCGCCCCCTGCCGATGAGGCGGAAACGGACAGCCCGCCACTGTCGGCCGCCTCGCTGGCGCTGCTGGACCGGGCCGTGGCGCGCCTGGTGCTGCGCCGCTGGCTGACATCAAGCGGTGCGGCGGAGCGCCTGACCAGGCGCCTGCTGGACGCCGTGGTCGACCTCTGCGGCAGTTCCAGCGGTACCCGCCGGCTCTCGCTTCCCGGCGGCATGGCTGTGGAACGGCGCTATGACCGGCTGCTGCTGCTCGCGGCGGATGACGGCGGTCAGGCGGAGCCGGAGCCGGTGGAGCTGCCGGTGCCCGGGAGTGCCGATTTCGGCGATTACCGCATCGAAGCGCAGCGGCTGCCCGATGGGGGCCGTCGCGATGAGGGCCCCGCAAGCATCGTCATCGACGGCGAACGGCTGACGGGTCCGCTCATGGTCCGCGCCTGGAGGGACGGTGACCGCTTCCGGCCCCTGGGGATGGACGGCAGCAAGAGCCTGCAGGACCTGTTCACGGACGAAAAGGTGCCGGAGCCGCAGCGGCGCCGGGTGCCCATTATCACCTGCGATGATGTTATAGTCTGGGTCTGTGGGTACAGGATGTCAGAGGATTTCCGCCTCACCCCGGGAAGCATGCAGAGAATCGGCCTCAAAGTATCCAGGAGGGAAATTGAAGACGCAGTTTGACGAGATCCTGATAGAGGAAAAAGAGATCCGCGCCAGGGTCAGCGAGCTGGCGGCCCAGCTTTCGGAGGATTACCGGGACCGGGATCCCC
>JAJRYJ010000093.1 GCA_024275795.1 Actinomycetes bacterium | reverse complement strand
TCCTACGTGCCGGCGCGCAAGATCAATAACATCGACCCGGTCATCGTGTTCAAGGGATAAGCCAGGGATATGGAAAGAGACGAGAACATACTGGAGTTAAGCTCCGTCTCCAAGGTCTATGGTGAGGGACATACGGAGATCCGGGCGGTGGACCGCGTGGGTTTCTCCGTGGCCATGGGCGAGATCGTTCTGATCATGGGACCGTCAGGCTCAGGCAAGACGACCCTGCTCTCCATTGCCGGTGGCCTGATGACGCCCTCGGCCGGCGAGGTGAACGTGTCGGGGCAGACCCTGACGAGCCTCTCACGCAGGGCGCTCTCGCGGTTGAGGCTGCGGAAGATCGGCTTCGTCTTCCAGGCGTTCAATCTGCTGGGGGGCCTCTCGGCTCAGGAGAACGTGGCGCTGGTGATGAATCTGGCAGGACGCAAGGATAAAAGCGTCGATCGCGATTCGCGGGAGTTGCTGTCCCGCCTGGGACTGGGGGAGCGGCTGGGCCATGTGCCTGCCGACCTGTCCGGAGGCGAGAAGCAGCGGGTGGCGGTCGCCCGCGCCCTGGCCAACGACCCGCCCCTGATCCTGGCGGACGAGCCCACGGGTAACCTTGATTCCCGATCCGGCCGGGAGGTGATGCTGCTGATGTCGGACCTGGCCCGCGAGCGCCGCAAGGCGGTCGTCATCGTTACCCACGACAACCGCATCATGAGCATCGCCGACCGCATACTCTGGCTGGAGGATGGACGCCTCTCCGCTGGGGACGTTTCCGCTGGGGACGTTGGTTAACGTCCCTTAAACCAGCCAGTCCGAACTGAGCGGCAGGCTCTTCAGGCGCGACAGGTGTGCGTCGTATTCCCCCTTGTTCCTGGTATACAGCGCCGACACCAGGGCGTTGGCGATGCTGTAGGCGCCTACCAGCGAGGGGGCGAACGAGGTCGTATCCTTGTGGCAGTAGAGGTTCTCGTCGGCGAGCTTGGCCACCTCGGAGAGCTCGTTGTCGCTGATGCCGATGATGAGCGCCTCACGCTCCCTCGCCCCCTTGATCAGTCTGAGCAGGAACTGGTGCGCCGTGCCGAAGCCAACGGCCAGCATCACCGGCTTCTTGCCCATGGCCAGCACCGAGGCCACCGAATCCTCGGCCGCGTCGGTCACCGCCGCCACCGGCAGGCCCATGATGGCCAGGTAGTAGCGCAGGTAGTCCACCACCAGCGATGCCTCGAACATGCCCGCCAGCAGTATCGAGCGGGAGCGCTCCAGCAGCCCCACCACGCGCAGGAAGGTGTCCACGTCGTTCTTGCGGATGGTCTCCTGGAGGATATGGATATCCGTGCGCACCGCCCGCCCGGAGAAGTCGTCGTCCACGGGGAAGTTCATCTGCTCGCCGCCGCCGCCGCCCGCCAGCTTGTGCTCGTCCCAGGCCGCCTTCATCATCTCCGGGTAGCCGGAATAGCCCAGGTGCTGGGCGAAGCGGACCACGGTGGAGTTGGTGGTGCTGGTGCGGCGCGCCAGTTCCTGCGCCGAGAGGAAGGGGGCCTCGTTGAAGTGGTCGATCAGGTAGCGGGCGATGGCCTTGCGGGAGCGGGAGAAGGAATCGAAACCCTCCTGCAGGGCACGCAGAAGATTCCCATTGGCCGCGTTTGCTTTACGGTCGGCCACGGGACCTTCCTATCCCATCCCGACATCCTGTTCGCGCTGCAGCTTCTTGCCCTCGGTCTGGAGCGAGGGCGCCACCATCACCTCGGCCTTCTGGAAGGCCTGGATGTTCTCGTAGCCGCAGGTGGCCATGGAGGTCACCAGGGCTCCGAAGAGGTTGAGGGTGCCGTCGTTCTCGCGGGCGGGGCCTACCAGTATCTCCTCCAGCGTCGCCACCTGGTTGGTCTTGACGCGCGTCCCCCGCGGCAGCTCCGGATGGAAGGTAGCCATGCCCCAGTGGTAGCCGCGGCCGGGCGCCTCCTTGGCCCGTGACAGCGGCGAGCCGATCATCACCGCGTCGGCGCCGCAGGCGATGGCCTTGGCGATGTCGCCGCCGGTGCGCATGCCGCCGTCGGCGATGACGTTGACGTACTCGCCCGTCTCCAGCAGGTGCTGGATGCGGGCGGCGGCGGCGTCGGCCACCGCCGTGGCCTGGGGGACGCCGATGCCCAGCACGGCGCGGGTGGTGCAGGCGGCTCCCGGCCCGACGCCCACCAGCACGCCGATTGCGCCGGTGCGCATCAGGTGCAGGGCCGTGGTATAGGAAGCGCAGCCGCCGACGATGACCGGCACCGGTATCTCGGCGATGAATTTCTTCAGGTTGAGGGGCTCCACCACCGTGCTCACGTGTTCGGCGCTGACCACCGTCCCCTGGATTATCAGCACGTCCAGGCCGGCCTCCAGGGCCTCCTCGTAATACTGGGTGACGCGCTGGGGCGTCAGCGACGCCGCGGCGATGACGCCCTGGTCCTTGATCTCCCTGATGCGCTGGGCGATCAGCTCTTCCTTGATGGGCTCCTGGTAGATCTGCTGCAGCCCGGCGGTCGCCTCCTTCGGCGGCAGTTCCGAAATCTTCTTCAGCTGTTCGTCGGCGTCCTCGTAGCGGGTCTGGATGCCCTCCAGGTTGAGTACCGCCAGGCCGCCGAGCTTGCCCATGATCCCCGCCACCTTCGAGTCGACGACACCGTCCATGGCCGACGCCAGGCAGGGGAGATCCAGGTTCAGGTCGCCCAGAGACCAGCTGATATCGATGTCGACGTTGTCACGTGTGCGGCGGCTGGGCACGATGGCGATGTCATCGAGACCGTATGCCCTTCTGCCCTTCTTGCCACGGCCGATTTCGACTTCCATGGGACCTCCGTTTTTCACTCGGCTTCAGGTTAGCCGGATACTATACCTTGCACCGGCCAGCTTCAACCATCCGGCGGGACCCGCCGACGCCCATGTTTGTAAGCCTAAATACAGTCAGGTAAGATGATTATGAAGGCAAACGGAGGTATGCGGGAATGAAGATAGGAACAATGACAGTCAAGGCGGGCCTGGCGGAGATGCTCAAGGGTGGCGTCATCATGGACGTCACCGACGCCGAACAGGCGCGCATCGCCGAGGAGGCGGGCGCCGTGGCGGTGATGGCGCTGGAGCGCGTCCCCTCCGATATCCGCGCGGACGGCGGCGTGGCGCGCATGGCCGATCCCACCAAGATCAGGGAGATACAGGAAGCCGTCACCATCCCGGTGATGGCCAAGGCGCGCATCGGCCATTTAGTCGAAGCGCAGATACTGGAATCGCTGGAAGTCGACTATGTAGACGAGAGCGAAGTGCTCACCCCCGCCGACGAGGCCAACCACATCAACAAGTGGAACTTCAAAGTGCCCTTCGTCTGCGGCGCCGTCAACCTGGGCGAGGCGCTCCGGCGCATCTCCGAGGGGGCGGCGATGATCCGCACCAAGGGCGAGGCCGGCACCGGCAATGTGGTGGAGGCGGTGCGGCACATGCGCACCATCACCGGCCAGATGAAGCAGCTCACCAGCATGGACGAGGATGAACTTTTCAAGGCGGCCAAGGAGATCGGGGCGCCCATCGAGCTGGTCAGGTGGGTGGCCGGGAACGGCAAACTCCCCGTGGTCAACTTCTCCGCCGGCGGTCTGGCGACGCCCGCCGACGCGGCGCTGATGATGCAGCTGGGCGCCGAGGGTGTCTTCGTCGGCTCCGGCATCTTCAAGAGCGAGGATCCGGCCCAGCGCGGCAAGGCCATCGTCGAAGCCACCACCCATTACAATGACCCGGAGATCCTCGCCAAAGTCTCCACCGGCCTCAAGGAAGCCATGGCCGGCCTGGAGATCAAGGACATCGGCGAGGAGAACCTGATCCAGCACCGCGGCTGGTAGGCTGTATCCCGGCGGGCGCCCGGTCCGTCTTTATTATGTATACTCTACTGCCGTGAACGAAGCCGATAAAAACCCCGAAAAACCCGTAGTCGGCGTCCTCTCCCTCCAGGGAGCCTTCCGCGAACACGAACAGGCCCTGGAGAAGGTGGGCGCCCGGCCCCTGAAGATACGCCGCCGCCGCCAGCTGGAGGAAGTCCAGGCGCTGGTGATACCCGGCGGCGATAGCACCACCATCGGCAAGCTGATGGTGGGCTACCATATCCTTGGAGCCGTGCGGCACCTGGGCGAGCAGGGCATGCCCATCTTCGGCACCTGCGCCGGCCTGGTGATGCTGGCCATGGACACGGTGGACGGCGAACAGTCGCTGCTGCGGCTGATGGACATGCGCGTGCGCCGCAACGCCTTCGGCCGCCAGGTCAACAGCTTCGAGACCGACCTGGAGATGCCGGCGCTGGGGGAGGAATCCTTCCCCGGTGTCTTCATCCGCGCCCCTTGGATAGAATCCGCCGGCGACCGGGTGGAGGTCCTGGCCAGCCACGAGGACCACGCCGTCGCCGCCCGCCAGGGCAACCTGCTGGCCACCGCCTTCCACCCGGAGCTAACCGATGACCTCAGACTGCACCAGCTGTTCATGGAGATGGTGACGGCTGGCAGCCGGTGACACGACTGGAAGACCCGCCGTTCTTATATCCAGCCCCGGTGATATAATCACCGCATGTCAACCATCCCGTCCTCAAAAGAGGAAGCACGCTCCCAGGTCGAGCGCCTGGTGGAGCGATTCCGCGAGAATATCGAGAGCTACAAGAACTCCTCATACAATGAGACGCAGACCCGGCGCGAGTTCATCGACCCCGTCTTCAAGGCCCTGGGCTGGGATGTGGATAACGAGTCCGGCTACGCTGAAGCCTATAAAGACGTAGTCCACGAAGACGCGGTCAAGGTCGGTGGTATGACCAAGGCCCCGGATTATTCCTTCCGTATCGGCGGGCAGCGCAAGTTCTTCGTCGAGGCCAAGAAACCCGCCGTTGACATGAAGAAAGACCCCGAGCCTTACTATCAACTGCGCCGCTATGCCTTCAGCGCCAAGCTGCCGCTCTCAATACTTACGGATTTCGAGGAACTGGCAATAGTCGATTGCCGCAACAAGCCTTCACCGGCGGACAAGGCCAGCAAGGGCCGCATCCGCTATTGGCGCTACGAGGAATACCTCGATAATTTCGACGAGATATACGACACTTTCTCAAAGGAAGCGGTACTTAAAGGCAGCTTCGACCGCTACATCACCTCCGTCAGGAAAAAGCGCGGCACCGGCGAGGTAGACAAGGAGTTCCTCAAGGAGATCGAGGACTGGCGCTCGCTGCTGGCCCGCAATATCGCCCTGAGGAACCCTGCGCTGACCCAGCGCCAGCTGAACGCCGCCGTGCAGCTGACCATCGATCGCATCATATTTCTGCGCATCTGCGAGGACCGGGGCATCGAGGAATACGGCGTGCTCCACGGCATCTTCAACGGCAGTAATGTCTACGGCCGCCTGATGGAGCTATTCCGCCGTGCCGACGAGCGTTACAATTCCGGGCTGTTCCATTTCCAGAAGGAAAAGGGCCGCCCCGAGAGCTACGATGACCTGACCCCCGGCCTCACTATCGACGACAAGGTGCTCAAGGATATCCTCAAGCGCCTCTACTATCCCGATTGTCCCTACGAGTTCTCGGTGCTGCCTGCCGACATCCTCGGCCAGGTCTATGAGCAGTTTCTGGGGAAGGTCATCCGCCTCACCGCCGGCCACCGCGCCGTGGTCGAGGACAAGCCCGAGGTCAAGAAGGCCGGCGGCGTCTATTACACGCCTACGTATATAGTCGAATACATCGTCAAAAACACGGTGGGGAAGCTGCTGGAAAAGAGCACTCCCACGAAAGCAGCCAAACTGAGAATCCTCGACCCCGCCTGTGGCTCCGGTTCTTTCCTCATCGGCGCCTTCCAGTACCTGATGGACTGGCACCGTGACTGGTATCAGGACAACGACCCGGATAAGTGGGCCAGGAGGAAGGAGCCGCGGCTGTTCATGGGGAAGGACGGCTGGCAGCTTACCACCGGGGAGAAGAAGCGCATCCTGCTGAATAACATCTACGGCGTCGACATCGACCCGGCCGCCGCCGAGGTGTCCAAGCTCTCACTGCTGCTGAAAGTGCTGGAAGGTGAATCCGCTGAGACCATAGGCAAGAACCTTTCGCTTTTCCATGAGCGCGCCCTGCCCGACCTGAGAAACAACATCAAGTGCGGCAACTCGCTGATCGGTTCGGATTTCTACGAGGGGCAGCAGATGGGCCTGCTGGACGAAGACGAACGCCTGCGCATCAATGCCTTCGACTGGGATGTAGAGTTCCCGGAAATCTTCAGCGGCAAGAACCCGGGGTTTGACGCGGTTATCGG
>JAJRYJ010000092.1 GCA_024275795.1 Actinomycetes bacterium | reverse complement strand
GACTCCGCCTGCTTCTGGGCCGCCGCCAGCGCCTCCTGTGCCTTGATTGTCAGTTTTTCCGGTTGCATGTTATCCGTTCCTCCGTCCATGTTGTTAGACGCAAGAGAGCGGCTCCAGGTTTCCCCTTCGCCGCCGCCACGACGAAGCGCGCCGGAGCGCGCCTCGTGGACTTACTATATATACCCACCTGCAGGTGGTTTATTAACAGGGCCTGCATCAGCTTCCCGCCGCCGCCGGCCGGCGGGCCACCGGCGTGCGTCTTCCCGCGGACCCCTAGCTGCCCACCGGGTTGCCGCACTTGCTGCAGAACTCGGCGCCTTCGCCGACCTCGTTGCCGCACTTGCTGCAGAACCTGTCCGGCTCGGGGCCTGCGGCGTCATCCGCCGTCGGCACCTCGGTTGCGGGCATCTCTCTGGTTGCGGCCGCCTCATCGGTGGTGGCGGGCGGCGTCTCGGCCGCGGGAGCCGCCGGAGCCGCTTCCGTGGGAGCCGCCGGCGCCGGCGGCGGTGTCACTGACGCCTGGGGCTGCTGTGGCGGGCTTCCCTTGTCCTTGCCGCCGGAACGGACCACCAGCACGATGACGATGATAACCACGACGACGATGCCGCCGATGATCACCGCCAGCAGCCAGATGGGGACGGGGAACGTGGATACATCCTCGCCGGCGCTTATCTTGGCAGAACTCTGCTCTATATAGTCCTGCACGTAGGGGAACTCGGAGTTGGCGTCGTGAATCTCCTGGAACTTCTCCTTGGCGGCGCTGTAGTGCTTGTCCATGAAGAGGTCGATAGCCTCGTGGTAGGTCTCCGTCAGGGTGCCGGTGGCGGGCTCGACGTTGGCCTTGTCGAGGAACTCCTTGATGACAGTCGCGGGGATAGCGAAGTTGTAGCCGGCCTTCTCCTGGTATTCGCCGGTGGTCTCGCTCAGCTCGCCGACGCCGAAGGTGTTGACGGCGATGGCCTCGCCCTTCATGTTAAGCAGGGGGCTGCCGCTGCTGCCGTTGGTGATGTAGGCATCGGTCTGGATCACCTCCCAGCCTCCGCTCATGGTCTTCTGGGCGCTGACTGTTCCCTGCGTCAGCGTGGGCGAAATCTCGCTCTCCAGGTCGAAGTTGTAATCAAAGGTGGCGACGCCGGGATAGCCCAGGGCCAGCACCTGCTCCCCGTCCATCAGGTCCGTATCGTCGCCCAGCGGGACCGTAGGCATGTTGGACTCGTTCACCTTCAGCACGGCCACGTCCTTGCCGGTTTCTTCGTTCATGTCCGTGGGGTCGCCCACCTCCATGATCTCGGCCGGGATGGCGTCCGACAGGGATTTATCGCCGACGGCCACCAGGAAGACGCTGGTTTCAGATTTCGGCGAGCTGACCGTGTAGTAGGTGGCGTAGAGGTCGGCCGCCGCCGCCAGGAAGTAGTCTTCGTACTCCGGCGGCAGGTCGATGCCCAGCTCTTCCTCGAAGGCCGCCAGGTCCTGCATCAGCAGCTCGCCGGCGTTCTCCTCCGCCATGGCGGCCGCCAGCTCTTCGTCTGATTTCTTGACGACGTGGGCATTGGTGATGACATGGCCGTCGTCCCTGATGACGAAGCCGGAGCCGTATACCGAGGTTTCCATGGTGGTCACCCGGTCCTCAGTGCTGGCATAAAGGTAATTCTCGGGGTAGGTCACCAGTTCAGCCACCATCGCCGCCGCTATCTCATCCTCGGTGGCGTCTACGGGTATGGTGCCGTCCAGGGCGGCGTTGATGATGTACTGGACCAGGGCATCGTAGTCCAGCGCCAGCTCGGGGAAAGACACGTCAGCTGTCCAGATGGTCTCCACCAGCACCGTGCCCGGCTTGTTGTATTCCGCTATCTTCGTCGGGTCGAGATCGGCGGACTCGTCACTGCCGCAGCCGGCCAGCGGGATGACGACGGCAGCCAGCAACAACGCAAGAATTAAAAGAAAGAGCTTCCCTCGACGTGACAACATACGCAGCCTCCCGATCCGTTTTCGATTTATTACCCGCAGGCCGGCAGAAGTAACGTCCAGCCGCGGATAATCTATCAGAAGAACGGGGATATGTCTGCCCCGGCAGAAAAAAAGCAAGAAAAAGCGGCGCGGTAGGGGGCCCGCGCCGCCGTCGTTCCACCCGGGGCCTACCCGTCCACCCGCCCCGGGCAAGCTCCTACCCGGAGGAGGTAATCTCGATGTGAGTCGGCTCCACTGGCTCGCGGTAAGGCAAGGTGACCTCCAGGACACCGTCATCGATGGTTCCGTAGGCCCTGTCTGCCTCCACGTTGTCGGGAAGCGCGAAGCTGCGCGAGAAGCTGGCCTCGCTGTATTCGCTCCACTCGTAGCCCTCCTTCTCTATGCTGCGCTCCTCGGTCTTGCGCCCCTTGATTGTCAGCACACGGCCCGTCGCGGTTACATCCACGTCCTCCGGCGCCGCCCCCGGAAGATCCACTTTGTACTTCAGGCCGTCCCGGGAGCGCACCACGTCCACCCTCGGATTCCAGGCCCTGTCGTCGCGCTGCCTCGTGCCGTGCTGGTTGGTGACCCTGAGAGCGGGAAAGCCGAGAAAGCCCCAGAGTCCCTGGTAAGGGTTCCTGATTACCAATGCCATCTGCCTCACTCCCTTCCCGTATCCGGTGTTTAGAAAAGCGCCACCCCGCTTCTCTGTCTGAAAATGGCGCTTGAGGAAATCTCACACATTTAGACTTGAATGTGTGGTAAAGGATTCAGGAGGAAGGCCCACGGCGGCCGGGACCGCGGCCATGCTTCTCAGTAACGCAGCCTGGCGGCGACCCCCCCGGCCTGGCGCATGGCCTCGCTGCCGGGCTCCACCGTCATCAGCCTCGCCCCCTGCCGCGTGGCCGCCTCCCGCGCGTCCTCGACGATGTCCGGTGAGGCTACGGAATCGATGCCGCAGGAGGGGCATGTGCGTTCCGACCAGGTGAGCGAGTGGCAGCTGAAGCAGCGCCTGCCGCTGTCGGCGAAACCCTCCTCGGTGACGAGCGTGTCCACGCGGCGCTGGTTGAGGACGGCCAGTACGTCATCGAGGCCGCCGACATAATGCTTCCCCGCCTCCAGTGCCGGCCCCAGCGAGTCAAGCAGCTCATGCACCTCCGCCTGGATGACCATGTTCTCGATTGCGGAAGCCTTTGCCAGCACCTCGCCGGAGCCGGCGTTGATGTCGATGGCGAACCGGCCGAAGATGCGCTCCTTCAAGTAGGGATGAAGCACCCGCTCAAGCTCGGGCCAGAGCTCGTCGGCGATACCGATGACGATGCCGTCGAAACCCTCCCGCCTGAAGAAATCGAGGGTGGCGTCTGAGGCTCTCTTGAGATGTTCGCGCACCTCCAGGTCATGCCAGCGTTGCAGCTTGGATTGTTCCCAGCCGCCCTGGTCGTGGTGCTTGGGCACGCAGTCGAAGATCTCGGTGCGCTCGCTGATCTCGCCGGCGAAAGCATGGAAGATGCGCGAGGTCTGCTTGTTAGTGACGAGCACGCAGAGGTCGCGATGGTTGCCGCGGATCTCCGCCAGCGGCGCTATCCGCGGCTCCCAGTCGACGAAGAGCCTGTTGGGGACCGGCACACCCAGTCTCAGCTCCTGCCATAGCCCCGCGCCATGGCAGGAGATGACAGTAAGGCCCCGGGCGCCCTCCCGGCGGAATTCCATCTGGACGAATCCGCCGAGTGTGTCCAGCTCCTCCATCATCGCCCCCTTCTGTTCGCGGCTCATCTGCAGCCATTCAGCTGCGGTCCCGGCGGTCTCGCGCAGCATCGATCTGAGTTGCGCCTCGTACCGGTTCTTCGCGGACTTGTCCGCGCCGCTGACGTCGAGATAGAGGCTGACTACCGGCAGCTCGCCGCTGTTGGTGAACCCCTGAAGGGAGTTCAGCAGTTTCCGGGTGAACATCACTGACCACCTCGCCCTGGGAAGATCGGGAACGGTAGGATAGGTTACCCGCAGGGCGGGGTTTTAATGCCTGTCGGACTGCTCCAGCCGGATCAGTTCCCTGAGCGCCGCCAGGCCGACGTCGATCTGCTCGTCCGTGGGTTCGGCGGCGGTCACCAGTTGCTGCAGGCTGCCGCCCGGTTTCCTCAGCATGGATGACCAGGGGCTCGCCGGGTTGCGCGCCGCCCATTGCACGAGCTCGATGGCGCCCGAGAGGCTGAGGAAGCTGACACCGACGCGGGCCGCGGGGCTCTGCCTGCCGAGCAGGCGTCGTGACATGAAGTTGCCCAGGGTTATCAGCGCCAGCGCCGGCCCGACGATGTTGGAGCCACAGCGGGGATGCTCGGAGTGCGCGTCGCGGGCATCCATCTTCTCGAGGGCGCCATGGCTCTCATAGGCGTTGATGGACTTGTGCTCAACGGCGTGGTACTGGGTGGCGTGAGTCTTGCGCAGCGCCATCAGCGAGGGGATGACGGCCATCGCCGAGACCAGCAGCTCTTCCAGCAGCGGCGGCATCGGCCGCTTGGGGTTCCGGAGGATGATGCTGCCCGCCGTACTCACCAGCATCGAGGCGAGCACGTCCGGCGAACGGGCCGGAAGCGGCAGGCGTCCACCGCGGGAGTATACCTGCGGCAGCAGCACCAGCGTCTCGGCCATGGTGACGAGGCCGCGCAGCATCGGCGTCCGTTTCAGGCGCGACCTGCGGCTGAGGCCGAGCTTCGCTCCCGATGTGACGTGTATCTTGCCGTCGTCGCCCCTGATGCCCATGGTCCAGTGCCGATCCGTCTGGAAGAGGATGCCGTTCTCCATGGCCATGCCGCCGATGCGCATGTGCATCGGCGCCTGCCTGCGCTCCGGCGTCTGAACGCTGTTGCCGTTATCCGCTTGCGAATGTGTGTTCAACTGCTTCATCTCCCTGCTTCGATCTGCGATTAGAGAATCTATACTAAATGACGGCAGAATGGAACGCACCCGCGAGCCTG
>JAJRYJ010000091.1 GCA_024275795.1 Actinomycetes bacterium | reverse complement strand
TCTCCTTCAGCTCCTGGGCCATGCTGACCGCCGTCTCCACGTCCGGGGCGGCGCCGGTGATGGCTGCGAAGCCCGGTGCGGTGCCGTCCACGAACTCGACGCCGCGCTCGCGCATGATCACGTCGTCGGCGGCTCCCAGCCAGAGGTTATCCTCAGTGGGGGCGTCCGTCGCCGTGTAGAAGCCGGGCTCCAGCACGTAGCGGAGCGACTCGATGATCTCCTCGGCGAACAGCGTGGCGATGCCCGCATCCAGCGTCGTTCCCAGGTACGGCGTCCAGAGCTTCTCCGCCGGTTTCTCGGGAAGCAAATCCCTCGCCAGGTCAAGCACCTGCTCCATGTCCTTGACCTTCTCCACCTGGATGCCGGTGAGCCCGTAGATGACGGGCAGGTAATAACCGGTATTCGGCAGCTCGACCACCTGGTCGGGGCCGTGCTGGTCCATGGCCTTCTCAAACGATTCCGTAGCATCGGCGACGATCTGGTGAGCGCCGGCGATGGCTGATGTAGCTATGATTTTGCTCATTGTTTTCCTTTCAGTCCCGGTGCCTGGCTCAGTGCGCCTTTATCTCCCGCCGTGCGGCCATATCCAGCAGCACGCGCTCCTTCTCCTCGTTAATGCCCAGCGCCTCGCGCTTGCTCTCGATGCGTTCCACTATCATCTCGAGGATCTTGTCGTAGTCGGGTTCGAAGACCAGCTGACCGCCGACCTTCTCCTCCCAGCCGTTTGACATCATCTCAACCACTTCCTTGCAGTCCTCCACCGGGTTGCGCACGCCGAAGACGACGTAAGCGCCCGAGGCGGCTGCGTAGGTGCCGATGGCCAGGGCCTTCTCGCAGTAGTATTCGGGGCAGATGGCCGCCGCGGGCAGGTCTGAAATGTCCTCGCCCAGGCCACCCTCCTCGACCACATGGCTGAGGATGGTGAGGATGCGCGAGTTGTCGACGCAGCTTCCCAGGTGCAGCACGGGCGGCATGCCGACGGTCTCGCAGACCTCGCTGAGGCCCGGGCCGGCTTCTTCCAGCACTTCCGGCTGCAGCAGTCCGTGCTTGGCCGAAGCGTGCGCGGCGCAGCCGGTCTGCACAACGAGGATGTCGCGTTTGATCAGCTCGCGCACCAGGTAGATGATGCCCTCGTCCTGGGTGACCCGCGGGTTGTTGCAACCAACGATGGCCACGGCGCCGCGGATGCGCCCGTTGATGATGTTATCGTTCAGCGGCCGGAACGAGGCGCGGAAACGCCCGCCCAGCATGTAATTGATGTACTCGTGGGAGAAACCGGCCACCATGTCGCCCTTGTAGTCGGGGATATTGGTCTCGCCGCGGTTGGCGTAGTTGTCGATGCCCATGCGGACGATATCCTTGGCGATGTCGAGGGCGCGCTCCTCCTCGAACTCCACGTGCTCGGCCCCCGTAATCTTGGCCTTGGGTGAAGTGGTAATGAGCTTGGTGTGGTATTTCTCGGCCAGCGGCGCCAGCGCCTGCAGCACGCACTGGACGTCGACGACCATGGCGTCCACGGAGCCGGTGATGATTGCCAGCTCCTGGTGCAGGAAGTTGCCCGCCGGCGGGATGCCGTGGCGCATCAGCACCTCGTTGGCCGTACAGCAGATACCCGCCAGGTTGACGCCCTTGGCGCCCTTGCTCTTGGCGTATTCGATAATCTCCGGATCCTGGGTGGCGGCGACTATCATGTCCGAAAGCGTCGGCTCGTGGCCGTGGACGATGATATTCACCTCGTCATTCTTGAGCACTCCCAGGTTGGACTCTGCCACCAGCGGTTTCGGTGTGCCGAAGAGCACGTCCGAGAGGTCGGTGGCCAGCATGGCGCCGCCCCAGCCGTCCGCGAGAGACGTGCGCATGGCCTGGTCGAGCAGATGCTCCGTATCCTGGTCGACGCCCACGTGGGTGCGGTGCATGCTCTCGACGACCTCGCGGTCGACGCCGCGGGGAACCAGCCCCAGCTTGCGCCAGAGCTCCTGGCGTTTCTCGGGGGCGCGGCTGACGTAATCAAGCTCGTCGCCGGTGGTGCCGTTGAAGTTGTCCAGTGCCTTCTGGGCCACCTCGCCCGCTATCTGGTTCGTGTCCTTGCCCTCCGTAGGGATGTCGAGCATCTCGGCCACGCGGTTGAGCTTTTCCGGGTCCTTGATGGAATATCCCTGGACTTCACCCTTCGATACCGCCAGCAGCGTGCGGGCGATGTCACGGCCGTGGTCCGAATGGGCGGCGACGCCGCCGGCCACTGACCTGACCATGTAGCGTGCGCCGAAGGTGCCGTGGGTGGCGCCGCAGATGCCGGTCTTCTCCTCGGCGTTCTTGCCCACAAGACGGCAGGGACCCATGGCACAGAGGGCGCAACAGGAACCGGCCGCGCCGATGGGGCACGGCTTCATCTCGTCAACACGCGAGAAGACCGTGGTATGCCCTTCCTTCTCGGCGATGTCGATCATCTCCAGCGCCGCCGGGTCGATGCTCTTGGGCAGACTTTCTTTTTTCTTCTTGTCTTTTTTCGCTTCTGAATCACTCATGTGATAACTGCTCCTTACGATTGAGCCTGGAGTCCTTCAACAGCAGTACGAACGAGTTCGACTGCCCGCGGATGACGCATCACCAGCACGTCGGTTCCGGACAGAAGAAGGGTGGTAGCGGTGATAGCCTCCCAGAGGATGCCCCTGGTCTCGACGTCGCCGTAGGTAGGTTCTTCTTCCTCGCTGACCCTGGATTCCTTGGCCTTCCAGGTTTCAGGCGCCAGGTTATTTAAGATCGGCATCTGCATCTTGTCGTCGCCCTGCATGAGCGCCGCCAGCCGATCCCTTTCCATAATAGAATAGCAATATTCAAGCCCGTATCCCAAAGCTCCCGTGGTAGGGTCCATTATCAGCTTGTCCTCGGGAACGCCCAGCTGAATCATCAGCACGTTCAGCTGTTTAGCCAGGTTGACGTCCATGGACGTGAAGCCGACGACCGGGTTCTTGTAGCCCATGGCGGCGGCGCCGATCTGGCGGTGGTTGGCCTCGTCAACGGGGCCGATGGGTATGTTGCTGTCGGGCATGGTCTCCGCGACCTTTTTCAGCACCTCCGCATCCTTGTCCGGCGAACTGGTGCCGTAGACGAACAGGGGGATGTCTATGGCATCGGCGACGCTCTTGACGGTCTCCGCGGCTGCCTCGGGAGAGGCGTCGCTGCCGTTGGGGTCGGTGCTCCTCAACTGCAGGCAGATGGCGTCGGCCTTGAACTCGTCCTGGCACTTCTTCGCCCAGGCCACAGGATCATCCATCACATCCTCATATACCTTGCGCACGGCCTCGGGCCATTCCGGCTGCGGCTCGTCGTAGACCTCCATGGCAATCATGGGAGCGTTGGGCATCTCCCCTTCCCACAGATGGAACGGGAAAGTGTTCTCGCCGCCGACGCGTCCCTCGGCGCCGACGATGACCTCGCGAATCGATCCCTTGCATTTCTCAACAGGTGGTGTGAATGACAAGGCAACTCTCCTTCACTTCGGATTTGAAACAGGCGGGTACTGGAAACACAGGTACGCCCGTCCCGTAAAAATTAAAGGTTCGAGGCGCCCGGCGTCGGTAACCCTGTTTACCCGGCGGTCTCGGACCTTCTCAAGTGCGACTCGCCGTTTTTCGCCTAACACGGCTGCACGGCGTCGCCTCAATTTGCCCGTTATCCGTTGCGGCGCTGCTGTGGCGCCTGTGCCAATTTTCACAAGCACACGGTAAGTGGAGATATTAACACCGCAGCGCGGCGAAGGTCAATAAGTAAAGCGCATATGGGTTATCAGCAGTCTTTCCCGCTTCCCGGGCCCTGTTCGGGGCGGCAGTGCCGGCAGGAATGCTTAACAATCAGGATTGCCGGGCAAGATAAAGTCAAATGGAAGCCGTCGGACACAGGCAGGTCCGCGTGAATGGGACAGGAGGAGACCATGGGTTATACGCAGGTGGGACTGGAAGACAAGATTCTTGAGATGTACCCGGAGCTGATGAAGGAACATATTTCACTGGAACTCTCTTTCGACGAGGAGCGCAACGCCTGGGTCATCAAGTTCGTCAAGGGAAATAAAAGCCGTTTCGCCTTCCTGGACAAGAAGGACGCCGACGAGTGCATGGACGGCTACAAGTGCTTCTACCTCGGCACACTGATAGAACAGTACGTTAAAGACCTGGAAGAGGAGCTGGGCGTCGATTGAACGACGCCCCGGACCTCTTTTTCAACCCTGATACGAGGAGGGCGACACAATGACTGTTATCGAGTACGAAGGGAAAACCATCAATGTCGACGCAGACGGCTACCTGGAGAGCATCGACGACTGGGACGACACGGTAGCCAGCGCCCTGGCCGAACAGGAGGGGCTGGGGCCCGTTACCTTTGATCAGCTGGACATCCTGATGTTCATGCGCCAGTACTACCAGAAGCATCGCTTCTTCCCTATTGTCCACGCTGTATGCAAGAACGTACACCAGCCGGACGATTGCGTCAGCGATGAGTTCATGGACCCGGTGACCGCCTGGAAGATAGCCGGGCTGCCCAAACCGGATGATGAGGTCATCGCCTACCTGAAACGCTGAAGGCACGATTCCGACTCCAGCGTGAAAGAGAGGCGGCCCGCTGGCCGCCTCTCTGTATCAGCTATCCTGTTTTTGCCGGTGTTTCTGTCCCTCCGGCTTTATTATCTTCCCGTCAGACGCGACCGCCGTCAGCGTCGTCTGCGCGCCAGCAGCATTCCCGCTCCGGCGGCCAGCAGGCCCGCAACCGGCAGCAGGAAGGCGCCGGTGCTCGGCAGGGTCGTCCGCGCCGCGGGATAAGCGTCCTGCTGTACTGTCGGCTCCGTGCCGCCCGACTGTTCACCCGCAGGTGTCTCGGTCACGGTTATGGTCGCGGGGCAATTCTGACTGTAATCATCGGAATCATAACCATTGTAGAACACCGTATGTGTTCCCACGGTGGCGTCCGCCGGTATGGTAATGGTTGCGCTGGCCGTACCCGATAGACTGGTGGTTCCGCTCGCCAGTGTCGGTCCCGATGTGGTATCCCAGGTGATGTCGTATTCATCATT
Source organism: Actinomycetes bacterium (assembly GCA_024275795.1). Classification (GTDB taxonomy): domain Bacteria; phylum Actinomycetota; class Thermoleophilia; order BMS3ABIN01; family BMS3ABIN01; genus JAJRYJ01. The sequence continues at coordinate 6,734 of JAJRYJ010000091.1, read as the reverse complement.
CTCATATGCCCAGTTGGCTTCCGCCACCACCTGGGAGCCGGCCTGCCCCTGGTTCGGAGTCAGTGTGAACACGATGGTGCCGCAATCACCCTGCTGCTGCGCCATGGCGCTGGCCGCCAACACGGGAAATATCATCAATATGAGCGCTGTTACCAATAATATTTTTACCTTCATGCCAACCTCCATTTTTCACGATGATGAATTACTACGATAATACGACAAATATACTGTCACACCTGCCGTTCTCTGTAAAGCGCACTACCAGGATTTATCGTATTGTTAACGTCGCCTGCGCGCCAGCAGCATTCCCGCTCCGGCGGCCAGCAGGCCCGCAACCGGCAGCAGGAAGGCGCCGGTGCTCGGCAGGGTCGTGCGCGCCGAGGTGTAAGCGTCAGGCTGAACTCCCCCGGAAGCTGTCGCCGCTATTACGGTAAAAGTCCGGGTGCATTGCGCAGGCTCCTCTGTTTCCTGTGTGCCCCAGAACACAACGTCGTGAGCACCCAGGGACGCCCCGTCGGGGATATTGAAATCAGCGCTGAATTCGCCGCTCGCATTTGATGTGCCGGATACGAGAAGATTGCCGGAAGTCGATTCCCAGTAGATACCGTAGGGGAAGTCGGCCATGACGCCGGAGCCGTTTGCGGTCACCAGCGTCCCAGCCGGGCCCTGCTCCGGTGTCAAGGTAAATGAGATAGTGCCGCAATTTCCTTCCAGTGCGGCGGCTGGAGCAGCCAGTATTAATAGAGAGGTAAACACGAAGAGCATCACAACCAGCCATTTCTTCTTCACAACTGCCTCCTTCGGGCGATAAATGATTACTTTTCCGGTTCCCCCGCATGAGGGACCATCATTAAAGGTAGGCTATCCCATAGGTCGATGCAGCACAAGCAGCGGCTGAAACTGCCGGGGAGCGGCCCTGCGGGCCGCTCCCCGGATATTATTCATGCTGTGATGCTCCGCTACTAATTACCAATACTGTGAAGCTCCGCTATTGCGTTGCGTCTACCGGCGCCGGCGGCGGTACAGTAATCCCGCTCCTGCGGCCAGCAGGCCTGCAGCCGGCAGCAGGAAGGCGCCGGTGCTCGGCAGGGTCGTGCGCGCCGAGGTGTAAGCGTCAGGCTGAACGCCTCCAGAGCCGGTGGCGGCGACTACTTCGAAGACATAGGGACATTCGACCGACCCTTCGTTCTGGTCCAGGCCGACGAAGATTATCCCGTGGATACCGACAGTGGCATCAGACGGGATAGTAACAGTAGTAGAGAAATTGCCGCTGGCATCAGCGGTACCGCTGGCGAGCACCTGGCCGGACGTGCTGTCCCAGTAGATAGTGTAGCCGTAATTCTCCAACGCACCGCTGCCGCTGGCAGTGGCTTGCGAACCGGCCACGCCCTGTATCGGTGTCACGCTGAAGCTCACTCCCCCGCAAGTGGACTGCGCCGCGGCAGGCATGGCGAATACCAGCCCCAGCAACAGCGTCAACGCCGCAAGTATGAATATCTTTCCTTTCATGGAAGCCTCCTGTCATCTTGAGATTGTCGATTAAGCACTTCTGCCACGCTTGTGCGCAGATTAAACCAACTCAACCCTACAGCGTCAATTCCGCCGCCTTGAGCGTGTTCTTCATCAACATGGCGATGGTCATGGGCCCGACGCCGCCGGGCACGGGAGTGATGGCCGCGGCCTTCTCGCTGGCCGCATCGTATTCCACGTCTCCCACCAGGCCGTCGTCGGTGCGGTTGATACCCACATCGATGATGGCGGCCCCTTCCTTGATCCAGTCTCCCTTGACCATCTCCGGCACACCTACTGCCGCCACCAGCACATCGGCCTCGCGACATACCGCCGCCAGGTCCCGCGTGCGCGAATGGCAGATGGTGACGGTGCAGTTCTCGTCGAGCAGCAGCAGCGCCACCGGCTTGCCGACGATATTGCTGCGGCCGACGATGACGGCATTGGCGCCTTCCAGCTCCGTGCCGCTGCGCTTCAGCAGCTCGACGACTCCGGCGGGCGTGCAGGAGACGAACACCGGAGCGCCCACCGCCAGCCTGCCCACGTTCATGGGGTGGAAGCCGTCCACGTCCTTGTCCGGGTCTATCCGCAACAGCACCTTCTCGGCGTCTATCTGGTCCGGCAGCGGCAGCTGAACCAGGATGCCGTGCACGTCGTCCCTGCCGTTGAGCTCGTCGACCATGGCCAGCAGTTCCTCCTCACTGGTCTCAGCCGACAGTTCGTACTTGAAGGAGTTGAATCCCACCTCCTTGCAGGCCTTCTCCTTATTGCTTACATAGACCTGGGAGGCCGGGTCCTCCCCCACCAGCACTACCGCCAGCCCCGGAGTGAGCCCGTGCTCCTCCTGCATCTTCCTGACGTCCGCCGCCACCTCCTGGCGGATATCAGCGGATATCTTCTTCCCGTCTATGATTTCTGCGGACATTGTCTTCCTTTCCATCGCATTGATTTCGTAAAGGGTGAAACGCTGCCGGCCCCCACCGGCGGAGGTTACGTGGCGAAAATCTTATCAAAAAGAGGTGTGGCGGCGTCAACCGACGGCGCGTCATCGTCAAGCTCCAGCAGCGAGCGGCCCGCCACTTCGAGCTCGAACAGGCCCGGGTCATCGGGCAACACGGCCGCCAGCGGCAGCTCCAGCTTCTCGATTTCGGGCATCAGCGCCGCCCTGGCCTCCTCGCCGGCGCGGTTGAGCACGAACAGCACCTCGCCCACATCCAGCTCCATCTCTGCAGCGAGGTCGATGACGTTGCGCGCGGCGCCCACCCCCCTGATGCCGGCGTCGGACACCACCAGTAGTACGTCCGTCTTGCGCGTCGTCCTGCGGGAGAGATGCTCCAGGCCGGCCTCGTTGTCCATCACCACGTGCCTGTAGTCGTCCGCCAGCTCATCCATGTAGCGGCGGATGATGTTGTTGGCGAAGCAGTAGCAGCCGGCTCCCTCGGGGCGGCCCATGGTCAGCAGGTCGAAGCCCTCGGACTCGGCCAGGGCCTCCTGCACCTTGTACTGGACGAAGTCGTCCTTGGTCATTCCCGAGGGAAGTTCGCGATTACCGGAGAATCCCTGCTCGCGCGCCGAGCCCACGGTGATGCCCACCTCCAGCCCCAGGGTCTGGCCCAGGTTGGAGTTGGGGTCTGCGTCGACGCAAAGCACGGGCGTCTCACCCTTATTTACAAGGTATCGCACAGCCAGGGCGCAGATGGTGGTCTTGCCGGTGCCGCCTTTGCCTGCTACTGCGATGGTGGCCATTCAGTCTCCAGTCCACGCTCTCTGCTTGAAGAACCCGAACAACGCTGATAATATGCACATGCACATAATATATTCATCAACTCTATCATGTCAAAATTCTCCAAACGCACCCAGGTTCTCCTGTCTGAAGCTCAATACGAGCGCCTGCTGCGTGAATCCATGGCACGCGGCTGCTCCATGGGCTCCCTGATCCGCGACGCGGTGGAACAAGCCTACCCGGAGGACACGGAAAAAAAACAGAAGGCGCTTGAAAGCATCCTCTCCATGGGTCTGCCTGTCTCTGACCGGGAGACGATGGAGAAGTAGATATCCGGCCGCCTGCTCGGTTGTGAAGACGAGGGCGACAATGACGCGTGACGAGAACGGCACACCCTCTTTTTTCCTGGATACCAACATCTTCATATATGCCGCCGGCGCCGCGCATCCCCTCAGGGAGCCTTGCGTCAGGGTACTGAGGTCCGCGACTACGGGTAAAATCACGGCCAACACCAGCGTAGAGGTCCTGCAGGAGCTGCTTCACAGATATTCAGCCCTCGACCAGGCAGAAAAGGGAATCGAACTCTGCCGCAAGCTGCTGGTCATCTTCGAGCCCGTGCTTCCCATACAGACGCGCGACATCAAGCTGGCGCTGGACCTGTCACACAAATACCCACACCTGGAGAACCGCGATACACTGCACGCCGCCGTTTCCCTGAACAACGGCATGCGGCGGATCGTTTCAACCGACCGTCATTTCGATTCGCTCAAGGAGATTCGCAGGGTGGCTCCCGATGATTTAGCCTGAGGCGCTTGCCGGGAATCAGGCGATTCCTGTTCGCTACTTCAGCTTCCCCAGGATGCCGGCCATGCGCGGGAACCACTTCATGTCCGTATGGGGGAAGAACAGCGCCGCCATGTATTCGTCCATGAAGAACTGGTTGTCTGATAGCTCGATGTTGGTCATCGTCAGCGCCACCCGCTCCGCCGCCGCCAGCATGTCCTTGGAGAAGGATACCAGGCGCGCCCCCAGCAGGGAGCCGTTGCCGACGAAGGTGAACATCTCCGGCTCCATCTCCGGGAAGAGGCCGATGGCCGCCGCCCGGTCTATCTGCAGGTACTTGCCGAAGCCGCCGGCGATATAGACCTGCTCCACCGCGTCCAGTTCCAGGCCAACGCTGTTGAGCAGCGTAGTGATGCCGGCGAAGATGGCGCCCTTGGCGCGCATCAGGTTGTCTATATCCGGTTCGGTGATGACGATGTCGCCCCGCTCCGACGCCGTGTATTCCTCGCGCACCAGCACGTATTCCCACTGACCGTCCTCGTTCTGCCTGAGCCAGTCGCTGCCGGCCTCACGGTTGAACTTGCCGTTCTGCTCGAGGATGCCGGCTTCCAGCAGCTCCGCCACGGCGTCGATGATGCCGGAACCGCAGACGCCCAGGGGTTTCCTGCCGCCGATGGTGAGGATATGGGGTTCGCCGGTGACAGGCTCCACCTGGACCGCCTCGATGGCACCGCGGGTGGCGCGCATGCCGTGCTTGATGCCGCCGCCCTCGAAGGCGGGGCCGGCGCTGCAGGAGGTGGCCACCAGCCATTCGCGGTTGCCCACGACCGCCTCGCCGTTGGTGCCGATATCCACGTAAAGGGTGACCTTGTCTGTCTGGAAGACGCCGGAGCCGACGATGCCGCTGACGATGTCGCCACCCACGTAGCTGGAAACACAGGGGAACGTGTAGAGGTGCACGTGGTCGCAGACGTCGATTCCCAGCTTGCCGGCGCGCACCGGCGGCAGGAACGTGGCCGCCGGGACGTATGGCTCGATGCGGATGTTGGCCGAGTCGACCCCGGTCAGCAGGTGCGTCATGGTGGTGTTGCCCGCGGCCACCATGTGCGAGACCTGGCAGCTGTCAACGCCGGTCTTTTCCAGCACCTTGCCCACCACGCCGTTGATGGTGCTCACCACCGCTTCCTGCAGCTGCTTCCTACCCTCGCCCTTGCGCGCGTGGACGATGCGCGTTATCACATCATCGCCGTAGCTGATCTGGCCGTTGTAGTCCGAAGCCTGGGCCATGGTCTCGCCGCTGCCCAGGTCCAGCAATTGTACGTAGACGCTGGTGGTGCCGATATCCAGCACGATGGAATAATCGTCGCTGATGCGGTCGCCCGGGACCACCTGGATCACCTTGGGCCCGCGGGACCTCTCGACAACGGTGGCGGTGACGTTCCAGTCCTGCCCGCGCATGGCCGACGGCAGCTCCCGAATGACCTCGAAATCGACGGAGACGTCCTCGATGCCGTGCTCGGCCTTGAGGCCCAGCTTCAGGCGGTCCAGGTCGTTGATGTTGTTGGCCGCGTCGGGAGCCTCCAGGCTGAGCGCGTATTTCTTCACCACCGGATCGACGCTCCAGCCCTTGACCAGGTGCTCCAGGTCGCTGGCCGTGAGCACGCGGCCCGGCCCCGGGCGCCGCTCGTGGGTGAGCGCCACCGCGTCCCCCATGCGCGACTCCTCGGGTACGGTGACCACCAGGTCTCCCAGCACCTTGACGCGGCAGGCCAGCCGCACGCCCGAGTCGAAATCCTCGTACGGCAGCTTGGCGCCGCTTCCACCCTCGTATTCGCCGGAATCGATGAGCACGCGGCATTTACCGCAGCCGCCGGTGCCGCCGCAGGAGGCATTGATATGCACGCCCTCCAGCAGCGCCACCCGCAGCAGGTTTGCGCCGTGAGGCACACCCTCGCAGACGATGTCGCCGGGCTGAAACGTTATCGTATGGGCGGGAGACTCGTTCATGGCGGTTATTATATCCGAAAGCCGGGCGGCGTTCAGAAGCATTCACGCATGTTTCACCTGAGCGGTTGCGGGTAGAAAACAACCAATAAAACCAATAGGGAGGATCAAGTGGAAGATTATCCGTTGCTTAACCTGGTCTGGACCATGCTCATCTTTTTCCTGTTCGTGATGTGGATCTGGATCGTGATATCCGTATTTATCGACAACTTCCGCCGCACCGACCATTCCGGCTGGGCCAAGGCTGGCTGGACGGTGCTCATTGTCTTCATGCCCGTTCTTGGTGTGCTGATTTATATGATCGCCCGTCCGCGGATGACCGAACAGGACAAACAGTTGATGAATGAATATGAGGAACAACAGAAACGCCTGGCGGGCTCCACCCCCTCACAGGAACTGGAGCGGCTGCACAAGCTGAAATCGGATGGGGCCATCTCCGAGGAGGAGTACCAGAAGCTCAAGGCCGATATTGTGAGCTGATCCTGAGCTAACCCCAAATGGTTGCGGACAGCCGCAGCTTTGTAGTGCAGCAGGCTGCCGGACTGAAATGCAACCAGTGATTCCAGACATGGAAAGGGCGGCGTCCCTGCGGGGCGCCGCCCTTATGATATCCATATAGCGGGAACAGCCTAGAACAGCCCCTTGATCCTGCCCGTCTCCACGTCTATATCCACGTCCACCGCCGCCGGACGCGCTGGCAGGCCGGGCATGGTGC
>JAJRYJ010000090.1 GCA_024275795.1 Actinomycetes bacterium | reverse complement strand
GCTCTTCTTGTGGTACCAGAAGGAGATCAGCAGGTAGGAGCAGAGGCCCACCGCCTCCCAGAAGACGTAGAGCAGCAGGTAGTTGTCCGCCAGCACCAGCATGTACATGGAGAACATGAACAGGTTCAGGTAGGCGAAGAAACGGTAATAGCCGCCGTCGCCCTTCATGTAGCCGATGGAATAGATGTGCACCATGAAGCCCACGGTGGAAACCACCATCAGCATGATGGCCGTCAGTTGGTCCACGAGGATGCCGATGCTGACGTCGAATTTTCCGGCGACTATCCAGGAATAGACCTGCCAGTGGAAGATATCTCCCGCCTCGACACGGTAGAAGACGATCATGGAAAGCACCCAGGAGGCGGCCACGCTGGCCACGGAAAGATAATGGCTCTTCTCCTTGAAATAGCGTTTGCCTAAGAGCCCCGTGATCACGAACGAGGCCAGCGGCAGCAGCGGTATGAGCAGCACCAGTGTCTTCACGTCAGCCTTTCATCTCATGCAGTTCGTCCACGCTCATGCGCTCGCGCAGGCGGTATAGGGCGATGGTTATTGCCAGGCCGATGGCCACCTCGGCGGCGGCGACGGCGAAGATGAAGAAGACGAACACCTGGCCGCGGCCGGCGCCGTCCAGCGAATAGTTGGAAAAAGCTATCAGGGCGATATTGATGCCGTTGAGCATCAGCTCGATGCACATTATCACAAGGATGATGTTGCGGCGCGCCAGCACGCCCCAGGCGCCGATGGAGAACAGGGCGACGGCGAGGAAGAGGTAATGTTGCAGAGGCGTCACAGCTGCTTCTCCTTGCTTGCCAGGAGTACGGCGCCGACGATGGCCACCAGCAGCACCAGTGACAGCACCTCGAAGGGGAAGGCGTAATCGTTGAAGAGGATGTCGGCGATCCCCCGTGTATCCGGGTTCATCGCCTCCGAAGATGAGTTCATGTAGTGCGCCGACGCCAGCACGCCCGTGAACACGATTCCCACCAGCAGCATCAGGGGAATCGCCGCCCAGGACTGCCGGTGGAAGAAGATCTTCAGGTCGCCGCTGCGGTGCCGTGTGAGCATGATGGCGAAAAGTATCAGGATGGAGATGGCGCCCACGTAGATGAGCACCTGGGCCGCCGCCGCCAGTTCGGCGCGCAGCAGCACGTAAACGCCGGCGACCCCCGTGAAGCAACAGACCATGGAGATGGCGCTGTGGATCAGGTTCTTGAAGGTGACGACGCCGATGGCGCAACTGATCACGGTGAAGGCGATGATCCAGAAGGCCAGCTGGTTGAATTCGCCCATCAGCTGTCCTCCTCCCCGGCTGCAGGCTCCACCGGGTTGCTCGCGACCCGCGCCCGCTCCAGCAGATGATAGCTCATGTCTTTGCGGTTGTAGGCCGCCAGTTCATACTCGGATGTCTGCGCCAGCGCGTCCTGCGGACAGATCTCGATGCAGTCGCCGCAGAAGATGCAGCGCGAGATATCCAGGTGCCAGTCCTTGAGCACGCGGCCGCGGTAGAAAAGGGCGCCGGTGGGGCAGACGCCGGCGCAGCGGCCGCAGGAGACGCAGTCCGTGTCGTTGAGCGAGGCGTCGAAGGCGGTGCCGACGATGGTCTCCGCCGAGCGGCCGGCGAAATCGTAACAGCCGGACCCGGTCCATTCCCTGCAGACACGTATGCAGCGGCCGCAGCGGATGCAGCGGTTGGGATCCCTGATGATGAAGGGATGGCTGCTGTCGCGGCCGAATATACCCTGGGCCCCCCGGAAGCGGTTGTACTCGCCACGGAGCAGCCCCGCCTCGATACTGTATTGCCTGAGCCGGCAGTCCTCTACTCCCTCGCAGATGCACTTGAGGCAGCGGCTGCTCTCCGCCTTGACCGCCATCTCGGAGAAGCCCTTGTCTATCTCCAGGAAGTTGCCCTCGCGCTCGCGCACCTCCAGCATCGGCGTCTTCTGGCGCTCCTGCTTCTCCTGCCTCCAGGCGGGGATGTTGAGCAGCGGCGGCGCCTCGTTCGGCAGCAACTCCTCGTAGACCACCATGTCCCTGCCGCTTAAAAATGCGTCCATGGCGTCGGCGGCGCGTTTGCCGGCGCCGATGGCCTCGACCACGGTGCGGGCGCCGGTGAAAGCGTCGCCGCCGGTGAACACCTCGGGCCTGTCCGTCTGCAAAGTCTTTTCGTTGGCTGCCACCGTCTGCCACCTGGTGCAGGCGACGCCGGTCTCGCCTTCCAGGAAGCGGCACTCCTCCCTGCTCTCGGCGTCCTCGTAGCTGAGCCGGGGCATCTGGCCGATGGCGGGAATCACCGTATCCAGCTCCATCAGGTATTCGGAACCCTTCACGGGCTCGGGACGGCGGCGGCCGCTCTCGTCCGGCTCGCCCAGCTCCATCTTCTGGCAGACGATGCCGGTCATCCTGCCGTTCTCCCCCTCGACCTTCACCGGGGAGGCGAGGAAGACGAACTTGACCCCCTCCTCCTGGGCGTCGCGCACCTCGATCTCGTGGGCGGGCATCTCCTTCTGCGTGCGGCGGTAGACGATGGTCACGTCCTTCGCTCCCAGCCTCAGCGACACCCGCGCCGCGTCGATGGCGGAGAAACCGCCGCCGATGACGGCGACCTTGTCGCCCACGTTCGCCGGGTTGCCCAGGGCCACGTCCTTGAGGAACTCCACCACCGGGATGACGCCCTCCAGGTCCTCGCCCTCCACGCGCATGCTGCGGCTCTCCCAGGCGCCGATGCCCAGGAAGACGGCGTCGTAGCCATCCTCGTCCAGCAGGCCGTTGACGCTGATGTCAGGACCGAGGCTGACGCCGGTCTTCAGCTCTACGCCCATGGCCCAGAGCGGTTCGAGCTCCGCGTCCAGCACCTTCTTCGGCAGCCTGTATTCGGGGATGCCGTAGCGCAGCATGCCGCCTGGTTGCGGCATGGACTCGAACATCGTTACCGCATGGCCCTTGAGCGCCAGGTAATAGGCGTTGGCGATGCCCGCCGGGCCGGCGCCGATGACAGCGACCCGTTTCCCGGTCGCCGGCTCGGGCTCTTCCGGATGAAAACCTTTCTGGATGGCGACGTCGCCGACGAAGCGGTGCGAGAGGCAGATGGAGACGGGCTCCTCCACCTCCATCCTGCGGCACTGGGTCTCGCAGGGATGGGGGCAGACGCGGCCGACGCTGGCCGGCAGCGGCAGGTTGGCCTTGAGCACCCGCTGGGCCTCGTCGTAATCGCCTTCGCCCACCAGGCTGACGAAGGCGGGGATATCGACGTTGGTGGGACAGCGGTACTTGCAGGGCGGGGCGCAGAAAGCGTTGTGGTCCGAGAGCAGCAGCTCCAGGTTGGTGCGCCGCAGCCGCTGCAGCCGTTCGCTGTCAGTGGTGACGACCATGTCCTCGTCCACCCGGGTGGAACAGGCCGCACGCGGCCGTTCCTCTCCCTCCACCTCCACCAGGCACATGCGGCAGCCGCCGTAGTGGCCCAGGTCCTGGATGTCGCAGAGATGGGGTATCTCCACGCCCCGCTTTGCAGCCGCCTGCAGAATGGTCTCGTCCGCGTGGGCCCTGACGGCCTCACCGTCGATGGTCAGTTCCACCAGCGGCCCCGACTGCTCCGTATGGAAGGGGGAGATCACCTGGGGCTTTGCGGGTATTTCGGCCATCAGAAGCTGCACCTCCCGCTGCTGCACCGCTTGTCCTCGGCGTGCTGAACGAATTCATCATGGAAGAAGTTGAGCGCCGTCAGCAGCGGCCGCACCGAACCCCTCCCCAGGTCGCAGAAGGCGCTGTCGGCGATGTCCCTGCCCAGGTCGGCCGCCAGCTCCAGGTCTCCCGGCCAGGTCTCGCCGTTGCAGATGCGGCCGACGACCTCCTCCAGCCTGCGCGTGCCCACCCTGCAGGGCGTGCATTTGCCGCAGGATTCCCTGGAGGACGCCTGCAGGCACCGGCGCACGGTTTCGACGACGCAGTCATCCCTGCCCAGCACGCGGATGGCGCCCGAACTGAGATCGCCGCCCGCCTCGGCCATGGCGTCGAAATCGAGCGGTATGTCAAACAGCCCGGGGGAGAGGAAGCCGCCGCCGATGCCGCCCACCAGGGCGGCCCTGGCCTCGCCGGAGAAGCCTCCGGCTGAGCCTTCGACGAGTTTCTTGAGGCTGGTGTCCATTGTCGCCTCGTACAGCCCCGGTCGTTCCACCTGGCCGGAGAGCGTATAAAGTTTCGTGCCGGGGGAGCCGGGCGAGCCGATCTCCCTGAACGCCTCGGCGCCGTTGTTGATGATCCAGGGGACCGTCGCCAGGGTCTCGGCGTTCTCCACCACCGTGGGTTTGTTCCTGATGCCGCTGACGGATGGGAAGGGGGGGCGCACCTCCGGCATCGGCCTGCGGTTCTCCAGGGTAGCTATCAGCGCCGTCTCCTCGCCGCCGATAAAGGCCCGGGGCACGCCGACCACCTCGATGGAAAAGGCGTATCCGGTGCCCTGGAGCCCGTCCCCCAGAATCCCCCTGTCACGCGCCTGCTCGACCGCCCGCAGTACGCGCTCCCTGGCCAGGGCGAAGTCGGCGTCCATGTAGATGATGCCGTGGGTGGCGCCGGTGGCATAGCCCGCCACCATCATGCCCTCGATGACGGCGTGGGGGTTGTTCTCCAGCAGCGACCGGTCCTTGAAGGAATCCCTGTCGCCCTCGTCCGCGTTGCAGACGATATACTTTATGCGCGAGTCGACGGCCGCAGCCTGCTGCCATTTCCTCGCCGTCGGTTTTCCCGAACCGCCGCGGCCGCGCAGGCCGCTGTCGGCTATCACGCCAACCGCCTCATCCGGGGTCATCTCCAGCAGCGGCCCGGTGATGCCCTTGTAGCCGCCGTTCTGCGAATAGGCGTCGATGCTCTCGGGATCCACCCTGCCGTGGTTGCCAAGCAGTATCGGCGGGCATCCATCCACCGTGATCCCTGTCGCGGGAGTCGGCTCGACCGCCTCCCGTTCGGGGGCTCCCGGGCCCAGTTGCTCGTAGAAAGTGGCGATGCTGTATGCCCGGCTCAGCAGCACACCGTCCCTGCGGGCGGTCTTCGCAAGCGAGAGCGGAGTGATGGCGTCAGACTCCAGCAGCGATTCGGCCAGGCATCCCCGGTGCGGTGAGGCTTTGCCGGCGTCCGTGTCCCTCCAGCCGTTCCCGCCCACCGCCGCTGCACCCTCGCGCAGGTGGTCTAGCATGGGGCCGGCGCCGCCGTCCAGTGTCCAGACCTTGCCCGGATGTTCATCCCCATGGATCACCTTGATGGCAGTGGCCGGGCATATCTGTTCGCAGAAGGTGCAGGAGATGCAGCGGGGGTCGTAGGAATCGGGTCTCAGGCGCAGCCTGATGAGGCCGCGACTGCGTTCCGGCAGCTGCCGCCGCTGCTCGGGATACTGCACCGTCACCTTCCTGGTGAGGATGTGGCTGATGGTGGCGTGCAGGCCTTTGAACAGCCCGATCATGGGCCCACCTGCCTGCGCGTCGGTATCGGTTCGGCGGGCTTGCGCAGCATCCAGGGCTCATAGTCCATGGATTTATGCATGCCAAGGCGTTTGCCCAGCAGAATCTTTTTCACGACAAAGGTGAACACGCCGATGAAGACGAGCGTGGCCCCCCAGCTGAAGATGGCCGTAGGCAGCAGGTAGTTGTCCGGCCAGAGGACGATGAAAAGGCCGGTGACTCCCAGGTTGAGGATGCTGATGGGAATCAGTATCTTCCAGGCGAAGGCCATCAGCTGGTCCACCTGCAGGCGCGGGAATGTGGCGAAGAACCAGATGATGATCAGGCCCATGATCACGGCCTTCAGCAGCAGCCAGATGGGGCCGCTGAGGAACGGTCCCCGCCAGCCTCCCAGGAACAGGGTGGCGGTGGTGAGCCCCCACACCGTAACGTTGCCCCACTCCATCAGGCCGGCGAAGAGGGCGAAACGGATGCCGCCGTACTCGGTCATGTAGCCGCCCACCAGCTCCGATTCCGCCTCCGGCAGGTCGAAGGGGGTGCGGTTCAGCTCGGCGACGCCGGCGACCAGGAAGATGATGAAGGCCATGGGCTGGATGACGATATACCAGACATCGGCCTGCTGGACCACGACGTCGTTGAGGCTCATGGAGTCCGCGAGCATGGCGACGATGATCAGGGTCAGCAGCAGCGGGATCTCGTAGGAGATCATCTGGGCGCCGGCCCGCAGGCCGCCCACCAGCGTGTATTTATTGTTGGCCGACCAGCCCGCCAGCAGGATACCGAGCACGCCGAAGGCGCTGACGGCGGCGATATACAGCAGGCCCACGTTGAGGTTGGCGATGGTATAGGTCTCGCTGTAGGGAATCACCGCCTGGATGAGGATGGGCGTGGCGAAGCCGATGACCGGCGCCAGCAGGAATACCCACCTGTTGGCCTTCGTCGGTGTGATATCTTCCTTGGTCACCAGCTTGATGAAGTCGGCGAAGGGCTGGAGCAGCCCCAGGGGACCCACGCGGTTGGGCCCGTGCCGGTCTCCCACGAACCCCCAGAGCCGCCGCATGGAATAGGGGAAGACGACGCCGCTGGCGAAGATGACAGCCATGGTGATGGCCAGGGCCACGATGAAGTAGGCGATGAAATCGATGATGATTATCAGCGGTCCGCACCCCCCAGCATGAAGTCCATGCTGCCGCCGATGGCGATCATGTCGGCTATCTTGTAGCCGGGCAGGATCCTCGGCAGCGTGGAGATGGCGACGAAATTGGGGTCACGCATCTTCAGCCGGTACGGCCGCAGGCCGCCGTTGGATACCAGGAAGTTGCCCCATTCGCCCCGCGGTCCCTCGACGGCGCGGTACTTCTCGCCCGCCGGCGGCCGCAGCATCGGGGGCAGCTTCACGTTGACCGGCCCTTCCGGCAGATTGTCCAAAGCCTGCTCGATGATGCGCAGCGACTGGCGCATCTCCTCGACGCGGCACTTGTAGCGGTCGAAACAGTCCCCGTGCTTGCCGATGGGGATGCCGAAATCGAAATCATTATAGGCGGAATAGGCGTCGTCCTTGCGCAGGTCCCAGCTGACCCCGGAAGCGCGCAGGTTGGGGCCGGTGAGACCGTAGTCGATGGCCTCGTCGCGCTCGATGATGCCCACGCCCAGCGTCCGCGCCAGGAATATCTCGTTGTCCGTGATCAGCTTCTCGTATTCATCGATCTTGGCGGGAAAACCCGCCAGGAAGCTGCGGCATTCAGCCTCGAAGCCCTCGGGGATGTCGTAGCGGACGCCGCCGACCCGCATGTAGTTGTACATCATGCGCTGGCCCGTCAGCAGCTCCAGCAGATCCACGATGCGTTCGCGGTCGCGGAAGACCCAGAACATGGGCGTGCCCGCTCCCAGGTTGAGCATGAAATCTCCCAGGGCCATCTGGTGGCTGGTGATGCGGTTGAGTTCGGCGACGATTATCCTCAGGTATTCGGCGCGCCGCGGCACCTCGATCTCCATCAGCCCCTCGATGCAGCGCACCAGGGGCCATTCCATGAAGATATTGGCCAGGTAGTCCAGGCGGCTGAGCATGGCCAGGAACTGGTAATAAGTGCGGTTCTCCGCCAGCTTCTCTAAGCCCCTGTGCAGGTAGCCCAGCACCGGGTCCACCTTGACGATCATTTCACCGTTCAGGTGCAGCACCAGCCGCAGCACGCCGTGGGTGGCCGGGTGCTGGGGCCCCATGTTGAGGATCATCTCCTCCAGCTTCAGGTAGGGCCGCTTCGGCGCCATCTGATCCTGGGAGGTCATGAACGCTCGCTCCTGTCCCGCTCTCCCGGCAGCCGCAGGGCCGCCGGAATGCCCTCGTAGCGCCACTCCCGGCGCGGTCGGCGCTCGGGCCTGGCGTCCTTGCGCAGGGGATACATCTCCTCTTTCCTTCCCGTGAGGATGCGCGTCAGCTCCGGGTGGCCGTCATAGACCACGCCGAACATGTCGTAGGCCTCGCGCTCGTGCCAGCAGGCCGTGCTGTACAGCAGGGCCAGCGACGGGATATGGGGGTCGTCCCGGTCCAGGTCCGCCCGCAGCTCCACGGGCACCCCGTGGTTCATGGAACGCAGCATGTAGACCGCTTCCATGTGATCCTCATAGTCCGTCGCCGTCACCATCACCAGGTAGCGGTAGGAGAGGCGGTCGTCGTCCCTGAGGGCCCTGATCACCACGGCGAGCTGGGGGGCATCCAGGCGGATGAGCATGTTGCCCCGGTCGTCCAGGTAAACCTCCTCGCAGTCCTCACCGACAAGCTCCCGGGCCAGCTCCAGCACCTCGGCCGGGTGAAGCTGTTTCCTGTTCTGCTGGTCGGTCTGCATTTCGGTCATCGTTTCACGCTCACGGTCTGTGTCCTCTCCGTGTCAGAAGCGGCCGCCTGCTCCATCCTGGCGCGTATCCTCGCCTGCTCCAGGGCCCGGCCCACCTGGGTCTCCTGCTTGACCTTCAGTTGCAGCTGCATCATCGCGAACAGCAGCGCCTCCGGCCGCGGCGGGCAGCCGGGAACGTAGACATCGACGGGCACCAGCAGGTCCACGCCCTGGACCACGTTGTAGGAATCCCAGAACATGACGCCGCTGCAGGCGCAGGCGCCCATGGCCACCACCCAGCGGGGTTCGGCCATCTGGTGGTAGAGCTTCACCAGCACCGGCGCCATCTTGTCCGTGACCGTGCCCGAGACGATCATCACGTCCGCCTGCCTGGGGGTGGCCCGGAAAACCTCCATGCCGAAGCGGGCCATGTCATGGCGGGGCATGCCGGTGGCGATCATCTCGATGCCGCAGCATGCCAGGCCGTAGGTGAACGGCCAGAGCGAGTTGGACCGCGCCCAGTTGAACAGGAAGTCCGTGGTGGTGGTGATGAAATTAGGGTGTTCGAATCTCTCTATCAGCGACATGTCAGACCCACTCCAGGGCGCCCTTGATCCAGGCATAGAAGAGCCCGAAGAGCAGCACGGTAATGAATATCATCATCTCGATGAAGCCGGTGAAACCCATATCGCGGAAGATCACGGCCCAGGGGTAGAGGAAGACCGCCTCCACGTCGAAGAGCACGAACAGCAGCGCGAAGATGTAATAGCGGATGGCGAAGGGAGACCAGCTGTCGCTGAAGGGTTCGATACCGCACTCGTAGGTGGTCAGCTTCTGCGGATAGGGATTGCGCCGCTGCACCAGCCGGGAGGCGCCGATCAACGCCAGCACGAAGAGGATGTCGGCGAGCCCCAGCAGGGCGATCGAGAGGTAACTGACGTAATAGTCAGGAGTCAAGACGGACTCCTGTGACACGAGCAGGCTTGCTCGACCCGTTCAGGCTATTGCCCAATTATCCCCCTTGAAATCGTCTTTCCCGTGGCTGCGATAGGAGGCTGAACCACTCGTAAGATAAACACGATGTTTATTCGAGTTCGCGCTTTTCCAGCTCCTGAAAATGAAAGCGGGCGTAACTTTTTCGGCGCTATACTATTAGAAGGAGAGTGTAATTACAAACGGGAAAAACCCCCATTTTCACATCGGGGCGGGAAACGCCGCCCGCGCCTAACCGCCTCCGAACAGCTGCTGGCCGAACTGGCTCATCACCGCCAGTGAATTCACGAGGAAATGCACCGCTATGCCCGGCCACAGGGAGCGCGTATGGTGGACCAGGAAGGCGAATATCAGGCTCAACATGAAGATGGGGATATAGAGCGTGTAATCGATGTGGGCCAGGGCGAAGACCAGGGATGAGAGCAGGGCGCCGCCGATGAACCCCAGCCGCTTCTCCAGCCCCTGGTGGATGATGCCGCGGAAGAACATCTCCTCCACAACCGGCGTGATCAGGGCCACCTGGCCCACGGCCACCAGGAAGCCGAGGATGGAGAAGCCATACCAGGCCTCCACGTCCTGTGGCTCCGGCAGCAGCTGCGGGAACAGCTGCTCCAGCAGGGCGTTATAGAGGCCGAGGAAGGCGTAGAAGGTGATCAGCAGGCCGACCACCAGCGCCGCCGACTCCCCCAGGGAGACGGGCCTGCGGAACCCGAGGACGTGGAGGCTCAGCGAATAGCCTCGCAGCTTCAGGTATGTGAAGGCCACACCCAGGGTCACGGCCCACTGCAGGAAGAAACTGCCGGCGGTCACCGGCAGCGAATCGCTGATGGCTTCGTTGTCGAGTATGGGCACCAGGGTGCTGGCCAGGGAGAAGGCGAAACCCATCAGTACGAAGATGGCGAAGATGGCGAAGATGTTCAGGCCGATGATGGCGAAGACGTCCCCGGTTGTCCAGGGGACGTTGGGGAACTGCTCCTCCTCCGTTTGCGGTGATTCCGGGTCCAGCAGGTAGCTGTAGGGCTGGACGTCCCTGTAGGGCGAGCTCACCTATCCGTTCTTCCCGAGCAGCGGCTTGATGATGTCGATGGGCACCGGGAAGATGGTCGTCGAGTTGTTCTCGGCCGCCACCTCCCCCAGCGTCTGCAGGAAGCGCAGCTGCAGCGCGATGGGCTGGGTGGAGATGACGCCGGCGGCCTGGGCCAGCTTCTCGGACGCCTGGAACTCGCCCTCGGCGGCGATGACCTTGGCCCGGCGTTCGCGTTCGGCCTCCGCCTGCCGCGCCATCGCCCGCTGCATGGTCTGGGGAATCTCCACGTCCTTGACCTCCACCGTCGATACCTTGATGCCCCAGGGTTCGGTCTGGTCGTCGATGATCTGCTGCAGCTGCTGGTTTATCTTCTCACGCTCCGAGAGCAGGTGGTCCAGCTCCGCCTGGCCCAGGGTGCTCCTGAGCGTGGTCTGGGCTATCTGCGAGGTGGCCGAGATGTAGTCTTCGACCTCGACTATCGACTTGCTGGGGTCCATCACCCGGAAATAGACCACCGCGTTCACCTTGGCGGGGACGTTGTCGCGGGTGATCACCTCCTGGGGCGGCACGTTCATGGTGATGGTCCGCAGGTCCACCTTGACCATGCGGTCGATCACCGGTATCAGCAGGAAGAGGCCGGGCCCCTTCTCGCCGATGAGGCGGCCGAGGCGGAAGATGACCCCCCGCTCGTACTCGCGGGCGATGCGGATGGAGAACATCAGCAATATCAGGATGAAGAAAGCTACTGCGACTAACAGTGCCAGGGCGACGGACATGGTACCTCCCTCTCTGGTTGTTTCATTTCAACGGCCGTACCTTGAGCATCAGGCCGGATACCTCCACTACCTCTATCTCTTCCCCCTTCTCGATGTTTTCACCTTCACAGGACTCGGCGCTCCAGATCTCGCCGCGCACGTGTACCTGCCCAGTCGGCTCGAGGCTGGTCTGGGCGTGGCCGGTTGCGCCGACCATGGCGCCGCTGCCGGTCTGGACCGGCATCCGCCGGGCCCTGACGGCGGCCTGGACGATGATGATGAAGAAAGCGCCTGTCACCAGCGCCAGGGCGATGCTCACCGGCAGCGATACCCGCAGGTAGGGATAGGAGGAGTCGAACAGCATGTAGGAGCCCAGCAGCAGGCTGACGATGCCGCCGATGGACAGCAGTCCGTAGCTGGTCACGTAAAGGTCGGCGGCGAACAGGGCGAAGCCGATGATGATCAGCGCCAGCCCGGCGAAGCTGACCGGCAGCACCGTCAGCGCGTAGATGGCCAGCGCCAGGCAGATGAAGCCGACGAAGGCGCCGACGCCGATGCCGGGGTGGGCGAATTCATAGGCCAGCGCTATCAGTCCCAGCAACAGCAGCAGGAAGACCACGTTGGGGTTGAGCAGCAGGCGCGCCAGCCTGTCCCAGAAACTCATCTCGGCCCGCTTGATGACGGCGCCCGAGGTTTCCAGCGTGATGCTCTTGGCAACGGTTGTGAACCCGTCGGCCGAAGCCAGCAGCGATTCCGGGTCGTCGGACATCATGTCGATGACCTGCAGGTCGAGGGCTTCCTCGGCGGAGGCGGAGACGGACTGCCTTACGGCCAGCTCCGCCCAGTCGGCGTTGCGGCCGTTGGCCTCTGCCAGCGAGCGCATATAGGCGGCAGCGTCGTTTACGGCCTTCTCACCCTCCGGTGAGGAGGGGTCCAGTCCTACCGCCACCGGGTGGGAGGCCCCCAGGTTGGTTCCCGGCGCCATGGCCGCCAGGTCGGCGGCGTTCATGATGAAGGTGCCGGCGGATGCGGCCCTCGCCCCCGAGGGATAGACGAAGGCGATCACGGGCAGGGGGGAGTTGGCCATCTTCTTGATGATGTCGCGCATGGGTTCCTCGAAGCCGCCGGGCGTATCCAGCTCCAGCAGCACCGACGTCGCCGCTCCCTTCTCGGCCTCCTCGATGTTGCGGATGACGAAGTCGGCCACCCTGGTGTCGATGACGCCCTCCACGGGTACCAGCATGACCGTCGAGCCTGAAGACTGCGCCTGGACGTGCCCGCCGGATAGCGCCGCCGCCGCCAGCACCACGGCCAGCAGCGCCGCCGCCAGCACCACGGCCACGAACATGCGCCTGCGCCTGACCCGGACAATCCGCCGGCGCCGGCTCTCCATGCGCCGGCTTTCCATGTGCGTTCCCCTGTTCACGACCTATTTAACCTCCACCCTCCAGTCGTGGATGGTCTGCCCCTCGCGCAACGGGATGAATATCTCGCCGCTGTCCGTCTCGCCGGCATTGATGCCGATGAGGGTATAGTCGTCCACGGCGTCGCCGCCGCGTTCATAAAGATACAGGTGGCAGGTGACATAGGCTTCACCGTCCCTCCCCTGGTTGCTGATGGTGAAGGAGCACCTGGCACCATATTAGGGGGAGTCCACTATCTGCATGTCGGAGGATTCGAGAACGAAGTCCGGTTCCAGCTTCAGGTAGGGGAACAACAGCACCAGCACAGCCGCGAAGGCCGCGAAGGCGGCGACCCGCCAGAAGTTGATGTTGTTCCAGAGCATGGTCAGTCGGTTGCAATCTCCTCGAAATGGGAAAGCTGTTTGAACTCGGCATAGCGCCCGAGGATGTCGTCCATCTCCAGCCTCTTCATGCGGTTGAGGCTGAAGTCTTCCACGTTGAATGAGGCCAGGGTGGAGCCGAAGACCACCGCCTGGCGGATGGAGGTGTCGTCGATGTCCGCGGCGGTGGAGAGGAAGCCCATGAAGCCGCCAGCGAAGGTGTCACCGGCGCCCGTGGGGTCGTACACGTCTTCCAGCGGGTAGGCGGGGGCGGAGAAGACCGAGTGGCGGTTGAACATCAGCACGCCGTACTCCCCCTGTTTTACCACCAGGGTCTCCGGGCCCATGTCCATGATGGCGCGGGCCGCCTTCACCAGGCTGGGCTCGCGCGCCAGCTCCCGGGCCTCGGCGTCGTTGATGATGAGGATGTCCACGGCGCCCAGGGTCTCCACCAGCTGCTCGTAGGCGCCCTCGATCCAGAAGTTCATGGTGTCGCAGGCGATCACCTTCGGCGAGTTGACCTGCCGGGCCACGTCCAGCTGCAGCCCCGGCTGGATATTGGCCAGGAAGACGAAGTCGCTGTCCCGGAACGAATCGGGGATGGTGGGGGAGAAGGTCTCGAAGACGTTAAGCTGCGTGTCCAGGGTGTGGGCCTCATTGAGGTCGAAATCATAGCGGCCGCTCCAGCGGAAGGTGGCGCCGTCGGCCCGTTCCAGGCCCGAGAGGTCGATATCGCGCCCCTGAAGCAGCTCCAGATGCTCCGCGGGGAAGTCGCTGCCCACCACGCCCACCAGGCGTACGTGGTTGAAGAAGCTGGCGGCATAGGAGAAATAGACCGCCGCGCCCCCCAGCGCCTCCTCGGCCCTGCCGAAGGGTGTTTCCACCGAGTCCAGGGCGATGGAGCCCACTACCAGTATTGACACTTCGTCTCCTTCCTTACAGAGATATCGATGCGGAGGCATCGTTCATTTTCCGGCACAGCCGCCCGCTTTCTCAGGGCGGTTGCAACGGAGAGAAGTATATCATCCGCCCTCTGTGATTGAGTACCGGATTCACCCCTTGACAAGGGGGGGGG
>JAJRYJ010000089.1 GCA_024275795.1 Actinomycetes bacterium | reverse complement strand
GCGCTGGCGGTTTTGATAGCAGTGGCAGGCGGCTGCGGCGGCGAACCTGCCGACAGCGATACGCTAACACGTTCAGAAAACCGGACCCAGACTGAAACAACTGCTGCCGCGACCGCGCCTGCAACCCCGCCGGGCATCGTCCTCGATCCATCCCTCCGGAGCAGCAGCGGCACGCCTAATCCCGAGGAAATGCAGGTATTGATCCAGTTGCAGGCGCGTGTCCCCTATCCGGTGATGGTGCCCACCTACCTGCCTGGGGCAGGCTATCAGCTGGATCGCGGGCTGATCGGCTCCGCAGGCCCTTCGGCCAACGACCCGGTCGGTTATTACAGCTATCGCTATACCGATCCGGCCAACAGCAACCGCACGCTGATCTTCAACCAGAGCCGCGCCAACAGCAAACCTCAGTCCGGGTACTACCTGACGCAGGTCACGCTCAACGGCACCCAGTTCGACGTCTACTGGCACAAGACCCGGGAGTACCTGCCACAGGGGGATCCGGTCGTCACCGACAGCGTTGGCGACGCCGAGACCTTCTACGTGGTCTGGCACGGCCAGTTCACGGATGCCGCAGGCAAGCAGCAGGAGCTTTTCTACAGTGTTTCAACCGGCACCTGGACCGGTCACACCTGGGGCGATATCCAGGCCATGCTCAAGAGCATCAAGCCGCTGTCCGAGGTCGGCTGACCAACCTGCCGCCAGCCATCCCGCAAGCCATCAGGCACATTCACCCCGAGGGTCGTCAGGCCCGCATGCCGTTGATGAGTATCGCCTGGAAGCTCAGGCCAGCTTTTCGATGATGGCGGCAGCCATGTCCGAGGTGCCCGCGTCGCCGCCCAGGTCGTAGGTGACCTGCCTGCCCTCGCCGATGACAGCCCGCACGGCCTCAAAAACCCTGGCGGCGGCCTCCGCCTCCCCCAGGTGCCCGAGCATCAGCACCGCCGAGAGAATGGTCGCCGTGGGATTGGCCTTGTTCTTGCCTGCGTATTTGGGAGCGCTTCCATGGACTGGTTCGAAAACCGCCATCTCATCGCCGATGTTGGCGCCCGGGGCCATGCCCAGGCCGCCCACCAGCCCGGCGCAGAGATCAGATACGATATCGCCGTAGAGGTTGGGCAGCACCAGCACGTCGTAGAGCTCGGGCTTCTGCACCAGCTGCATGCACATGTTGTCCACGATACGGTCCTCGAACTCGATGTCCGTATACTTTTTGGCGACATCGCCGGCCGCCTCGAGGAAAAGGCCGTCGGAATATTTCAGGATATTGGCCTTGTGGACGGCGGTGACCTTCTTCCTGCCCTCGCGCCGGGCGTATTCGAAGGCAAAGCGCGTCACGCGCTCGGAAGCCTTGCGGGTGATGATCTTGATGCTCTCGGCGGCATCGTCCCCTACCATGTGCTCGACGCCGGCGTAAAGGTCCTCCGTGTTCTCACGCACCACCACCAGGTCGATGTCCTCATAGCGTGATTTCACACCGGGAATGGATATGGCGGGGCGCAGGTTCACATAGAGGTCCAGGGTCTTGCGCAGCGCCACGTTGACGCTGCGAAAGCCGCTGCCCACGGGGGTGGTTATCGGTCCCTTGAGGGCGATTCTCGTACCTCTGATCGATTCCAGCACGTTGTCCGGCAGAGGCGTTCCATAATGGGCCATCACGGCCTCGCCGGCCTCGGCCCTGCGCCAGTCGATCTCGACTCCGGTGGCGTCTATCACCCGGCAGGCCGCGTCCGTTATCTCGGGCCCGATGCCGTCACCGGGAATCAATGTCACTTCGTATGCCATCTCACACTCCTCTAAAGGTTGAAATCTCCGTGCTTGCGGAAATGCTCCACCAGGCCGCCGTCGTCCAGTATCTTCACCATCACCGCCGGCAGCGGGGCGAAACTGAGCGTCTCGCCGGACGTCAGGTTGCGCACCGCTCCCGCCTCCAGGTCCACCTCCAGCTCGTCGCCCTGGCTGATGCTGCTCGTGTCCAGTTCCAGCACCGGCAGACCGACGTTGATGGAATTGCGGAAGAATATGCGGGCGAAAGATTGGGCCAGCACGGCGCTGACGCCGGCGAGCTTGATGATGCGCGGCGCGTGCTCGCGGCTGGAGCCGAGTCCGAAATTACGTCCGGCCACCACGAAGTCGCCCGGCTGCATCTCTGAGGCGAAATCGGCGTTGGCATCCTCCAGCACGTGTTTGGCGAGCTCCGGCAGGTTGGTGCGCAGGTGGAAATAACGCCCGGGCGCGATATGATCAGTGGAGATTCCGTCTCCGAATATCCAGGCTCTGCCCTTGAGTATCATCCGCTGAACTCCCTCGGGTCGACGATCTTCCCGGCGATGGCGCTGGCGGCGGCGGTTGCCGGGGAGGAAAGATAGATAAAGGCCTCCGCGTTGCCCATTCTCCCCTGGAAGTTACGGTTCTGCGTCGCCAGGCAGACCTCGCCGTCGCCGAGAATGCCTCCATGGACACCGACACAGGCGCCGCAGCCGGTTCCCGTCACCATGGCTCCCGCCTCGACGAAGTCCGCCAGCAGCCCTTCGGCGGCGGCTTTCAGGTAAACTGAACGCGACCCCGGCGTCACTATCAGTCGCGTCGAGGGGTTCCGTTGCCGGCCCCTGAGTATCCCGGCGGCTACGCGCAGATCCTCGATGCGGCCGTTGGTGCAGGTGCCGATGTAGACCTGGTCCAGCTTCCTGCCCGAGGCCTCAGCAGCGGTCACGGTGTTATCCACCGTATGCGGGGCGGAAACCATCGGCACAAGCTCGCCTGCGTCGATTGCGAATGTATGGCTGTAATCCGCATCCGGGTCGGCGGCAATCTCCTTGAAGTCTCCGGCGCGGCCCTGTTCCTCCAGGAAAGCCGCCGTCTTCTCGTCGGCGGCGAACAGTCCGGTCTTGGCCCCCGCCTCCACGGCCATGTTGGCTATGGTGAGGCGGTCGGACATGGTCATCGCCTCTACGCCCGGACCCGCGAACTCCAGCGCCATGTAGGTGGCGCCGTCAGCGCCGATCTCGCCGATCAGGTATAGGATCAGGTCCTTGGCGTAGACGCCCTCTCCGAAGGAGCCGCTGACGTTCACCAGCATGGTCTCAGGAACCTTGAGCCAGGTCTTGCCCGTAGCGATGCCTATCGCTACATCCGTTGAGCCCATGCCGGTGGCGAAGGCCCCGAGGGCTCCGGATGTGCAGGTGTGGGAATCGGCGCCGATGACGATGTCGCCCGGCGAGGAGAAGCTCTCTACCAGCCGCTGGTGGCAGACGCCCTCGTTGATCTCAGAGAGCACGGCGCCGGTCGCGGCGGCAAAATCACGCAGGCTCTTATGGGCGTTGGAAAGTTCCTTTCGGGGGCTGGGAGCCGCGTGGTCGATGAAGAGGATGGTCTTTTCGGGATTTACGGCCCGGAGCATGTCCAGCTCTTCCAGCTGTTGCAGCGCCAGGGGACCGGTTCCGTCCTGGAGCGCCGCCACATCCACGCCCGTCACCACTATCTCCCCGGGGCTCACCTCGCGGCCCACGTGGGCCGCGATTATCTTCTCGGCCAGGGTGCTAGCCACTTTCGCCGGCCTCGCTGGCCTCCCCGGCGGCCATGTGCTCCTTGTAGATGAACATCAGTTCCTTCTCGAACAGGCCGCGCTTGCGCTCGATTGCCATCTTGCGCGCCCGCTTGAGGATATCCTGGCTCTGTTCGTCGCTGAGTTCGATGCCGAATTCCTGGAACTTGCGCTGTATGGTGCGTCCACCGGAATGCTTGCCTACCACCAGCTGACGCTCAAGCCCAACCTCCTCGGGACTGAAGACCTCGTAATTGATGGGGTTCTTGATCACACCGTCGGCGTGGATGCCCGACTCGTGCGCGAAGACGTTGGCGCCGACGATGGGCTTCCAGACCGGTATGGTGCGCGCGGATGCCTTGGCCACGTACTCGGAAAGCTCGCGGAAGCGCTCCGTGTGCAGGCCCACGTCCATGTGGGCGATATGCTTGAGCGCCATCACCACCTCCTCCAGCGCCGCGTTGCCGGCCCGCTCTCCCAGGCCGTTCACCGTGGTGTTGACGTAGGAAGCACCGGCCTTGAGGCCGGCGATGGCGTTGGCCGTGGCCATGCCGAAATCATTATGGGTATGCATCTCGATCTCCATGTGCACCTTCTTGTGCAGGAACGAGATCACGTTATAGGTATCGAACGGGTCCAGGATGCCTACCGTGTCACAGAAACGGATGCGGTCGGCGCCGCACTCGCGGGCGGCCTTGGCGAAACGCACCAGGAAATCCAGGTCGGCGCGCGAGGCGTCCTCAGCGTTCACCGAGACGTAAAGATCGTTATCCTTGGCGAAGTCTACGGACTTCTTGATGCTCTCCAGCACCCAGGAGCGGGACTTCTTCAGCTTGTGCTCGATATGGATATCGGAGGCGGACATGGAGATGGCCACCGCATGCACCCCGCAATCGAGGGAGTGCCTGACGTCATCCACGACGGCGCGGTTCCAGGCCAGCAGGCTGGCGTTGAGGCCGAGGCCGGCTATGTGCTTGATGGTCTCCTTCTCATCGCCCTTCATGGCCGGGATGCCCACCTCTATCTGGTGAACCCCCACCTCGTCCAGCATGCGGGCGATTCTCACCTTCTCCTCGTTGGCGAAGACCACGCCTGCGGTCTGCTCGCCGTCACGCAGGGTCGTATCATCGATCTTGATCTTGGTGTGTGGATCGAGCTCGATGCCGCCCAGGTCGAAACTATGCAGATGTTCGTCTTTGGGTGTAGTCATGAATCATGGATTTTAACATCAGCGGCCTGCAGATGAAAACTAGCCGAGGCTGCCCCGCAACCTGCCCAGGCGGCAGATCCATTCGGCCACCAGGTCGCTGTCGGCGGCGTCGCTGCCCCATTCCCCGCCCGGAGCCAGCTGTTTCAGCATCGGCTGCAGCGTCTCCAGCAGTATGTGGTAACGCCGGTCGTCGGCTGTGACCGGCCCCGCTTCGACGCCGAGGTGGATGCGTACCGCCTCGAAATCGTCGCTTATCTGGCTCCTCAGGCGTTCGTCCAGGTGCGCCGAAGCCGCCTCCAGGTTGGCGAAGCGGGCGGCGCGCGCCAGATCCCCCTTGAGTCCGCTGTAGCGTGACAACAGCCACTGGACTCCCTCATGGCCGTAGACGTCGGCCACCTCCGCCAGGCCCCGGCCGGTGGCGATGAACTCCGGCGGCAGCCCCATGGAGTAGAGCGCTCCCGTGAAACTGATGGCCCGCGGCAGGTTGGCGGCACGCAGGGGCTCGATGGCGGCGAGCCGCCTTGATAGTTTCTCGCCTGCTATCAGGCCCGCCAGCTTGCCCGGCTGCGCCGCGTCGCGGGCATAACCGACTGCGCTCTTGCGCGCCAGCCTGTCCCGCTGGCGCGGCAACAGGTCGGAAAGGGCCGTCACCACCGGCATCAGGCCGCTGAAGCTCTCAAGATAGGGGACCGTGAAAATGGCCAGCATGTCCGTGAGGCGGTCGCGTTCCTCCTTCTCGTAGCTAAGCGGCGCGCCGCCGGGAAGCAGCTCCCTGGACATGATCGCCATCTGCCGCGCCTGCTCGCTGCCCATGTCATAACGCAACCCCGACTGCACCGTGACCGTACGGATGCCGGAAAAATCGACACTTATCTGCTCCAGGTTGTCGAGGCAGACATGACCGCGGAAGGGAAGTACGCCGCCGCCGAATATCGGATGAACCGCGAAACCGCCGGCCTCGGATTCCCGGTAGCAATCGGCGATGGCGATCTTGACGGCGAGCACAGAGGGAACAAGGCCATAGATCATGGCGGAGTCGCTGCGGCCGAGCATCACCCTGAGCTCCTCCACGCGGAAGCCCGAGCTGGAGGCGCGCCGCACATATTCGGCCATCATGCCGCCGGCAGCCAGCAGCTCCGGCACCTCCTCCACCAGCGGTATCACCTGCACCGCATCCGGGTCCCGGGTGATGCCGAACTCCTTGTGCCCCAGATCGATGACGTCGGCGATGCGGCGGCGGACGTCGATAAGCTCGCCGGCGCTTGCCACCATCGGCACCACCACCTCACTGATGACGCCGTCGCCGCCGTTTTCCGAAAGCTGGAAATTGGATTCGATGACGCTCATCAGCGCCATCAGCTGGTGGAAGACCGTCTCCTTGCCGGCGCTGGGCACGCGCGGCGTCACACTCACCTCATGACCCAGCCGGATACCCCGCTCCTGCAGGCCCAGGGCGATCTCCGCCGTCTGGTGATAAGGGGTGAGCTTGCCCTCGTAGTCGACCATCACCTCCTCCAGCCCTAGCCCGACGGGCTGGGGCGTCAGGGCGTCGATGGCCTCGGCGGGCTCGTCACGCACCGATACATAGCGCGAAGCGCTGTCCGGGTGCTGTGTCATCATCGTAGTGGGAATGAATTTCCCCATTGTCCTACTCCGAAAGTCTCCGGCGCAGCAGTTCGTTGACCACCTTGGGGTTGGCCCTGCCGCCGGTCTGCTTCATCACCTGCCCCACGAAGAAGCCGATCACCTTGACCTTGCCTCCGCGGTACTGCTCGACCTGGTCGGGGTTATCCTCGATCACCTGCCCGATTACAGCCTCGAGCTCCGACTCGTCAGATATCTGGGTGAGTCCCCTGGCGGCGATGATCTCTGCCGCCGACGCCCCGCTCTCGCACATCTCGGCGAAAACCTCCTTGCCGGTGTTGGCGCTGATGTCGCCGTCCCTCACCCGGTGCAGCAGCTCAGCCAGCCCGGCAGGGCTCACCCTGCACGCCGAGAGCTCCTGCCCCGCCGTGTTGAGGAAGGCCAGCAGTTCCCCCATCACCCAGTTGCTCACCAGCTTGGCGTCGTCGAACAGCCCCAGGGCCTCCTCGAAGTAATCGGCGACCTCGCGGCTGGCGGTCAGCACCTGGGCGTCGTAAAGCGGCAGGCCGAATTCGCTGACATAACGCTGCTCCCGCGCCTCGGGCAGTTCGGGCATGCCGCGCCTGACTTCCTCGACGAACTGCTGCGAAGCCACCAGCGGCACCAGGTCCGGCTCCGGGAAATAACGGTAATCGTGGGCCTCTTCCTTGCTCCGGAGCGGGCTGATCTCGCCGCTGGCCACATCGTAATGCACGGTCTGCTGGACAACACGCTCACCATCCTCCAGCAGTTCCCGCTGCCGCTCGATCTCCTGCGCCAGCCCTTTTTCCAGGTGCTTGAAGCTGTTCATGTTCTTCAGCTCGGTCTTCACTCCCAGCTCATCCGTGCCCACGGGCCTCAACGAGACGTTGGCGTCGCAGCGCAGGGATCCCTCCTCCATGTTGCAGTCGGAGACGTCCAGGTAAAGCAGCGTGTTCTTCAGCCGGTTGAGGAAGGCGCGCGCCATGCGCGGCGAGTGGATATGGGGCCGGGTGACTATCTCCACCAGCGGCGTGCCCGAGCGGTTGAAATCGATCATCGAATAAAGGGAGCCGGCGATGCGGCCGCTGTCGCCTGCATGGATGTTCTTCGCCGTATCTTCCTCCATGTGCACGCGCTCGATGCCGATGCGCGCCGTCTCGTCCTCCAGCGCTATCTCCAGGGAACCGTCCACCGCGAACGGCTGGTCATACTGGGATATCTGGTAGCCCTTGGGCAGGTCGGGATAAAAGTAGTTCTTGCGGTGGAAGATGCTGCGCTCCGGTATCTCGCAATCCAGCGACAGGGCGATGCGCGCCAGGTTGGTGATCGCCTGCCGGTTCATCACCGGCAGGGCGCCGGGATGGGCCAGGCACACCGGGCAGGTGCGGGTGTTGGGCACGCCGCCGAACTTGACGCGGCAGCCGCAGAACATCTTGCTTCGGGTCGACAGCTCAACATGTATCTCCAGGCCGATTACGGGCTCGTATTCCATGTCAGTCCAGCTCCTCGACCAGCGGTGATGCCGCCTGGAACCCCAGCACCGACTCGGCGCTGTGAGCGGCCTGCAGCAGCAGGTTCTCGGAGAAGGCGGGGCCGAACAGCTGCAGGCCCACCGGCAGCCCCTGCGAGAGGCCCGCCGGGATGGAGATGGCCGGCAGGCCCGCCAGGTTGGCCGGAGTCGTACAGACATCGGACATGTACATGCTCAGGGGGTCATCCACCTTCTCGCCGATGCGGAATGCTGTCGTTGGCGTGGTCGGCGACAGCAGCAGGTCGTAATCAGCAAACGCCGCCCTGAAATCACCCACGACCAGGCTGCGCACCTTCTGGGCCTGTCCGTAGTATGCATCGTAATAGCCGGATGAGAGTGCATAGGTGCCGAGCATGATGCGTCGCTTGACCTCGTCGCCGAAGCCCTCGCTGCGCGTCAGCTCGTACATCTCGGTCACGTCCCCGGCCCCCGATGCCCGGTGGCCGTAGCGCACGCCGTCGAAGCGCGCCAGGTTGGCGCTTGCCTCCGCCGGCGCCAGGATATAATAGGCGGGTATGCAATACTCCACGTGGGGCAGGCTGGCCTCGCCCAGCTCAGCGCCGGCTGCCTGAAGTCTGGCCAGCGCCTCCCGGAAGACTTCGTTCACTCCGGCTTCGATGCCCTCGCCCGCCAGTTCACTGACAACCCCGAGACGCAGGCCGGACAGATCCCGGTCCACCGGGTCAGCTATCGCCTCGGGATGCTCGACGGAGGTGGAATCAAGGGGGTCCTTCCCCACCAGGTGCCGCAGCATCAAGGCCGCATCCCTCACCGAGCGGGTTACCGGACCCACCTGGTCGAAGGAGGAAGCGAAGGCCACCAGGCCATAGCGCGAAACGGCGCCGTAGGTGGGCTTGAGGCCGACGACGCCGCAGAAGGAGGCGGGCTGGCGGATGGAGCCGCCCGTGTCCGTACCCAGGGCCCAGAGCGCCTCGCCGGCCGCTACCGCCGCCGCCGAGCCGCCGCTGGAACCGCCGGGCACGCGCTGCGTATCCCAGGGGTTTCGCGTGGTCCCATAGGCGGAATTCTCCGTGGAAGACCCCATGGCGAACTCGTCCATGTTGGTCTTTCCCAGGCTGACTATCCCCGCATCCTCCATGCGGCTGACGCAGGTGGCCGTATAAACCGGGATAAAGCCCTCAAGCATGCGCGAGCCGCAGGTGGTGGGTATCCCGCGGGTGCAGAGCACATCCTTGATGGCCGTGGGCAGCCCGGCCAGCGTCCCGCCGCCCGGGGAAGCATCCACCGCCGCAGCCGCCTTGCGGGACGCCTCGGCGTCCGTGTGCAGATAGGCGGAGATATCGCCCTCGCAGCGTTCCATCTGTTCCAGGTAGGCGCCGGTGAGCTCCGCAGACGAGAGCTCCCGGTCCGCCAGCCGCCGCAGTGCTTCCGTCGCTGTCAGCCTCAGCAGGTTCATGGCCTACTCGCCGATTATCGGCGGCACCCTGAAGGCGCCGTCCTCCACGTCGGGGCCGTTGGCAAGAGCCTCTTCGCTGTCCAGGGAGTCGTGAACCTCGTCCTCCCGCAGCACGTTGGTCAGGTCCAGAACATGGGACATGGGCTCGGTGCCTTCCAGGTCCAGTTCTGAGATCTTGTTGATATGCTTGAGGATGGAAGAGAGCTGCTCGGCGTAGCGGTCCAGCTCATGGGGCTCCAGCCTCAGCCGCGCCAGGCGGGCGACGTATCTGACATCTTCATGGTCTACCAATTCTGTCAGCTCCTCCAGCTTCCCGGTTTACCAGGTGATGATTCTATCACTAATGGACGCGGCCACGGCAGGGAACGCGCGCACGCGCAGTAACGGGCGGCGAACCCGACTGGAGATATTAACACAGGGGGCCGTGCGGTAAGCGGCCGCCGCTCAGGAGAGGGCGCCCAGGTTCTCTATCTTCCACTCGCAGAGGTCGACCAGCGATTCCACGCCGTAATCGTCCAGTTCCTTCTCCCAGCGGTCAGGCGCGTCCTTGCGCAGATACCTGGCGGCGTTGCGGTATTCCCGTATGGCGTCCTTGAGCCTGCCGGACTTCTCGAGGATGCTCGCCAGGTGGAAATAGGCGATGCTGTAGCGGTCATCGCAGTAGATAGTCTTGCGGAAATAATCGGCGGCCATCTCGAACTCGTCCTCCTTCTCATGAGCCAGCCCCATGAGGAAATTGCACTCGGCACTGGTCGCGTCCTCTTCCAGCGCTGCAGAAAGGGTCTCGATGGCCTGCCCGTACTCCCCGAGCTCCAGCTGTGACTTGGCCAGCATCAGCGGTTCCGGCTGTTCGGCTGCAGCGGATTCCGCATCATCCCGCCCGGCGGGTGCGTACACGGCTTTTTCCTGAAGCTCCCTGTCGCCTGCGGTACGGACCGCGCCCGCATCCGCCTCCGACCGCCGCGAGGGCTGCTTCCTGCGGTCCCGGAGCACGCCGGGCGGCAGCGGCCCCCTGCGCATGCGCCTGTCCGGGATGAAGCGCCTGCCGTTGATACCCCGGGGCAGCGACTTCTTGTAGATGAAGGCGTCTCCGATCTCCACCAGGCTGTACTTGTTGGACATCTTCCAGAGCGTCTCCGAATGTCCCAGGAACAGGTAGCCGCCGGGGTTGAGGATGTCGAAGAAATGTTCGATGACGTATTTCGCGGTCTCGTGCGTGAAATAGATGATGACGTTGCGGCAGAAGATCACGTCACAGGTGCCGACATCCTCGATGGGCAGCGGGTCGGTCACCAGGTTGAGCCTGCGGAAGTCCACCATTTCCCTGACCTCGTCATTGACTACGAAGCCGCCGGCCTCCTCGTGCATGTAACGTTCGATGTGGCTCCTGTCCAGCCCCGCGAGCTTCTTCTCCGGGTACCAGCCGGCGGCGGCCGTCTCCAGGGCCTGCTCGTTGAGGTCGGTGCCGGTGATGCTGATGTTCCATGAGCCGATGTCCGGGAGCACGTCCCTGACGGACATGGCCAGGGAATAGGGCTCCTGTCCCGTGGAACAGCCGGCGCTCCACATGCGGATATTGCGATGTGTCCGCGCTTTGCGCTTTACTATCTCGGGGATGATATATTTCCTGAGGGCGTCGAACTGGGGCAGATTGCGGAAGAACTGAGTCTCCTGCACGGAGATGTGGGCCAGCAGGTTCCTGAGCTCATGCTTGCGCTCGCTCTCGGTTGTCAGCAGGGAATAATATTCCTCCAGCGTGTCGACGCCGGCGGCGGCGGCGCGGTCGCTGAGGCCGAGGCGCAGGATATCCCATTTGCCGCGGTCGAAGAAGATACCGCTTTCCCGGTTGATCAGCTGCCGGAAGCGTTCAAAGTCCTCCTCGGTAAAATTGTACTGCTTAACCTGCATCGTTGTACCTCGCGACCACGACCCTGTTCTTGCCCTTCTTCTTGGCCTCGTAAAGCGCCGCATCCGCCAGCTGCACCAGCTCCATCTGGTTGTCCACCGGGCAGGCCGGGAAACCGACCACTCCCAGGCTGATGGTTATCTTGATCTTTCCCTCCGGCGTCCTGAACGAGTGGCCCTCGACGGCGCTGCGAATACGCTCCGCCACCGCCTTCGCCCTCTCTATGTCTGTCTGCGGCAGTAACACCGTGAACTCCTCGCCGCCGTAGCGGGCTATGACATCTACTTCCCGGACTTCCCGGGAAATAACCTCTGAGATCTCCTTGAGGATGTCGTCTCCCACCGGGTGGCCGTAGGTATCGTTCACCTTTTTGAAGAAATCGATATCGATCATTATCAGCGCCATCTGCGACATGTAGCGGTTGGTGCGCTGGAACTCGTTCTCCAGCAGCTCGTAGAAGTGCCTGTGGTTGAAAAGTCTCGTCAGCCCGTCGGTGATCGCCAGCCTGCGCGTGCCATCGTGCAGCCTGGCGTTGTCGACCACGACACTGGCGGGATTCTCGATCAGCTCCATGGTCTTGCGTATCTGTTCCGGGAAGGCGTCCGGGCGCGGGCTGATCAGAGTGAGCACCGCGATGGGCTTGCCGCGGGCGTTGAGCGGCATGGTGAGGATGGACTTGATGGAGTCGCATTCCTCGTTCTCGCCCTCGATGAAACCGGGATCGGCGTTGGTGATGATATTGACCTGCTTGCTCTTTGCTCCTGGATGCATATCAGGCAGAGCGGCGTCTATGGCGCGTTTCTGCGACTGCTTGAAGAATTCCCTGCCCACGGGATTGTGAACTTCAACTATCATGTCGTTCTCTTCAAGCAGCAGCACTGTGCCCACATAGCAGTCCGTGACCTTTGCGATCACCGATAACACCGAACTGATGGTGATGCCGCTGTCCTCGCTGATGGTGTTCAGCTTGCTGATCTCATTGATTACCGTGGCTTCGAACAGCTTGCGGTCGAGCAGGTCGTTCACCCGCGAGAGCACATCGAGTTCCTTATGTCCGTCGCCGCTGTAATCTCCGGGCTTGTGCTTTAAGTGGCGCGGGGAAACATCCAGGTCCGCCAGCAGGTCACGTACCGTATCCGCAAGCCCGGAAAGCTGGAACCCCTTGGTGACGTAGCGGTCGGCACCGGTCTTCAAGCCCCAGAACTTGTCCGTCTCCTGGTCGCGCCCCGTCAGCATCACCACCGGGATATGCGAGGTCCTGTAATCATCCTTGATCAGGCGGCATACCTGGTAGCCGTTCATCTTCGGCATGTCGATATCGAGGATCAGCAGGTCCGGTATCTCGCTGAAGGCAAGGCTCACAGCCTCGATGCCGTCCTCGGCTACCACCACCTCGTAGCCTTCGCGTGTGAGCACGGACTTGATTATCTGCCGCTGAGTGGGGCTGTCCTCGGCGATCAGTATGCGTGTTGGCCTGGTTTCCGGCTGAATCGCTTCCATGGCGTCCTCAGATCGTCTCCACTATCAGCTTGCTTATCTCCGTGAGCGGCACGATCTCGTTGACGCCGCCCAGCTTTACCGCCTCGTTGGCCATTCCGTATATCACGGAGGTCTCCTCGTCCTGAGCGATGGTGTGGCCGCCGGCCTCGTGTATCTTCTTGATGCCGATTGAGCCGTCATGGCCCATGCCTGTGAGTATCACGCCCAGGGACTGCTTGCCACACACCTCCGCCACCGATTCCAGGAGCACGTCCGCCGACGGCTTGTGCGGGCCCGGCACGTAGACATCCAGCAGGCGCACGCGCATCTGCGGCGTAAGCGCCATGTGGATGGAATCAGGCGCTATCACCACCTGGCCCCGCTCCACCTTCATCCCGTCCCTGCCGATCACCACTTCCAGCTTGCTGCTGTTATTGAGCCAATCCGCCAGGCCCTCGGTAAAACCCCTGGCGATATGCTGCACCACCATGATCGGCGTGCTGAAATCCTCGGGAAGGCTGCAGATAATGCGATGCAGCGCCTGCGGACCGCCGGTGGAGGAGGCTATCGCCACCAGCTTGACGCCGTCGTTCTCCTCCTCCGTCTGCCGCTCAACCTTTCTCAACAGACGGGCTCGCGGATGGGTGATCACGCGTACCCTTGACAGCACCCGTATCTTCTCACGCAGTTCGTCTGCTATGGCATCGAAATCCTCAAGGGAATCCGGGGTAGGTTTGGAGATTACATCCACCGCACCGGCGCCGAGCGCCCTGGCGGCATTGGTCGTGAGCTCCGGGTCTACCACCGAACTGATGACTATCACCGGCAGCGGGCAGTAGGCCATGATGTGCTCGATGGCCTCGATGCCGTCCATCACCGGCATGTTGACGTCCATGGTCACCAGGTCAGGTTTCAGCCTGGTGATCTTGTCGATGGCGTCCCGGCCGTTTGACGCCGTACCTACGACCTCGATAGCCGGGTCCTCCTCGAGCATCCGCGTCAGCATCAGGCAGACCGTCGGCGAATCGTCGGCAACAAGCACCTTGACCCTCTCCGTCTGTCTTTCCGCGTGTGCTTCCATAACGGCTTATGCCACCAGCCTTTCGATCGTATCCAGCAGGTTCTGCTGGTCAAAGGTGCCCTTGATAACATAGGCGTCGGCCCCCACCTCGATACCGCGTTTCTTGTCATCCTCACTGTTGAGCGAGGTGACCATGACAACCGGGAGCCCGCGGTGCTCGTCACTGTTCCTGATCGCCGCAGTGAGGTCGAATCCGTCCATCCCCGGCATCTCGATATCGGTGACGATGCAGTCGACGGGCTGTCGGCCGAGCTGCGCCAGGGCGTCGTTGCCGTCTACGGCGGTCTCCACCTCGTAACCGGCTGCCTCGAGGATGTTCTTCTGCAGTTCCCGCACCACCAGTGAGTCCTCCACCACCAGCACGGCCTTGCGTGCGGCCGCCCTCTCCTCCGGCGACGCTTCTTCCTCCACCGGGGTGACGCCGTTGCCCTGCTCCAGGGAACTCAGCATCTCGTAGACGTTGAGCACCACCACTATCTCGCCGCTGGCCAGGATGGACACGCCGCCGACGAAGGGATGCTGGGCGAAGAAGCTGCTCAGGGGCTTGATGACTATCTCCTTTTCCCCGATCAGCTCGTCAACCTCGAGTCCGAGCCACTGGCGACCGGACCTGATGACGATCACCCTTACCCTGTCGCTGTCCTGTTCCCTAGGTTGTCCCCCGATAGCCTTGATCATGTTGACCAGGGGCACGGCCGTATCCCGCATCAGAAAGCCGCGGTGGTTGCCTATGGACTGGATGGCGTCCCTCTCCAGCACTACCATCTCCTGGACCGAAGACACGGGAACGACGAACTTTCCGCCGCCCGCCTCTACCAGCAGCCCGGTGATCACAACCAGCGTCACCGGCATGGAGACGGTGATCCTTGTTCCCTCCCCGGGCACTGAATCGACGGTCACCGAACCATCGAGTTTCTCGATATTGTTCTTGACCACATCCATGCCGACGCCGCGTCCGGAGATATCAGTCACCTTCTCTGCCGTGGAGAAGCCCGGCTTGAAAATCAGCGAGACAGCTTCCTCCGCCGTGATCTCGTCGGATTCGCCGATCATCCCCCTGGCCCTTGCTGCCGCCTTTACCTTTTCTGGATCGATGCCGGCACCGTCATCCTCGATACAGATATCGACGACATCGCCGCGCTGCTCGGCGGAGAGCTTCACCGTACCCTGCTCCGGCTTGCCTGCGGCCACTCTCTCGGAAGGAATCTCGATGCCGTGATCAACGCAGTTGCGGATGATGTGTAAAAGGGGATCGGAAATCTGCTCAAGGATGCGCTTGTCCAGCTCGGTCTTCTCGCCGCTTATCTTCAGCCTGACATTCTTGCCGCAAGAGGTGGCTGCGTCCCTGACAACACGCGGATAGAGGCTGAAGATGGTCGCAAGCGGCAGCATGCGCACATTCAGGGTGCTGTCGTGCAGCTCTTTTAGCGCCAGCTTATGGCTGGTGGTGCTCTCCTTGAGTCCGGAGGCCGCCTTATCCAGGGAACTGACCATGTCGGCGGCCGTGTCTCCGGCCTTGTTCAGCTTCTGGGTGAGCATATCGATCTCATCGCCGGAGACGGACTGGCGCATCGCCTCAACCTGCTCCGCGATGGCGTCGAACAGATCCTTGAGCTCGTGGGATTTACTCTGAACATGGGCGAGCTCGCTGACCTGGCCCTCGGTGCCGATCTGGTTTACGAGAATCTCCCCCATCAGGTTCAGCAGCTTGTCCAGCCTTTCGATGTTGACCCTGATAGTCGGGTCGGACTTCTTCTGCTGCGCCTGTTTCGCCTTGCTAACCGGCTTCGCGGCGGCGGTCGCCGTCTCCGGCTTTGGACTGCTCTCAGGCGGCTGCTTCTCAACGGCAGGCGGCTGCTCCTGTTTTTCCTCCTGCTCACAGGAGCCCCCCAGCCTCTCTATCAGGTCGGAAATGTCTTCGTCGGCAACAGTGGCTGATTCGCCGTCGGGCAACAAGGTCTCTATCCTGTCGATTGTCTCAAGCAGCAGGTCCGTAAGCCCCTGATCAAGAACGACCTGTCCCTTCTGCACGGATCCAAGGATGTCCTCGATGCGGTGTGCCAGGCGCTTGATCGACTCCAGCCCCATCATCCCCGCCGACCCCTTCAGGGTATGGGCCTCGCGGAACAGCGATTTCACGCTCTCCTCGTCCGGCACCTTGTTCTCCAGGGCAAGCAGGCCCTCGCTGAGGTTCGCCAGCCGCTCGTTGGCCTCCGCCCGGAACGTGGCGATGAATTCCTCGTCGAATGGC
Source organism: Actinomycetes bacterium (assembly GCA_024275795.1). GTDB lineage: Bacteria > Actinomycetota > Thermoleophilia > BMS3ABIN01 > BMS3ABIN01 > JAJRYJ01. The sequence continues at coordinate 1,435 of JAJRYJ010000089.1, read as the reverse complement.
AGGTTGTCCATGGCGGCGTCTTTCAGTTGATGATGAACTCGGAGATAGCCGCTTTCAGTTCAGCGGTCGTCTGGTTTAACTCCTCTGTGGCCGCAGCAGTCTGCTTGGCGCCGGTTGCCTGTTGCTTGCTGGCTTCGGAGATGCTGGTCATGGCGATGACCACCTGTTCACTGGCGCTCTTCTGCTGTTGCGTGGCTACGGATATCTCCTTGGCGGCATTCGTGTTCTCCGCCACCACCGCAAGGATGTTCTCCAGCGACTGGCCTGCGTTGGACGCCAGCTCCACTCCATGGTTGACCTCCTTGGCGCTCGCTTCCGTCGCCATGATTGTGCCGTTTGTCTCAGCCTGTATCTCGTCGATGATCTTCTTTATCTTGTCCGTCGCCTCCACGCTCTCCTCGGCCAGCCGCCTGACCTCTCCAGCCACAACGGCGAAGCCGCGACCCTGTTCACCGGCCCGCGCGGCCTCGACGGCCGCATTCAGGGCCAACAGGTTGGTCTGGTCGGCGATATCGTTGATGATCTCGAGAATAGTGCCGATCTGCTGGGACTTCTCTCCCAGGGACAGGGTCTTCTCGGCAACCCTGTTTACCTTCTCGTTGATGCTCTGCATGCCCTCGATGGTAGCCTCCACAGCCTCATGCCCCTCACGCGCATGATCGAAGGTCTCCTGGGCCACGGCGGATACGGACTCCGCCGTTTCCGCTATCTGCTTGGCCGTGCTGGCAAGCTCCTCGATTGTAGCCGTAGTCTCGGCAACCGCGGAGGACTGCTCCGCGGAACTGCTGGCCTGCTGTTCGACTACCGCGGAGATCTCCGCCGAGGCGGAACTTGTGCGTTCACCGGACTCGATAATCTTGGCGCTGAGGGTCTTGAGACTGGCTGTCATGTCGTTATAGCTGCGCGCCAGTATCCCCAGTTCGTCACTGGTCCTGACTTTTACCCGCTCCGTCAGGTCGCCGGCCGAAATGCGCTTAATGGCGCTGACGATGCTCTTCAACGGCTTGACGATGGTCACGTTCAGCAACAGCTTCAGGACGACCAGTATGGTTATCAGGGTGATGATCAGCGCGATTAACGTCTGTACCTGGTTCGAACTGACTGCATTCTCCGCCCGCGCCATGGATGTCGTGACCAGCACGGCCCCCCTGAGGGCGTCGCCCGAGCCGTGACAGGCCTGGCACGAAGCCTCATTGGCCAGTGGATGTATCTCCGTCAGTGTCTTGTCGGCGCCCTCGCCCTCGTAATAGCTGACAACCTCGCCGCTCTGCAGCACCCTTGTCAGCTCCTCGGACGTACGGCCCGTCGCCTGGCTGCCGCCGTCGAAGGACTCGGTGCCGTCGGTGCTGAATACCTTGACCTGTTCAACCTCATCGATCTCACTCATGCCCTTGATCGCCTCGCGGGGCAGTTCGGACTCGCCTGCGAGCATGCT
>JAJRYJ010000088.1 GCA_024275795.1 Actinomycetes bacterium | reverse complement strand
CGGTGGCGCCGGATGGTACCGTTTACGTCACCTGGATTGATTACAACGTGCAGACGGGAGGCGCCGGCACCATCTATCTCGACAGTTCAGCCGACGGCGGCGCTAACTGGGGGCCCGACGTCAAGGTTGCAACCATTGACCTGCCGCCCCTGAACCTGAACCAGTTTACGGATAACACCAGGGCCAAGGGTGCGCCGGTGTTGAGGGTATCACCCAACAATTCATCAGAGCTCTATATGGTCTACGCGGAGGATCCGGACAGGACGCCTTCCGGTGACGGCCCTGACGAGGCGGATATCAGGTTTATCAGGTCTACCGACGGCGGCGCCACCTGGAGTACGCCCATCACCCTCAACGATGACGGTACCATCAACGACCAGATTCTGCCATGGATGGACGTCAAGCCGGACGGCACCATCGACGTGGGGTGGTATGACCGCCGCAACGACGCGAACGATTCACAGTGGGACATCTACCTGGCCAGGAGCATGGACGGAGGCCTCAGCTTCTCAGCAAATATCGGCATCAACGACCTGAGCTTCGCCTCGCCGGTGCGTTCCGGCTCCAGCGAGGGATGGCTGGGGGAATACATGGGGCTCGTGGTGGACAACGACTATGCCTATGTCGCCTGGACGTCTTCCGTGTCAGATAACCTGGGTGATGTGTACTTCGATAAGATAGATAATGCCGGCTTCCCGTGTACCGTCGGCAAACCGTCGCTGTCGATCGTCTCGTTTACGCCCTATTGGCAAACCTACGCAAACTATACGGCAGGACTGTTGAATGTCATGTATGACATCAGGAATTCGGGCGGCGCATCCGCGTATAACGTAGCCATCTCGGGCTCATCCGCTACAGGCGGCGTCACCTGTACCACCGGCATGCCTGTGAACCTGGGAGCGGTAGCCGCCGGGGCCACCGCCAGCGCGGACCTGCAATACAGTGTCCCGACCGGGCTCAGCGTTTTTATCGCCACCGTCAACGCCGCCGCCGATGACGACTGCGGCGGCGGTTATACATTCCCGTAGTCGCCCGGGGTCGATAACCCGGGAGGCACAAATCCGGGCATGACGGACGACCGGAGCTACTGGTGCGCCCGCTGGTAGCGGTCGCGCAGGTCATCCAGCACCAGGTAGATGGCGAAGATCAGCGAGACGCCGGCTGCCTTCAGCCAGCCGCCGCCCCAGACGCCGAGGAACGAATCACCCGACCATTTGACCGGTATGGCGAAACTGCCTTCGATGACGGCGATCAGGGCCATCAGCCTCGCAAGTAGAACCCTCATGCCTGCCCCTCTCCAGTAGCTGCCTGACACGGCTGATTTCGGCGCCGAAACCCCCTTTCCTGCCTTGCCACGCGGCGTCGTGAGCGGCGCCCTGTAGGCATGCACGCCTCTCCTGATATAATGGCGCAGGCTATGGACAAGTACTCACCAAAAGATATCGAGGCCAGGTGGCAGGGGATCTGGGCTGAGAAGAAAGCCTTTGAGGTGCCCGACCCCGATGACCCCGCGTCCGCCGATCCTTCCCGCAAGAGCTACGTGCTGGAGATGTTGCCTTATCCGTCGGGTTCCCTGCACATGGGTCATGTCAAGAACTATACAATGGGCGATGTCATCGCCCGTTTCCGCTCCCGCAACGGCCTCAGCGTCTTCCACCCTATGGGTTACGACGCCTTCGGCCTGCCGGCGGAGAACGCCGCCATCAAGACCGGGCTGAAGCCGGCGGAACTGACCCGGCGCAACACGGAGAATATCGAGAAGCAGCTCAGGGCGCTGGGCGTCTCCATCGACTGGACGCGCGAGCTCGCCACCTGCGACCCGGAGTACTACAGGTGGACGCAGTACTTCTTTCTCAGGTTCTACGAGCGCGGCCTGGCCTATCGCCGGCAGGCGGCGGTCAACTGGTGTCCATCCTGCCAGACGGTGCTGGCCAACGAACAGGTGGTGCAGGGGGCCTGCGAGCGCTGTAGCTCCGAGGTGGAGAACCGCAGCCTGGCCCAGTGGTTCTTCCGCATCACCGCCTACGCGGAACGGCTGCTGGAGGATTTCAGGCTGCTGGACCAGTGGCCGGAGCGTGTCATCACCATGCAGCGCAACTGGATCGGCCGCAGCGAGGGCGCCGAGGTGCTTTTCCGGGTCGACGAACTGGAACTGGACATCCCCGTATTCACCACCAGGCCCGATACCCTGTTCGGCGCCACCTTCTTCCTGCTGGCGCCCGAACATGAGCTGGTGGAGCAGCTGATCGAGGGCACGGACGAGGCGGCCGCGGTCAGGGAATACGTGGCGCAGGCCCGGGCGAAGCCGGCCACCGACCGGGCCGCCGTCGACCGCGAAAAGACCGGCGAGTTCACCGGGCGTTACGCCGTCAACCCGGTGAACGGCGAGAGGATTCCCATCTATGTCAGTGACTATGTGCTGATGGAATACGGCACCGGCGCCATCATGGCGGTGCCGGCCCACGACCAGCGCGACTTCGAGTTCGCCCGCAGGTTTGGCATCGAGGTGCGCGTCGTGGTGTCGGGCGAGCGCGAAGACGGCACCGTGGTGAGGGCCGGGGACGGCGACACCATGGCCGAGGCTTTCGAGGCGGAGGGCACCATGGTCAACTCCGGCGAGTTCGACGGGCGCGACAACCGCGAGGCCGGCGCTGCCATCACCGCCTCGCTGGAGGCGAAAGGGCTGGGCAAGGCCGATGTCAGCTATCGCCTGCGCGACTGGCTGGTAAGCCGTCAGCGCTACTGGGGCGCTCCCATCCCCATCATCTACTGCGACAAGTGCGGCACCGTTCCCGTGCCCGAGGAGCGGCTGCCGGTGCTGTTGCCGGAGGTGGACGACTACGCGCCGAGGGGGCAGTCGCCCATCGCCAGCAACGAGGAATTCGTCAATACGGACTGCCCGCATTGCGGCGGGCCCGCCAGGCGCGAGACAGACACCATGGACACCTTCGTCGACTCGTCCTGGTACTTCCTGCGCTACACGGACCCTCATAATGATGAGCAGGCCTTTGACAGCGCCGTAGCCAACTACTGGATGCCCGTGGACCAGTATATCGGCGGCGTCGAACATGCCATCCTGCACCTGATGTACGCGCGTTTCTTCACCAAGGTGCTCTATGACCTCGGCATGGTCGATTTCCAGGAGCCTTTCACCAATCTTTTTACCCAGGGAATGATCCACTACCGCGGCGCCAAGATGAGCAAGTCCAAGGGCAACGTGGTCAATCCGGATGAGCACGTGGAGCGCTACGGGGCCGACACGCTCAGGCTTTACATCCTCTTCATGGGGCCTCCGGAGCTGGACGTGGAATGGCAGGACCAGGGCATCGAGGGTGGCTTTCGCTTCCTGGGTCGCGTCTGGCGGCTGGTGAACGAGGTGGTCGAGAAGACAGAGCCCCGGGAATATATAGAATATGCCAACGGCGGCGGCAAGCCGCTGGAGCTGCTGCGCAAGACACACCAGACCATCGACCGGGTAACGGTCGACGTGGGGGAGAGGTTCCGCTTCAATACGGCCATCAGCGCCATCATGGAGCTGGTGAACGACGTCTACCTGGCCAAGGACGAGCTCTTCCAGTCAACGGAAGGCAGGGGGGTTTTGCGTTTCGTGGCTGAGACAACGGTCAAGATGCTGGACCCCTTCGCTCCTCATATCAGCTCTGAGCTCTGGGAGCGCCTGGGGCACGAGTGGCTCTGGCGGGAGCCCTGGCCAGAGGCTGATGAGGAATACCTGGAAGAGGAGACCTATGAGCTGGTGGTGCAGGTCAACGGCAAGCTGCGTGACCGCATCAAGGTTCCTGCCGACGCGGACAAGCAGGCGTTGCTTGAGGCGGCACGCGCCAGCGGGAAGGCCGCCCGCCACACCGAGGGCAAGCAGCTGGTCAAGGAAATAGTCGTCCCCGGTAAACTGGTGAACCTGGTGGTCAAGTAGGAACAGGCGCCGACCCTTCGGTTTGACTCCCGTTTCAGAAGGTAATATGATGGCGTCCTGTGTGTTGCCATGATTGACAACATGTGGATGTGGCTGAGTGCGACTGCGTGGAGCGGCGGCGATGGACGGCGGCGAAGAGAGAAAAGACTTCTCAGTAGGGCTTTCCCGGGGGCAGCTGATCACCTGGGTCTCTGTGGGCCTGGTGATACTCCTGGTGGGTGGAAACTACCTGCGGGGGCAGATCGGCGGCGTTTCCAATGAGGCTGTGGTAGCCAGGACCACCAGCATGACAAACGGAGTCGGAGCAGGAGAAGGTGGCGATACCGGGGAGACCGCAGCCTCAACAGTCATCAAGATACACGTAGCGGGCGCTGTGGTGGCGCCGGGCCTGTATGAACTCAGATCGGGGGACCGCATATACGATGCCCTGAAGCTGGCCGGGGGAGCGTTGCCTGAGGCCGACATGGACATGGTGAACCTGGCCGCGAAACTGACGGACGGACAGCAGGTGTTCGTCCCGAGAGAGGGGGAGCCTCCACCGCCCGGCGGCTCTCTGGCAGCTTCCGGGGGCGGCGCTGCCGATGCGGCGGCCGGGCAGACAATAAATATCAATACGGCCACGGGGGAGGAGCTGCAGCAGCTTGACGGTATCGGTGAGAAGACGGCGCAGAAGATAATCGATTACCGCCAGGAGCACGGCGCCTTCGGCAGTATCGAGGAACTGATGGAAGTTCCCGGCATCGGTCCGGCCAAGTTCGAGAATATCCGGGAGAGCGTGACGGTGTGACCACCGCCTGCACTGACAGGGACGGTATGACACCCGCCTGCAGAAACAACACGACGGCGCTGAAGATTCAGCGCCGCCGGCTGGTAGAAGTGCCAGCCGCTGGAACTGCTGTCTGGTCTCTCCCCCCCAGCGAGAAGTAGCATGAAACTCCTCGACACAGGAAAGCCCACTTCGCAGTTAACCCTGCGGCACCTCGGACGGGTGAGACCGAGGCAGACACACTTTAAAAGCTTTCGTACCTACTTACTTTATCGTCCTAATCCGGTTTTCAATAATATTTGTAGCATAAAAACCGGCTCTTTGCCACCCCTGAAACGTTTTCCTGTCCTGCAGTTTTATCTCCAGTTCGCCGGGAAAATAAACTTTCCTGCTTCGGGCTGCCGCAACATGAATCGTTGTTTTCCATCCCGGTGACAGCACCTGCGGCGCTGTCTGCCGACAGCGCCGCCGGTTGGTAGAAGGTGCCTGGCGGCGGCACGGATGCCTGACCGCCTTGCACATTTTATAATCGACATTTTCCGCAATATCAATAACCTATTACCCGGGGCCATATACAGAAAACATAACATAGTAACTCTTGAATAGCAGGTATTTTTCGTGCTTTTTCCGTATCCAGAGCGATTTTCAGAGGTTTTCAGCTTCGCCGGTCGATGAGCGGTTCCTGCAATCATCGGCCTCGTCTTGCAGCTGATTTCACCCGGGCTGTTGCGGGTTGGCGTCATATTGCGGCTGCGCTCGGCATAAGCAGGCTGGCGGTTCTGTCCTATATCGCTGGTATCAGCGTAAGCGTTTTCATACGGCCGGGGGCGGCGGCGGCCGCCGCCGCGGCCGCCGCCGCGTTTCTGCTCCTCGGATTCCTCAGCCTGTCGCTCCTCGGCCCGACGTTGCATATCAGGGCCGGGTTGCGCCTGCTTATGCTGGCGACCGCCCTGGCGCTCATAGGCCTGATGGCCGGTTCGCTGAGGCTGGGGTCGTTGGCTGACAGCGTCCTCGCCGGCCGGCTGGGACAGTGGGTTGAAGTAGAAGTGCAGGTAAAGCGAGCGGCGAACTTCTCGAGCAATGGCGTGAGCTTTATCGGCCACGCTACCGGCGCCAGGCGCAGGGGCGGTTATTTTCCGGTTGATGAAGACGTACTCGTGCGCATCAGCTGCAGGGATGAATGCGGCGCCGCCTGGCTCGATGAGCTCGCGGAGGGCAGCCGCCTGCGACTTGAAGGGACCGTCGCCGAACTCGAATCGAAGCCCGGGGCCGATTTCGATTACGGGCTCTATCTCAGGCGCCGTGGCATCAACGTCTGCCTCAAGGTAGCTTCGCAACGGGTGGAAGCGCTTGAAGGGCGCCGCGGAGGCTTTGCGGGACTGGTAGACAGGCTGAGACAGCATGCGCGAAGCAGCCTGGCGGCGGGCGGCTGGGGCGATGCCAGCGGCCTCTTCCAGGGCATGGTCATCGGCGATACCAGCCAGGTCGACGATGGTGTGATAGATGATTTCCGCTCGTCGGGGCTGCTGCACATGCTGGCAGTCTCGGGACAGAACGTGGTGCTTCTTGGATTCGTGATAGCCGCCTTCTGCCGGGGTTTGCGCTTGTCCCGGCGCCCGGCTGTGCTGGCGGCCGCCGCCGTGATAATCATTTATGTGCCGCTTACGGGGGCCGATGCATCGATCATGCGTGCCGGGTCGGTGGGTCTCCTGGGCCTGTCTGCCGATCTGCTTGCCCGGCAGGCGGACCGTTATCACTTCATGGCGCTGGCGGCCGCGCTCATCCTCACCCTTAACCCAAACAGCCTCTTCGACCCGGGATTCCAGCTGTCATTTGCCGCCGTACTGTCCATCTTCCTGGTGGCCCCCCTGTTCGACAGGCCGCTTTCGAACCTGCCCGGCGCCCTGAAGGAGCCCATCGCCATATCGGCCGCCGCAGGCATCGTCACGGCGCCGATCACCCTGTTTCACTTCAACCAGGTGCCGCTGGTGAGCGTGCCCGCGAACGTCGCCGCCGCTCCCGTAGCCGGGCCGGTGATGTTGCTGGGTGTGCTGGCGGTGGTCGTGGAGCCGCTCAGCAGCCTGCTTAACTGGTGCATCACCGCAGCCGCCTGTCTCTGCACCGGTTATCTGATAGTTGTCTCGCGGCTCTTTGCATCTGTCCCGGGAGCGGTCTACGTAAGTGAATCTCCAGGGCTGATGGCAGTGTCCGGGTTCTACGCTATGATCTCCGTTATAGTAGTTATCAATAGAAAACCGGAATTTGCAGGAAGAATCCGTCTTTTACTGAGAAGCCGCCCCCTGGTCATCGCCTTGGCGCTGCTGCTGGCGCTGTTGCTTTACACGGGCCTCAGCGGCAGGACCGCCGACCCGCCCTCCGCCTTTACCGTGTCGTTCCTCGACGTGGGGCAGGGTGACGCGACGCTGCTCCAGGACCCGCAGGGCGCCACCGTGCTCATAGACGGCGGCCCCGGCTCCGACATCCTTTCCCTGCTCAGGGAGAGCGGCGTCGAACGTCTCGACGCGGTTATCCTCACCCACCCGCATGCGGACCACATGGCCGGGCTCGATGAAGTGTTCAGCAAGTACGAGGTGGCAGCCTTCTACGATGCCCAACAGCCCGGGGGCGGAGACGGCTACAGCAGTCTGCTGGAGTTGCTTGAGCGCCGGGGGGTGGCCCACCAGGGCTTGCGCAGCGGCCAGCAACTGCTTTTCGGCGGCCTGACGCTCTCCGTCTATCACCCGGGTGACTGGATGCGCCCCGACGACACCAACGCCAATTCCGTGGTACTGGTGGCCAGCTACGGCGGTCTTGATATACTTCTCCCCGGAGATGCGGAAGGTGAGGTGCTGATGACCCTTGACCTGCCGGAGGTAGAGGTCTACAAGGCTCCGCACCACGGCAGCCGCGATCCCCATATATCCGAGGTGCTGGAAAGCGTCGATCCCGAGTGCGCGGTGATCTCCGTGGGGGAGGGTAACGATTACGGCCACCCCTCCGAGGACACGTTGTCTGAACTGAGGGAGTCCGGCGCCGAGGTCTACCGGACAGACCGGCAGGGCACGGTGAGGATCTCGCCTTCCGGCGGATGTGAAGGAGCGATGACCGAACGATGACCGGCAGGAAGAAGAAACAGGCAAGGCTGAAGCAGGCCTACCTGATCACCGGCAGCGATGAGACCAAGGTCGAGCGGGCCGCCCACAGGCTCAGGGAGAGGGTTGTCTCCGACTCCGGCACCGACCTCAACCTCGACATCTTCGACGCTTCGCGGGACTCGGCTCACACGGTGATACAGGCTGCCAATACGCCTCCATTCTGCGAGGGGCTGCGCCTGGTGATGGTACTGCACGTGGGCGACTGGCATAAGGCTGACAAGGATATCGTCTCCGCCTTCCTCGCCGAACCTCCCGGGTATTGCTGTCTTGCCCTGGTGGGCAGGGGGCTGAGGAAGAACGAGGCGCTCTACAAGGCGGTGAAGGCCGCCGGCGAGGTGCTGACCTTTGACGCTCCCCGTCAGTCGGACCTGCCCGCCTGGGTGGTGGAACAGGCGCGGCAGCGCCAGCTTAAGATGGGCGCTGCCGAGGCGCGGCGGCTGATCAGTCTGGCCGGCAGCGAACAGCGGGCGATCCTTTCGGAGCTGGACAAGCTGGCCGCGTACAAGCAGGGAGGCAGCGTCGGCATGGACGACATCGATGCCGTCTGCTGGTCCTCGACCGAGGTCAAGACCTGGGACCTGACGGACGCCCTGGGCGCCAGGGACAGGCTGGCGACGTTCAGGCGCCTGGAGGAGCTGCTGGCGGACCATACCGACCCCAACGCGGTCTTCTATTCCCTCGCCAACCACCTGAAACGTCTGAGCGTGGTCACGGAGGCCGGAGAGCTGGGGGAGGACCCGGCGCGGGCGGCGGCATCCCTGGGCATGAAGCCGTATCCGGCGAAGAAGCTGGCCGGGCAGAGCCGCCGCTTCACGGCCGAAGGCCTCAGGAGGGCGCTGGCGATATTCAGCGAGCTCGACGCAGACCTCAAGGGCAGAGCGTCCCTGCGGCCCGACATGGCTCTGGAACTGGCGGTGGCGCGGGTGCTGGATGCGGTGGCGGCCTAGGGTGTGGCGGGAGACATCAGCGGGATGCAGGGATGCATTATTCCGGGAAACGGGTAATACTTTCTGTGAAGGGAAACAGGGCGAACAGGAGCGATAGTGAACGAAGAGGAAAGGCACAAGCGCATCGCGGAACTGAAGGACGAGCTTGAGGACCTGCGCCGCGAGGAGGCCCGGGGATAGCCGTTTGCCGGCGAATCTTTTGCGGGGACGCTGCATCTAAGATTGTTGATGATTGATTTTCTCCAGAACAACTACTGGTTGCCGGTGCTGCTGCTGGCGGATACCTGGCTGCTATGGAACAGGTACGGCCTCTATCTGCGGGGCGTAAAACAGGTTGATGGCGAAGAGGCGATACGCATGGTACGTGAACGGGATGCCGCGGTGCTGGATGTCAGGGAGAAGCGTGAGTTCGCCGCTTCTCATATCCCGCGTTCCCGCAACGTTCCCCTGAGCCAGTTCAGGCGCCGCCTGGACAGTCTTGAAAAGTACCGGGGGCGCCCCCTGGTAGTCAGTTGCCGCAGCGGTTCCCGCTCGGCGCGGGCGTGCATCATCCTCAAGAAGAACGGTTTCGAGGAAGTCTATAACCTCAAGGGCGGCGTCGGATCATGGGTGCGCTCGATGCGAAAGTTTGATGACTGATGCAGAAGGTATCGATGTATTGCACCGAGTTCTGCCATTTCTGCCGCATGGCGGAGGCGCTGTTGAGGAACAGGGGGGTTGAGGATATCGAGAAGATCTACGTCGCCGCAGACCAGGAAAGCCGCACCGAGATGATCGAGAAGACCGGCCGCCGCACCGTGCCCCAGATATTCATCGGCGAGACGCACGTCGGCGGCTTCGACGACCTGGCTGAACTGGACAAGCAGGGCGAATTGGAGAAACTGCTTGCAGGCTGAGCACCGGTCCCGGCAGTCTGGAGCGTTCAGACGGCAGCCCCCGGGCCCGGCACGGCTCAGGCGCCTTCTACGGCGACCTGGGCGTTGAGGCCGATCTCCCTGTCCGGACTGTCGGCGAGCTTCTTCAGGTGTGGCACCGCCTCGCTTATCAGCTCCCTGTTGGTCATGCCGATCATGCCCAGGGCCATCACCGCGTTCTTCACCGCCACGGGATTATCACTGTCAAGGTACTCGATCAGCCTCGGGACCTGCTCGCGTATCATCTCCGGATAGTGGTAGCCGAGAGCGCCGAAGGCGGAGATGATGCCGCCGCAACTGGCATCCTTGGCGTGCTCCAGCACTCCCACCAGCCTGGGGAATATCTCGTGGATCATCTCCGGCGAATTGATGCCTATCTTGCCCAGCGCCTGGGCTCCGGCCTCACGCTCGTCATCGTCTTCAGAATAGAGCATGGTTATCAGGTGGGGGATGTCCTCTTCCACGAGCTCGGGGAACTTGAAGCCGATGTTGCCGATGGCGCCGGCGGCGTCTTCACGCAGGAAGCTGTCCTCGTCCTTGAGCATCTCCCTGAGAATCGGCAGTATCTCCTCTGACTTGTCCCTGTAGTTGAACACCAGGTTGCCCAGGGCGCAGGCGCCTTCGGATTTGAGCTCCGGCTGCTCTTCCAGGGTCTCGAGGATATTGCTGATGTAGGGATAGACGTCCTCGGGATGGTCGAAGCCGAAACGGCCGAGCACGTTGATGATGCCTCGCCGCGTGTCGATACCGGCCGTTTCCAGTCGGCGGGCCAGGTCCCGCACGGCCGAGGGTCGCTCGTAGAGCAGTGCGGAGATGTCTCCGAAGCGCCTCTCCTCGAGCATGCGGGTTATCTTCTCATCCATGGCGACTATTGATATCACATCCAGCCGGTAGCGTACAGGACCTATATACCCACTTTTCGTATCGTCCTATACACGCAGTTTCAGGCAACAAAAAAGCCGCGACGGGCGCGGCTTCACAGGCAATCTGTCATAACCAGGGCTGCTATTCTTCCGCAGGCGTCTCTGTGTTCTCGGCATCCTCAGCAGGTTCTTCCGGCTTCTCGTCTGCTTCATCCGCCCCGGCCTCAGCTTCCTCGCCGGCGGCTGCTTCAACTTCAGCTTCAGCCTCAGCTTCAGCCTCCCGTTCAGCCGCAGCCGCCTCCGCCTGGGCGCGCGCCTGCTGCCTGGCCCGGGTCTCGTCCTTCTTGGCCTTGCGGGCGAGGCGGCGCTCCTCGCGGCGCTGTGCCCTGGTTTTCTCGCTGATGGGTTCGGTCTTCGCCGGCTGCCTTGCCTTGCCCTGGCCTTCGGGAAGCGGCACTATCGAATAGACGCGGGCCTTTTTCTTGGCAGCGTTGCGCTTGTGGATGACCCCGCGGTCTGCGGCCTTGTCGATGACGCTGACAAGCTCGATTCCCAGTTCGGCGGCGCGGTTTTCATCCTCCTGGGCGGCGACCGTCAGGGACTTGAACATGGTCTTGATACGTGATTTGAACCTGAGGTTCTCCTGACTCTCACGCCTGGTGATCCGTACACGCTTGCGTTGCTGCTTGGTATTGGCCAACGATGCTCCTGTAATCGTATGATATATACACGCAAGGGCGAATGTTACCATAAAGCCACGCATGTTGGAAACTGGATCGCCTGTTTCTGCAGTGTGGTTTGTGAACCGCTGCCCCCGGGCAGGTTACTGTTGTTTGTGAACCAACGTCCCTAGGGTATGGGTTAATTACAGGATATGTGAGCAACAGGGAGAAGACCCACCTATGAACCAGCAGGAATATGAGCCATTCTCAAAGCTGTGGGAGGCGCTGGCCAGAAAGTGGGGTCTTGCGGGCGACGGCGGCAAGGGCGGTGGCGAAAACGTGCGGCCGATGAAGCCGGGAAAGAAGCGGCGGCGCTGGCCGTGGTTGCTGGGAGCTTTCGGCATCATCGTTTTTTTCACCCTGCTTGGCCGGGGTGTGCAGCTGTATACGGACTGGCTCTGGTTCGGCGAAATGGGCTTCACCACCGTCTTCTGGAAATCTCTCCTTACCAAGCTGTGGCTGTCCCTGGCAGCTGGAGCGATATTTTTCATCGTTGTCTATGGCAACGTGCTGCTGGCGCGGAAGATGGCGCCGCGCTACCAGTTCGGCCCGGGAAGCGAGATCATCGAACGCACACCGGTGCCGGACAGGGTGATGCGCTGGCTGATACCGCTCATACTGGTGTTTCCGACGCTGATAGCAATGGTCGCCGGCGGTTCCGCCTGGATGGAGTTCCTCAAGTTCAGCAGCGGCGCCTCCTTCTCCATCGCCGACCCCGTTTTCAGCCGCGACCTGGGCTTCTACATCTTCAGCCTGCCGTTCTTCAAGGCGCTGCAGTCCTTCGCCCTGTGGACGATGGTATTCACGTTCATAGCTACGACCGTAGTGCACCTGCTGGACTACGCCATCGATTTCAAGGAGGGCAAGCTCTCATTCGCGCCCCACGCGCGCGGCCACCTTTCGGTGCTGGTGGGTGTGATCATGTTCATCTGGGGGGCGGGTTACCTGATCAAGGGCTGGGAGCTGGTTTATTCCCCCCGGGGCGTCGTTTTCGGGGCCAGCTATACGGACGTGAACGCCCAGCTTCCCGTGCTGCGCTTCCTGGCGGCCACCGCGGTGATCGCCGGCATCCTCTTCCTCGTCAACATCCATTTCAAGGGCTGGAAGCTGCCGGCGGCGGCGCTGGCGATCATGTTCCTTACGGCCATCTTCGGCGGCAAGGTCTATCCGTTCCTGGTGCAGCAGTACCAGGTCTCCCCCAACGAGCTGGTGCGGGAGGAGCAATATATCAAGTACAACATAGACTTTACAAGGCATGCCTTCGACCTTGAGGGCATCGTCGAGGAACCCTTCACGGCGGAGACCACGCTGACGAACGAGTCGCTGGCCGCCAACGCCAACACCATCGAGAACATCCGGCTCTGGGACCCGGAGACCCTGGCCCAGACTTACAGTCAGATACAGGTCATCCGTCCCTATTACACCTTCATCGATGTTGACGTGGACCGTTACAACATTGACGGCAGGCTGAAGCAGGTGATGCTCTCGCCGCGCGAGCTGGCGACTGAGCAGCTGGAGTCGCGCACCTGGCAGAACGAGCACCTGATCTTCACCCACGGCTACGGCCTGGTGATGAGTCCGGTCGCGAAATCCACCGCCGAGGGACTGCCGGAGCTGCTGGTGAAGGATTTCCCGCCGCAGTCCGCCAGCCCGGAGCTGCAGGTGACGCAGCCTGCCATCTATTTCGGCGAGCTGGCCAGCGAATACGTGGTCGTGGACAGCGATACCGAGGAGTTCGACTATCCCAAGGGCGACGAGAACGTCTTCACCAACTACAGCGGTGACGGTGGCATCGACATCTCATCCTTCTTCAACCGCCTGGCCTTCAGCTGGCGTTTCGGCAGCCTCAAGCTGCTGGTAAGCGATTCCATCAACGAGAACACGAGGATACTGGTGAACAGGGAGATCGGCGAGCGCATCCGCATGATAGCGCCGTTCCTCGAATATGACCAGGATCCCTACAGCGTCCTGGTGGACGGGCGCATCTTCTGGATACAGGATGCCTACACAATAGCCGACAGCTATCCCTATTCCCAGCCCATACCATCAGGAATCAATTATATCCGCAACTCGGTGAAAGTGGTAGTCGACGCCTACAACGGCGACGTCACCTTCTATGTCATCGACGAGGAAGACCCGCTGCTGCAGACATACATGAACATCTTCCCGGAGCTGTTCACCCCCGGCGAACAGATACCGGCGTCGCTCAGGGAACATTTCCGCTACCCGGAGGACATGTTCAGCGCCCAGGCCTATACATACACCACCTACCACATGACCAACCCCACGGTCTTCTACAACAAGGAGGACCAGTGGAGCGTGCCCCAGGTGTCGTCCGGCAGCACACCCAGCAGCATGGAGCCCTATTACGTGATCATGGGGCTGCCCGGCGATGAGCAGGAGGAGTTCATGCTGATGCTGCCCTTCACGCCGAGCACCAAGGACAACATGATCGCCTGGATGGCGGCCAAGTCCGACCCGGAGAACTACGGGCAGCGGCTCGTGTTCAAGTTCCCCAAGGAGAAGCTGGTCTTCGGACCCTCGCAGATACAGGCGCGCATCAACCAGGACCCGGAGATCTCCAGGCAGCTGTCGCTCTGGGCGCAGCGCGGCAGCCAGGTCATCCACGGCAATCTGCTGGTGATACCGATCGACGAGTCCATAATCTACGTCGAGCCCCTGTACCTGCAGGCGGAGCGGGGCCAGATACCGGAGCTCAAGCGGGTGACGGTGGCCTACGGCGCCCGCATCGCCATGGCTGAGGACCTGGGCACGGCGCTGCAGCAGGTATTCTCGGGACAGCCGCCGGTCACTCCGGAGGCGGGCGGGGAGGCCGATGCCGGCGCCATGGGCGAAACGGCGCCCCCTGAAGCAGCCGGCGGCGGGGAGGCGGCGCAGACCCTGGAGCAGCTGGCCGCCCAGGCCCAGGATCATTACAACCGGGCGATCGAGGCGCAGAAACAGGGTGACTGGGCGACATACGGAGCCGAGCTCAAGCAGCTGGAGGATGTGCTGGCGCAGATGCAGGCGCTCAGCGACCAATAAGCATTAGCAAAGCCCCGAGTGATCTTCGGCCGTACGGGAAACCCACACTCTCGCTCTGCTGCCGCTTCATCGTACTTGGCGGGTCCTTTTACCGCCGTTCCTCAGCTTCTGCAGAGCATCCCCCGTTGCGGCCTGGTACCTCTCGGGGCTCCACTAATATATATCGACAGTTGCGACTGATATCCTACTGGGGAATCCCCCTATTAACAGGGGCCCATGTGTTGTTCTGCGGCATGAACCCCGAGCGAGCGGCTGACGGGTCAAATTCTCAGTTTCCGGTTAAACTGCCGGATGGAGTTATCAGCCTTTCTCGATCCCGGGGCTCACCTATATTATTGCGCAGACGGCCAACGCCCTAAACATGAAGTTTCGCCCCTGCCTCGGAGGAACGGCGGGCGGTCCGGAGAAATTATCCCCACTTCCGGGGTATGCTGCACGGGGAGTGGTGTGTCGGGTGAAGCAGGCTTGCTGGTTCATGGAGGAAACGGCTTATGGATGAAGGGGAGAGAACAGACAGCGCCAGGCGCGTCCCCGGCGGACGCCACCTGGCGAGCGCCGCCTTCGCCGTGATGGCCGCAACGGCGCTGTCGCGCCTGTTCGGCTATGTGCGTGAGATCGCCGCCGCCGCCTATTTCGGCGCCGGAGCCGGGAAGAGCGCCTTCGACGTGGCCTTCCTCGTACCGTCCACCTTCCAGGTGCTGGTGGCGCAGGCAGCGCTCAGCGCCGCCCTGATACCGGTGTTCGCCGGACTGCTGCAGAAGGAGAGGCGACAGGAAGCCTGGCATGTAGCCAGCACAGTGTTCACGCTGGTGCTGCTGGTCCTGGGTGCAGTCGTCGCCTTGTTCATCATCTTCGCGCCCCAGATAATGCCCCTGTTCGCCCCCGGATACCGCAACGACCCGGCGATGATGGCGGACATAGTCAGCATGTCGCGGCTGCTCTTTCCCATCATCCTGCTGCTGGCGGTGACGGGCATCGTGGTCTCCGTCCTCAACTCTTATGAGCAGTTCACCGTGCCGGCGGTAGCGCCCGTTTTCTGGAACCTGGTGATCATCCTCGCAATCTTCCTGGGAGCAGACCGGCTGGGAATAGAGGCCCTGGCCTGGGGCGTGCTGCTGGGAACGGTGGTGCAGCTGGCCATACAGCTCCCCTGGCTCAGGGGCCGGGGGGGGCGCCTGGGCTGGAGCCTGGACTGGCGCAATCCCTATGTGAAACAGGTAGGCATATTGATTTTGCCAGTGAGCCTCAGCCTGGGGCTGATCAACCTCAACGGCCTCGTGGATGTGCAGTTCGCCTCCTACCTGGGGGAGGGGGGCGTGGCGGCGATGAACTATGCTTTTCGCCTCTACCAGCTGCCGGAGGCCCTCTTCGCCGTCGCCGTGGGCACGGTGCTGTTTCCCACCCTGTCCAAGCTGGCGGCCAGGGATAACATGGAGACCTTCCGCTTCACCGTATCCGCAGGCATCAGGGTGATCTTCTTCCTGCTGATTCCGATCACGGCGATCATCCTGGTGCTGTCCGAGCCCCTGGTGCGGCTGGTTTACGAGCGGGGCGCCTTCGTGGCTGCCGATACGGTGCTGGTGGCGTCTACCCTGTTCTTCTTCACCTTCGGCAGCGCCTTCAGCGGTGGCAGCGCCCTGCTTACCCGCGGCTTCTTCTCGCTGGAGCGGCCCTGGGTACCGACGCTGCTGGCGTTGGTCAACCTGGGCCTGAATGCCCTGTTCAACTGGGTCCTGATACAGCGCTTCGACCTGGGGGGGATCGCCCTCTCGACGACGGCGGTTTCCATTTTGACATTCCTTGCCCTCTTCTACCTGCTCAGGCGGCGGCTGGGGCGGCTCGACGGCGCCGCTATCGTCAGGACGGCCGCCATGTCGGTGCTGCTCTCGGCAGTGGCGGCGTCCGCGGCTTTCTTCAGCTGGTACCTGCTGGACCGGTGGCTGGGGCGGGGTCTGGCGGGACAGGTGGTTTCCATAGGTACGGCTTTTGCGGCGGCCGCCGCGGTCTTCCTGCTGCTGGCCTGGGCGTCGCGCATGCCGGAACTGCAGCTCTTCCGCTCCATCAGGGGCGGCGGCACCGCGGCGGCCGCCGACTGACGCCCGCGCATTTACCGCGCATTTGCTAATCTATTACCCATGGCCGACCAGTCACTGATACGCAACTTTTCCATCATCGCCCATATCGACCACGGCAAGTCGACGCTGGCGGACCGCATGCTGGAGATTACCAACACCGTCAGCGGCCGCGACATCACAGACCAGATGCTCGACACCATGGATCTGGAGCGGGAGCGCGGCATCACCATCAAGGCGCAGGCGGCCCGGGTGATGTACAGGGCCGCAGACGGCCGGGATTACACGCTGCACCTGATCGATACGCCGGGACACGTGGATTTCTCCTACGAGGTCTCACGCAGCCTGGCGGCCTGCGAGGGGGCGCTGCTGGTGGTGGACGCCGCCCAGGGAATCGAGGCGCAGACGCTGGCCAACACATACCTGGCCATCGACAACAACCTGGAGATCGTGCCGGTGCTCAACAAGATCGACCTGCCGGCCGCCGATCCCGACAAGGTGGCGGGCGAGGTGTCGGAGCTGTTCGGCCTCGACCCGGCGGAGGTGCTGCGGCTGTCCGCCAAGACCGGCGAGGGCGTGGGGCAGGTGCTGGAGGCCATCGTCCAGCGCATACCGCCGCCCGCAGGCGACCCGGCGGCGCCGGGCAGGGCCCTGATATTCGACTCGGTTTACGACCAGTACCGCGGCGTCATCGCCTACGTGCGCGTCGTCGACGGCAGCTTCCGCAAGGGCGAGGAGATCCGGGCCATGGCCATGGGCACGCGCGTGGAGATCGAGGAGGTGGGCTTCTTCTCGCCGGACATGACCGCCTCGGCGGAGCTTTCGGCGGGTGAGGTGGGCTATATCATCACCGGCATCAAGACCGTGCGCGACCTGCGCGTGGGCGACACGCTTACCGGTTCGCGCAACCCCGCCGCCGAGGCGCTCCCCGGCTACCGCGAGGCCAAGCCCATGGTGTTCTGCGGGCTGTTCCCAATCGACGGCGATGATTACCCCGTGCTCAGGGACGCCCTGGACAAGCTGAAGCTCAACGACGCCTCGCTCAACTTCGAGCCGGAATCGTCGCGGGCGCTGGGCTTCGGCTTCCGCACCGGCTTCCTGGGCCTGCTGCACATGGACATCGTGCGCGAGCGCCTGGAGCGCGAGTACGGGCTGGACATGCTGGCCACCGTACCCAACGTCGAGTACCGGCTGACGCTGACGGACGGCAGCGAGATCACCGTGCGCAGCCCGGCGGAGATGCCGGACCCGGGAGTGATTGAGTCCATCGCCGAGCCCTACGTGCGGGCGTCCATCCTGGTGCCCGGCGATTACGTCGGCGCCGTGATGGAGATCTGCCAGGAGCGGCGCGGCGACTTCGAGGACATGCAATATCTTTCCTCCAACCGCGTGCAGCTGCATTACCTGCTGCCGCTGTCGGAGATAGTGCTGGAGTTCTTCGACCTGCTGAAGTCGCGCACCCGCGGTTATGCTTCCCTCGACTACGAGATGGACGAGTACCGCCCCAGCGACCTGATCAAGCTGGACGTGCTCATCGCCGGCGAGCCGGTGGACGCGCTCTCGCTGATAGTCCATCGCGACAAGGCCTACCACCAGGGCAAGGGCATGGTGGAGCGGCTCAAGGAGGAGATACCGCGGCAGCTGTTCGAAGTGGCGATACAGGCGGCCATCGGCAAGAAGATCATCGCCCGCGAGACCATTCCCGCCAAGCGCAAGGATGTCACCGCCAAGTGTTACGGCGGCGACATCACCCGCAAGCGCAAGCTGATCGAGAAGCAGAAGGAAGGCAAGAAGCGCATGAAGCAGGTGGGCAACGTGGAGATACCGCAGAAGGCCTTCCTGGCGGTGCTCGACATCGACAAGAAGTAGTTTTCAGGCAAGGAAAAAGCCCCAGGCTAGCCGGCACTGGGGCTTTCCACTAGGGGGGGTGGGGGGTTGAAAGGTTTTGGGCACCTTTCTTCCGATAAGAAAGATACCATACCCCCTATGGTATCGTCAACAGGGAGAGCTATCGTTATTTCTGATAGCGGCAAATATTATTGCTAATCCATTTACACGGGGGTAGAATACCCGCAAAGGTGCGTATCGGGGAAGAATTCATGAAAGTCGGTTACGGAAAAAGCAGGATTATTCTGTATGCGGTCTTCGGCGTGCTCGTAGGCATCCTGCTGATGGTTATCCATGAACTGGTGGAGAGCGTGGGCGTTCCCTACCATAACTGGTGGCTGCTGCTGTTCATACCGGTGATCGCTGCGGTGATGGTGCTTCTGGCCGTCAGGGAGAATTCCCTCTATCAGTGGGGCAGCCGCCTGGATGACGCCAGGGTGCGGGTGAACGACCTGATCGCCAGGGCCACGACCCAGAGGCACTGGCAGCCTGCCTTCGAGGACAGTTCTCTCACCACCTGCTGGCGTCGGCTGGACTGCGACAAGCAGGACTGCCCCGTGTTCGGCAAGGAGAACGCCCGCTGCTGGCTGATCGCAGGCACTTTCTGCCGCGGGGAGGTTCAGGGACAGTTTGCCCGGAAACTGGACAACTGCCGTCTCTGCGAGGTCTACAAGCAGGCGACCGAGGACCCGGTGAAGGAGATCACCGAGAACTTCTACGCGATGAACTACCTGCTCAGCGAGCGCGAGGAGGAACTGGAGAAGGCATACGAGGGCTCGCGGCAGCGCAGCGAGAAGCTGGCCGGCCTGGTGGGTCTCTCGGAGGCCGCCATGTCCTCAATCCACCTCTCGGACCTGCTCAAGAGCCTGCTGGAATCGGCCGCGTCCTTTGCCGGGGTCGACCTGGGGTTCGTCTACCTGGTGGACAAGCGGGGAGAGAGCCTGGTCACCAGGGCCACATACGGCATCGAACTCAAGGAGACCAGGGAGCTCTGTTGCCGGGTGGGCGAGGGCATCATCGGCCATGCGTTCGCCGGCGGCTATATCACCGTCTCTGAAGACGTGGCCACGGACAGCAGGATCACCAGTGAGGCCCTCAGGGAGATGGGCGCCCGCACCCTGATCAGCATCCCCCTGCAGGGGCGCCAGGAGAACCTGGGCATGCTGGTGCTGGCTACGCTCTCCTCGCATTTCTATACGGAGGAAGAGAAGAACACCCTCTGCGTGGCGGCGGACCGTATAGCCGCCGCCGTTGAGAATTCGCGCCTGGCGAGCGAGCTGGCCCGCGACCGCGAGCAGGCGGAGCTGGTATCGGAACTGCTCGAGGGCATGGATGCCCAGCGCGGTATGACCAGCGTATACGAATCGTTCGTCAAGCTGGCGGAGAAGCTGATCGATTTCGACAGGGCCAGCCTGGCCATCTGGAAGGAGGAATCGGATCAGTTCGAGATCATGGCGATGGATACGGCGGCCCCCAGGTCGTGGCTCCGCACCGGTATGTCCATACCCGGCGACGCCCTGCCCTTCGGCGAGGTCATGCGCGAACGCCGTTACCGCATTCGCGATGACATCAGGGGAGACGAATATCCGGCGGACAAGCTGCTGGTTGAGGAGGGTATTCGCTCCTCCGCCATCTTCCCCCTGATCTTCAAGGGCGAAGCCCTGGGGACCCTGAACCTGGGCAGCTTCAAGCCGGGCTCCTTCTCCACGGAGGATGCGGAGATGCTGGAGCCCCTGACCCGGCAGCTGGGCCTGATGCTGGACAGCGCCCGCCTGGTGCAGGAGGCCCGCAGCACCTCGCTGGTGGACAGGCCCAGCGGATTATATAATCACCGCTATTTCTACGAGGCGACGGTGCGTGAGGTCGCCAGGAGCAAGCGTCAGCAGCGGCCGCTGTCCGTGATGATTCTCGAGCTCGAGGGTTTCCAGGAGTACAGTGAACATCATCGTGATTCCGATGTCGACGGACTGGTCCTGAGCGTAGCTGAGAGCCTCAAGCGGTCCGTAAGGGAGATCGACGTCCTGTCGAGATACGGCGGCGATGAATACGCCGTGCTGCTGCCCGAGACGCTGATCGAGGCGGAAGACGGCGCAGAAGATACGCTGCAGGTGGTAAGCAGGTTGCGTGAAGCCGTCGCAACCGCCGCAGTAGAGGCCAGCGGTGGAGAGTTATCGGGCCAGATACGGGTGGGCATCGCCGGCTATCCGCTGCATGCTGAGAACGCCACCCAGCTGCTGGAGCGGGCCGACTGGGCTCTCAGGGAGGCCCGCTACAGCGAAAACGGGGTGGTCGTCGCCGTGCGCAGCGGCCGTCCGCGGGACTGAAACCCGCCTGCTTGTGCTAGACTTTATGTCCTTATGAGGATCTTTGCGGGAATCACCGGCGCCAGCGGCAGTATCTACGCGGGCAGGCTGCTCAGGGCCCTGGAGCAGCAGGGGCACGAGACCACAGCCTGTTTCTCCGATGCTGCCATCGAGGTGCTGCTCTCGGAGGGGGAAGGCGCCGTCACGGCAGGCGATCCCGGAGCCCGGGATGCCGCCATGGAGTTGTTCGCAAGGCGTCATCGCCTGGGTGAACTCATGGATCACGTGACTCTCCCCGGCAGGATGGGTGACGCCTTCGCAAGCGGCAGTTTCCTGGCGGATGCGGCTGTCATCTGCCCCTGCTCCATGTCCACGCTGGCTTGCATCGCCTCCGGCGTCACGCGCAACCTCATCCACCGGGTCGCTGACGTGATGCTCAAGGAGTCGCGGCCGCTGTTGCTGGTCCCCCGGGAGACGCCCTTAAGCCAGGTGCATCTGCGTAACATGCTCGAGCTGAACCGCGCCGGGGCTGGGATAATTCCAGCGATGCCGGCCTTCTACCATCAGCCGGAGACGATAGAGGACCTGGCGGATTTCGTGGCAGGCAAGGTCCTGGACTTCCTCGGCATCGAGCACGAGCTTTTCGCCCGTTGGGAGGGGCCGGCCTGAACGCCGGCATGAGACAACAGCCGCAGCTGGGGGAGCCCCAGCCCGGGCGGGTGCGCAGCATGTTCGGCGGCATCGCCAGGCGCTATGACCTGATGAACACCCTGATGACCGGCGGCATGCACCACCGCTGGCGCCGGCTGGGCGTGGACCTTGCGGGCCTCGGCCCCGGGGAAGCCGCCCTCGATGTCTGCTGCGGCACCGGCGATTTCGCCTTCGCCCTCAAGGACAGGGTGGGACCCCTGGGCAGCGTGACCGCCGTGGATTTCAGCCGCCGCATGCTCGAGGTGGCGCGCGAGAAGGAACAGCGCTGCGGCAAGCCCGTGGAATTCCGCTGGGGCGACGCAACGGACCTGGATTTCCCGGACAACAGTTTTAACGCCGTCACCGTCGGCTTCGGCGTCAGGAACATCCCGGAACTGGATCGTGTCTTCGGAGAGATGGCACGGGTGACACGTGCCGGTGGCAAGGTCGTCTGCCTGGAGATAACCCGGCCTTCGCACCAGCCGTTCAAGGGCTTTTATTCCGTCTGGTTCGACCGCATGGTGCCGGCCGTCGGCAGAATGGTATCCCGCGACGCGTCGGCCTATTCTTACCTGCCGGCCTCCGTCAGGCGTTTTCCGCCCGCCGGGGAGCTGGCAGAGGTGATGCGCCGGGCGGGGCTGGAAGACGTCGACTATCGCCTGATGGCGGGCAGCATCATCGCCCTGCACTGGGGGACCGCATGAGCGCCGAAGGGATGGGCGCCGCCAGGGGCGTCAGACACGGCCCCGGGGGAGCGCTGGAGGCATTCAAGCAGCAGTACATGGATAGCTACGCCCCCCTGCTGGCGGAGGTCGAACGGCGGCTGCTGCTGGTGACTGAAAGGCCCGGCCGCACCCTGGGCGAGTCCTGTACGCTCACCCTCGAGGCCGGGGGCAAACGCATGCGGCCGCTGCTGGTCTTCCTCTCCATGGCCAGGGGGCAGGAGCCTGATGAACGTCTCTATGCCGCCGCCGTCGCCATGGAGCTGGTGCACATGGCCACCCTGGTGCATGACGACGTGCTCGATGCCGCCGAACTGCGCCGCGGTGAGCCTACCGTGGTGGCGCGCTACGGCGAGGGAGTGAGCATCTCGTCGGGCGATTACATGTTCTCGTCCGCCTTCGAGGCGCTGGCCGGCTCCGGTTCGCCGGCGGCGGTGTCGATGCTGGCGGCTACCAGTCTCGATCTGAGCCGCGGAGAGCTGCTGCAGATGCGTGGCAGCGGCGACCTGGAGCTGACACTGAACGTATACGAGGAGCGTTGTCGTTTGAAGACCGCCAGCCTTTTCTCTACGGCCTGTCGGCTGGGTGCGCTGCTGTCGGGTTGCGGCGAGGACGTGGTTCAGGCCATGGGCGAATACGGCGCCGGCATCGGCATGGCCTTCCAGATCTCCGATGATATCCTGGATTTCTCCGGGGATTCGGATAGAATCGGCAAGAGGTTCGGCGCCGACCTGCGGGATGGCACCGTGACGCTGCCGCTTATCCTGGCGCTGGAGATGGATGAAGAGCTCTCCGGCATGCTGAACGGTGAGCTTTCCGAGGAGAGCCTGCTCCATGTCTGCCGGCGGGTGGCCGCAAGCGGGGCGCTGGCACAGGCGCAGGAGCGGGCGTTCGCCTACGTGGCGCAGGCCGTCGAGGCTCTGGAAAGGGTAGGAGAGCAGATAGAGACGGCGCCTCTGGAACTGGTTGCCGAAGCTACCGTGGACCGGCGCGGATAGGATATCTTGGGAGGAAAGATGATCGAAGTAGCGGTAACCGGAGCCCTGGGCAAGATGGGAAGCACCGTGTGCGACGCCGTTGTGGCTGCCGAGGGGCTGTCACTGGCGGCTGTGGTGGATCCGGCATTCACGGGTGGCGATGCCGGGCGGCAAGCGGCACACGATGTGCCCATGTTCACGCAGATGTCCGACTGCCTGCAGGAGACCCGGGTCGACGTGGCGGTGGATTTCACCACGCCGGACGCCGTCTTTGAAAACATCAGTACCTGCCTTGACGCCGACGTACACTGCGTCGTCGGTACCACGGGCATGGAGGCCAGGCAGTTCGCCCAGGTGGAAAAGCTGGCCCTCGAGGGCGACGCCAACTGTTTTCTGGCGCCCAACTTCGCCATCGGCGCCGTACTGATGATGGAAGCAGCGAAGGTGATTTCCAGGTATATGGCGGAGTGCGAGATCATCGAGCTGCACCATGACCAGAAACTTGACGCGCCCTCGGGGACGGCGCTCCGCACCGCGGAGATGATCGCCGAGTCCCGTCACCAGGAGCCTGCTCCCGCGGGCCCGGAGGGTAACGCATCCCGGGGGACAGTCTACAAGGGCATTCCCATCCACAGCGTACGCCTGCCCGGCCTGGTCGCCCACCAGGAAGTGGTCTTCGGAGGACCGGGTCAGACGCTGACCCTGCGCCATGACTCCATCTCGCGTGAATCCTTCATGCCGGGAGTGGTGCTGGCGATCCGCCGGGTGCCGGAACTGAACGGCCTGGTGGTCGGGCTGGAGAAGATACTCTGAATCTGGGATAATAACTAGCTCATGAACCATTCACTGGGAGACATAATCACGGCCATGGTGACGGCCCTCCACGATGACGGGTCGGTGGATTACGACGGCACCGCCGAGCTTGCCGTCTGGCTGGTGGAGAACGGCTCCGACGGCCTTGTCGTCAGCGGCACCACCGGCGAATCGCCGACGCTCACCGATGACGAGAAGCTGGGACTGTTCAGGGCCGTCAGCGAGGCGGTGGGCGACAGGGCGACCATCATCGCCGGCACCGGTTCCAACGATACGGCTCACAGCGTAGAGCTCACGGAGAAGGCCTCACAGCTCGACATCGACGGCATACTGGCGGTGACGCCCTACTACAACAAGCCGCCTGTGGCCGGCATCATCAGCCATTTCAGCGCCATCGCCGAGGCCACCGACAAGCCGGTGATCCTCTATAACATCCCCGGGCGCTGTTCCATCAACATCGAGCCCGAGACGCTGGCTGAACTGAACGCCGTCGAGAACATCATCGCCGTCAAGCAGGCAAACCCGGACCTGGAGCAGAGCGAGCGGCTGGCGGAGATTAGCGACCTGGGCCTCTACGCCGGCAACGACGACATGTTATACCCGTTGCTGGAATACGGCGGCTGGGGCGGCATCTGCGTGGCTTCGCACCTGGCTGGCAGGCGCATGAAGAGCATCGTCGAACTCTATCGCGAGGGCAATCATGAGGAGGCGAAGGCGGTCAACGACAGCCTGAAGCCTCTCTACGAATCACTGTTCATCACCGCCAACCCGATAATGATCAAGGCGGCGCTCAATCTGCTCGGCCACGAGGTCGGGGGGTTGCGGCTGCCGCTGGTACGCGCCACCGCGGCTCAGGAGAGCGAGATCAGCCGGGTGATCGAGCAGCTGTCACTGGCCGGGCAGCAGGCCTGAAGCCCGGCCTGTATCCGTAGCGCCGGCAGGATTTTTCCTCTCTGAACCGAAGTCTTAGTAACGACTCTGGATTGTCTATGCCTAAACAAACCATGAAGATAATCCCGCTCGGGGGACTGGGCGAGATCGGCAAGAACATGATGGTATTCGAGTATGACGGGCGCCTGCTCGTCGTCGATGCCGGAATCATGTTCCCCAAGGACGAGTTACTGGGAATCGACCTCATCCTTCCGGATTTCAGCTATCTCCGGGACCGCGCCGACAGGCTGGAAGCGGTGCTGCTGACCCACGGGCACGAGGACCACGTGGGCGCCCTGCCGTTCCTGCTGCGTGAGATCAACGTGCCGGTCTACGCCACGCGCCTCACCCTGGGTATGGTGGCCAACAAGCTGGAGGAACACGGTCTGGCCAGGGACGCGGACCTGCGCGAGATCGAGGCGGGCAAACCACGGGATATCGGACCATTCCACTGCGAGTTCATCAGCGTCTCCCACAGCATCCCCGACGGCGTCGGCCTTGCCATCAAGACGCCTGTGGGGACCGTGGTGCATTCCGGGGATTTCAAGCTCGACCCCAACCCCATCGACAAGCGCAAGACCAACATGGGCAAGTTCGGCGAGCTGGGCAGCGAGGGCGTGCTGCTGCTGCTCTCCGACAGCACCAACGCCGAGTACGAGGGCGTCACCGGGCCGGAGAAGTCCGTGGGCAAGACCCTGGACGACATCTTCACCCAGGCCCCGGGAAGGATCATCGCTGCCTCCTTTGCCTCCCATATCCACAGGATACAGCAGGTGGTGAACGCGGCGCGCAGGCACCGGCGCAAGCTGACCATAGTCGGGCGTTCGATGGTGAAGAACTCGCAGATAGCGCGCGAGCTCGGTTACCTGAAGATTCCCGATGACATGATGATCCGCCTGAACGAGGTCAATGACTACCGGCCGTCGAAGGTTGTCATCCTCTCCAGCGGCAGCCAGGGAGAACCGCTCTCGGCCCTCTCGCGCATGGCGGCGGGAGACCACAAGAAGGTGAAGCTGGAGCCGGGGGATACGGTTATCATCTCGGCGCGCCCGGTGCCCGGAAACGAGGTGAGCGTCCACAAGGTGATCAACAGGCTCTTCAAGGCGGGAGTCAACGTGGTTTACGAGTCGGTGGCGCCGGTGCATGTCTCCGGCCATGCGGCGCGCGAGGAGCTGAAGATGCTGATCAACCTGACGCAGCCGAAATATTTCATCCCCATCCACGGGGAATACCGTCACCTGCATTTCCACGCGGAGCTGGCCAGGGAGATGGGCATGAGCCCCAAGCGCATCCTCACCGCCTCCAACGGGGACGTGATCGAGCTGTCCGGCGGCAAGGTTAAGATAGTTGACAAGATAGACGCCGGCATGGCCTTCGTGGACGGCCTCGATGTCGGCGATATCCAGGACGTGATCCTGCGTGACCGCCAGAAGCTGGCCAAGGACGGCACCATCGTCGTCGTCGCCCAGGTACGGGAGCAGGACGGCTCCGTTGTCTCGCGGCCCGACATCACCACCAAGGGATTCGTCCACCTGGGCAACAAGCGGGAGCTGATGAAAGAGGTTTCCGCCCTCGTGGAGAAGATACTTGATGAGAGCTCCAGGCAGGGCATCAGCGACCCGGAGCTGTTGCAGGAACACATCCACAACCGGCTGGCGAAGTTCCTGTTCAAGAAGACCAAGAAGCGTCCGCTGATCCTGGCGCTGGTGGTCGAGGTTTGAATGACGCGCAAGAGAACGAAAAAAACCTCCGGGCGCGGCAGCAAGAGACGTAAGGCCGGCTCCCGGGACATGAGGCACCTGCGTGAGCTGGGCGGGTTGGCCCTGGCGGCAGTCGGCCTCTTCATGGCGCTGGTCATCTATGGCGGCTGGTCCGGCGGCATCATCGGCAGCGGCTTCGAGGGCGCGTTGCGCTATCTTTTCGGCGTGCTGGCCTACCTGGCGCCACTGGCGCTGGTCGCGGGCGGCGCCTTCCTCATCTTTCCCGACATGCCGCGGGGGCCCCGTGCTTTTCAGGCCGGCATGGCGCTGCTGCTGCTCTCGCTGTTGCTGTTCGCCGGCGCGAACACTTTCTCCATCGTGGGCGGCGACAGCGTTCATCCCGGTTTTCTCGATCCCGGTTACGTGGCTGAACACGGCGGTATCATCGGCGATGGGCTCTACTGGGGGACCAGTCTGCTTATAGGCGATATCGGCAGTACTATCGCCGCCCTGTTCCTGCTGCTGGCCGCGAGTTTTCTGATTACGGGCGCGTCCGTGAGAGCGGTGCTGCTGGCGTCAGGCAAAGGCGCCCGGCGCGCCGCCGCCAGTGCTCACGAACGCTCACGCAGCCTGGGACAGAGCCTGGCAGAGCGGCGTGCCGCCATGACGGCGGGCAGGCCCGCTTTCGATACGGTCAGCAGCAGTGAAGCTGGAGCCGGAGACAGGCCGCTGAACGGAGCCAGCAGCTACCCGGACATCTTCGAGGCTGGTGATGACGAAAGGGAGTTGCAGCCTGCTGCTGATGCCGGGGATGCTCCGGCCATGGAAAAGGAACTGGCGACAGCGGTTCTTGAGAAGGACGCCCCCGGGATGGAGGCAGGCGCCCCTGTTCAGGAGGAGCTGTTCCCCGTGGCCGAAGAGGATGGGGAGGAGCCTGATGAATATATCCCCCCGGATGCGGACATGCTCAAGAAGAGCCGCGAACTGGAGGATAGCGGCGGCGACGGCTCCGAGCGCACCGGACGCGTGCTGGTGGAGACCCTTGCCAGCTTCGGCATCGAAGCGACCCTTGCGGGCACGGTCTCCGGGCCGCGCGTAACGAGGTATGAGCTGCAGCTGGCCCCGGGCATCAAGGTCTCCCGCGTCAGCAACCTGAAGAACGACATCGCCTACGCGCTGGCCACCACGGACATCCGCATACTGGCG
Source organism: Actinomycetes bacterium (assembly GCA_024275795.1). Lineage (GTDB taxonomy): Bacteria > Actinomycetota > Thermoleophilia > BMS3ABIN01 > BMS3ABIN01 > JAJRYJ01. The sequence goes on along the minus strand of JAJRYJ010000088.1, from coordinate 3,591 downwards.
CCCATACCGGGCAAATCCGCCGTGGGCGTCGAAGTGCCCAACATGCGCCCCAACATGGTTACCCTGGGAGATATCTACCGCGATTTCCCCGAGGGCGCCGGTCCGCTGATGGTCTGGCTGGGCAAGGACATCGCCGGCCAGCCGGTCTACGCCGATCTGGCGCAGATGCCGCACCTGCTGGTCGCCGGCACCACCGGTTCCGGCAAGAGCGGCTGCATCAACTGCATGATCTCCTCGGTACTGCTCAGGTGCACGCCGGACGAGGTGAGGATGATACTCATCGATCCCAAGCGGGTGGAGCTCAACCATTTCCAGGGAATCCCGCATCTGCTGACGCCGGTAGTGACGGTGATGAAGGAGGCCGCCAACGTGCTGGCCAACCTGATCGACGAGATGGAGTCCCGCTACAACAAGATGCAGCTGGCCAAGGCCAGGCACCTGGATGAACTGAACCAGGTGCGGGTGCGGCGTGGCGAGAAACCGCTGCCATACATCATGCTGGTGGTGGACGAACTGGCAGACCTGATGATGGTGGCTCCCACAGAGGTGGAGGACGCGATCATCCGCCTCGCCCAGAAATCTCGCGCGGTGGGCATCCACCTGGTGCTGGCAACGCAGCGCCCCTCCGTGGACGTGATCACGGGCATGATCAAGGCCAATGTTCCGTCCCGTATCGCCTTCGCCGTATCATCTCAGATAGATTCCCGGGTGATTCTTGACGCCAGCGGCGCCGAGAGCCTGCTGGGACAGGGCGATATGCTGTTCTCACCGCTGGGTTCCTCGAAGCTGCAGCGGGTCCAGGGAGCCTTTGTCTCCGAGGAGGAGATACAGCTGCTGACGGACCGGTGCAAGGCGCAACGTGCGCCCGAGTTCCGCAAGGAGCTGCTGGAGGGCAGGCAGTCCGAGGGTGAAGAAAAGCTGGATGCAGACGAGGATGAGCTGCTGCCGGAGGCAATGCAGCTGGTCGTCAGCACCGGCACCGCGTCCGTATCCTTCCTGCAGCGGCGCCTGCGGGTCGGCTACACGCGCGCCGGGCGGCTGATCGATATGCTGGAGAAGCGCGGGGTCATCAGCGGCTACGAGGGCAGCAAGCCCAGGCGCGTGCTCATGGGTGAGGATGACATCGAACAGATGATCGAGGATTCACACGATGAAGCGCCGGTGGTCGACGATGATGCGGTAGAGTCCGGGGATGCGCAGGATCAGGAGATGGCCGACGATGAATACCCCCTGGATGAGTTGCCGGACGATGATATCGACATCTGATCCGACGCCGACGGCGCCCGCCTGAGCGATGGCCGGGCAGTGGGCTGACAGGATGCTGAAACCGAAGGTGCTGACCGGCGCGGCCCTGGGCCTGGCGGCGATCATCCTCTATACGATTACCCTGGCTCCGGATATTCTCGGCCATGATGTGGCTGACTGGCAGGGTGCCGCGGCCACGGCGGGCATAAGTCATGCGCCCGGCTCGCCAGCATATATCGTCGTCGCCTGGATATTCACGCTGTTTCCCGTCGGCAGCCTGCCGGAACGGGTGAACTTCCTCTCTGCGGTCGTGGGGGCCATCGGAGTCGTCGGTATCTACGCGTTCGTTCTCTTGTTGTTCGACCGGCTCCTGCCGGCGCTGATATCGGCGCTGACGCTGATGGTGGCGGCCCAGTGGTGGTCCTACGCTTCCGTGGCGCAGCCCTACAATGCGGTAGTAACCATCATCATCATATCGCTGTTGCTGTTGTTGCTGTGGCAGCGCAGCGGCGACGTGCGCCTGGTATGGGGCGGCGCCTTCCTCTTGGGGTTCGGCATCGCCTATCATCCGACGCTGGCCTATTTCCTGCCCGTACTGCTGGCGGGAGTGTTTCTGCTGGGGCCATGGCGTGACCTCATCGGCCTGCGCTCGCTGCTTGCGGTCGCAGGCTTCTTCCTGCTGGGCCTGGGCTTCCTACTTTATCTGCCCGTCCGCAGCGCCGCCGATCCGGCAATCAGTTATGCACCCATCGATTCTGTTTCCTCGTTTATCGATTTCGTGACCGCGCGTCAGGCACGCAGCACGGGTCATGGGGTGCTGTCCATGCCCGAGTGGAGCGAGCTCCAGGATGCCGCTTCGCAGGTGGTGCGCAAAGGCTACTATCCTTCCTATGCCTTTCTTGTTTTCGGACCGGCGATCATCATGCTGCACCCGGCCGTCTGGCCCGAACTGAAGCGCCGCCGGCGCTGGCTGCTGTACCTGCCTGGGGGCATGGCTTCGCACATGTTCATCGTATTCATCATGAGCAGCCAGTACTCCCAGTATTACATGCCGATGCTGCTGTATTTTTCCATCTGGGCGGGCTTCTCCGTCTACCTTTTGCTGATCGCCGCCGAAGCCCTGGGGGTCGAACGTTACCGCCAGGTCCCGGCGTTGATCGCTGCGGCGATCTATATCGGCGTGCTGGCTGTAGGCATTCCCCATGTCTGGCCCTTCGTCGACCATTCAGGGGACCTTTCCATGCGGGATTACGCAGAAGAGGTATTCGCTGAAACAGAGAGGGACGGAGTCATCCTGGCCAACTGGGAATCATATACGGGACTGAGATACCTGCAGGATGTGGAGGGCAGGCGCAAAGACTTGAGTATCATCTCAGTGGGTCCAGAGGGCTGGCGGCAATTGCTCACCGGCATCTTCAGGTATCAGCCGAGCCAGGTGCTGTACTCACGGACGCTGCCCTTCCCTGACGCCCGGGGACTGACCGAGTTGTCAGGGCCGGTTTACCTGAGTATCAAGGGGCGTACCTACCAGGACCGCTCACACGGGGAGCCTTTTCCGGCGACGGTCCAGCTTTATTCCGTTGATATGGCGGCACAGGGCTTCCGATAGGCGCACGCCTGGCGGAGGCATTCCGTTATGGCGCGTCGCTGGCTCAGCAGATGCGGGGCAGCTGCTCACCGGTGGGCATCGCTATCACGCGTCTGCTCCCCAGGACCGTGCGGGCGAATACGCGGTGCCTGCCGCTCTCCGATTCCTCCACGTGGCCGATGATGGCTGCTTCAGCGCCGAGAGGGTCATCGCGCATCGCCCGCAACACCTTGTCAGCGTCCTGTGCGGCCACGAAGGCTACAAGTTTGCCCTCATTGGCCAGCACCAGCGGGTCCAGGCCCAGCAGCTCGCAGGCGGCTCGGACATCCGGTTTCAGCGGAACACTCTCCTCCTCGATGCCGATGGAGACCTGTGAAGAGGCGGCTATCTCGTTCAGGGTCGCGGCCAGCCCGCCGCGGGTCGGGTCGCGCATGGCGTGTATCCGGGGAGAGGCCTTGAGCATTCCGGCGGTCAGCCGGCCCAGGGAGGCGCAGTCGCTCACAAGTTCAGTCCCGAAAACCATGCCTTCACGGCGGCTGAGGATGGAGACCCCGTGGTCGCCGACGCTGCCGTTGATGATCACGGCGTCTCCGGGCGCGGCTGCGGAGGATGATAGATGGATGCCCGGTGGTATCAACCCGATGCCGCAGGTGGTGATGAAGATGCCGTCGGCTGCGCCGCGCTCGACCACCTTCGTATCGCCGGTGACCACCTGGACGCCCGCCTCGTCTGCCGCCGACTTCATGGAGGCGACTATG
>JAJRYJ010000087.1 GCA_024275795.1 Actinomycetes bacterium | reverse complement strand
GTATCGTAATGTGGTGCCGAATTACAACCCCTTCTTGTAAAACCCCCTCCCCCCTTGCGGGGGAGGAGGGGAAGACGGATATCATCGAGGCGACAGGATCATTAGCCTTCTCCCTCCCCCTTGCGGGGATGTATCGTAAGGTGGTGCCGAATTACAACCCCTTCTTGCATGCCCCCTCCCCCCTTGCGGGGGAGGGCCGGGGGGGGGGGCGTAGCGGCGGCCGCGTAGGTTACTGAGGTGAAAATACTGGCATACAGCAGCAAATAACGCTGCTTATTTAACGATATCCCCTTTTCCTTGAATAAGATTTCCCCTATTCAAGTTCGTTTAAAAAAGAGCTGTAGCCACGAGGCGCGGCCCGGCAACGCCCGTTTCGTCCCTCCGCCAGCGCAGGCAGTGGAAGACTGCATGGCAACGCTAGAGTGCATTATTCATGACGAGACGGTCCCATACCCCATACTCACCAAGGCAGGGCTGGCCCACGTGCAATTCGAAACCATCCATTCCTTCCTGGATGGTAATAGACGGATAGGAAGAAACATCATCGTTATTATTCCGCCGCGAAAAGACCAAGACCGAAATGGCAGGCAAATCCCAGCGCGATGGGCCCCCTTACCGGTTCCGAGAAAGTAAGCCTCCAGAAACTTCCCTGCCGGTCTGGTTGCGTCAGCCCCCGCTTGCTGCGAAAACGATGAAAATGAAGTGGATATAGCGGCCTACCGCCTACCTTGACTGTCTTTATCCTTTCAAGCTTTTTCAGTTCCGGCAATCCCCGCATCGAGCACTCTTTCCTGATCTGATCCTCTACCGTGAATTTCTTTTTCACGTGCCAAGGATGAAGATATGGAGTGATCGAGAGATGAGTCGGCGACTTGTTGAAAAGCTTGCTCGTTCCCTCGAAATCATCGGCATTGGCGATCCCCTCGAGCAGGAGCAGATACTCATCTCCTTCCCGCCTCCAGATACGAGTGAGTTCACCGATCACTCTTTGTGAATCTATGTCCATGCCGGCAGGAACATGCACCACGAGGTGATCGATTCTGCCGTCACCGTCTGCATCCTCCGGCAGATAAAAAGCGTGTTCATGCCGATTCTCCTTGCCCAACTCGTGCCCTGACAACAAACGGGGAAGTTTTTCCTCGCCCAGCAACCTGCGCGCCCTGCCCATCACGGCCTGCCTCAACCATTCACCTACACGTAATGAATCCTCGATCCTGGGCAGCGGCTTCCCATAGATCGAAAACCGCGCAGTGGAGTAAGATGCTTGCTCGTTGACGACCACTTTGGGAATAGCGCTTGTCTTCATCACCGCCATGGGCCGGGAATATTCCACTTTTCGCGCCGCCGGCGGGTCGCTCCAGCCCGCCGCCTGGATTACTGACGTCTCCACGGCGATAGCATCCAGCCAATCCTCAGGCAACGATGCCTTTATCTTTTTCACTTGTGCAGGCTTGAGATCTCTACCGCCGATTTCTTTCATTGTTCGGTCCCTAAGCCGCGCGTATGCATCGGGAGTAAGCGGATGCAACAACGATATGATCTCACCGGTTATCTCGCCCGTTTCAGGATCGAAGTTGTCCGTTGAGGGAACACAGTTGAATTCCCCGCCCCAGTCATCCATCACGCTTGCTTCCACCCACGATTCCGCACGCCCCAAGTAACCAATCCGGGACAATAACGAATCCAACAGCTCCAGCGATGTTTCACCGACCTCCAGCTCCGGCCATGCCACTACCAATTCTTCATCGCGATCGAGGCGGAGAAAAGCATCGAAGATCAGCTTGTTCTTTTCATTGCGCCCCTCTATCACCGGCATGTAGTGCTTGGTGTGCGCCTGCACCCCTTCCGGCAAGTAGTAACAGGGTGGGTTCGATGCAAGTTTCTCCAAGAGGCGTTTGAACTCGTCATATTCATGCGCCTCCCCTTGCATCTTTCGAAACCATACGGCCAGCAAGGCGCGTATCAACCTGAAGGATTCCGGCGGCCAGGCAATACTGGCCTCGTTGATGTGGTGGCCCCACGGCGTCGCATGATATGAACCAGCGGGAAAGCGAAATGCCAGGGCGAGCATCTCTTACTGCTCCCAGGTAACCACGGTTACGGGGGGCTCTACGAACAAACCCTCTTCGCCCACCTTCTTGATCGATTTCGCCACTTCACTTTCTGTCTCTGGCAATGTGGGCAGCTCGTAGCCATCAGGGTGTGTCACCGTTATCTCGTTCACCCCGAGATCACACGCGGTCCGCAAGCGCAGCCCTGTCTCCAGGAAGCGGCGGATCTTGAAAAAGGCCAATGCCGTAAGCAGCTTCTCTGCATTTTCGCCAAGGCCGTATCCCCGTACCTGGGCGAGATCGATATTGAAAAACGCGGTTATCTTCTTTGCTGTAAATTCATCCCGCGTGAAGGGAACGTTACCAAAACCCTTCGCGGTATCGCCGGAGGGATCCACGTGATCGTTCTTCACACCACCGCTCTGGGCTATTCCCGCCGATTCTGCTTCGATGAAGGCCGAAAGCACCCGCGGCATTCGCAGGCGGCCGCCGGCGAGATCCTTCTTGGCGAGAAAGACCCCGTGGAGCAAAGAGTTGGTGTCGTACTTCAGTATTACTTTCGCCAGCTTCCTGATGTCGACGGCTCCCACTTCCATGCTTGCCAACTCTTCTTTCAGGATGTCGAACATCTTCTTGTCTTTGCCTTCGAGGATATAAGCCGAATTGATGCGATGTGCCTCCAGCACCGAGTTGGTCAGCGTGTTACCTTCCTCGTCCACGACCTTAACCAGCGGCAAGCCGCGTAATGGTTCCACCCAGTCATCTGCCGCCATGTCCCAGCAAACCGCCTCCATGCGGTTCGCCATGCTCTGGGCGGATTCAACCAGCAGCATTCTACTGCCGTCGGGACCGTCGTACACGGCAGCTCCCAAGTTGGGAAATCCCGTCGATTGAAAACGAGTACCCTGGAGCGGCACCAGGTCCGCCTCGATCAGTATCCTTTGCGTGCCCTCGAGTGATGAATAATCGATCGCCATCAGTCTCCTCCTCTTGTTTGCTCACGATTACACTTTGCCAGAAATGACCATCAGCCGATCAAGTACTTTACGCAGCTCCCCGAAGTCAATTGGGAAAACCAGTCCTGCCAACAATCGTTCTCCGTCCTGTTCGAGGACGATGGGCGGTACGAGAGGTGAATCGGGTAGGGCCACCCCCACGCTCCTCAGCCGTGTCCAAGCTATCTCGACGGCGCGCTCGATTTGTCCCGACGTCAACAGGGCGGGAATGTCACCGGCCAATGGTAACCGCGAATCTTCAGGCAGAAATCCGGTCTTCTTGAGTAGCTCGTCCGGAACGAAAAACGGTTTCAGTATCGAATAGAATGACACAATCGCTGCTGATGCTTCGCTTCCTTCTCCTTCTTGCGCATCCAGTACGCGCGGAATCTTGCACAATACCAACCCCCGCAACAGAGAATCGATACGCGATTCTTGGATATCTTGGCCCAAGAAGTCGGCGACGTCACCGACACGCGCACCATGGACAAACCAGTAAGGTTTGTCGCCTGACTCGCTTTTCTCGATCTCCAAGTACCTCCTATGGACAACCCTGCCGATATTCTTTACCAACCTGCCCTCGTCCCACACGAACAGCTCGCTTTCTTCCAGCCACCTGTCGCCGTAAGTGTTCACGGGTGCCAGGTGCATGCGCATCGGCATTTCCGGTTCCTTGTTCCAAAGACCCGCCAGGGCACATGCCAGGCGGAACTCGGGAGTGCCGTCGTAGGCCTTCGTTACCCATTCTTCCGAAAGCCGGGGGACCGGTCGCACTTTTTCACGGGCCTTGCCGCTGATGCCTACCGTTTGCTGAATCTCTCCGAGGGTTATCAGGATCTCTGCCAGCTGCTCGCGTGCGAATCGCTGAGCCAACGAAAAAAGACCGTCTTCGAGCCGCTTGGTAAGGAGCTTCAATCTGCCGGGGGCATCATCGCTTCGGGCAAACCCTCTCAGGCGCTGCAGAAATCCCAATCTCTCCAGGTCGGAAATCAGGTCGGCATCCGGATTTCTTTTCACCACCACCCTACCAAACGGTGTAGCCAGGTATGCCTTGCCGGATCGCTCGAGGAAACTGTAACGCTGGAAACTGGAAAAACCTCTGTCAACACCCAAGGAGGCCAGCGCCCGCACGAAATCCAGTCCGTCCTCGACGGGCCTCCTGTTGACCGTTGCTCTCCCTTCCCGAAAAAGTGCATGCACCTCGCTATAGCTAGTCGGGTTGTTCCATATCGGCAGCCACAGTTCCGCTCTCGACTTCTTTTCTTCCTCCTTGCTGGCATTGCCCACACCTGCCACCGTGGGCCTGACCGTGAACGGATAACTCAAGGCCGCATACCCGGTTTTCTCCAGGCGGCGACTGGCGGCAGCGGCGAAGAGCAAGCTACCCTCCATCATCAAGACATAATCCCAGGGGTTTACCAGGGAAGCTCCCTCGAAACCAGTGGTGGCATTGGGGCCTCCAACCCTGCCCGGATTGAACTGACCAATCGGTCCCTTCACGCCCGCATCAGGCGTGGAAATGTCAAAGATCGCGCTCGACAGCCAAGCTCGTGAGTCTTCCGTGGCTTCATCACCATCATCGAGGGCAATGATCTCCGTAATGCGCTGCATGAAATTGTTGGTAAAGTCCAGGCGACCGTCGTTACCTCCAGTCCCTAGCAAGGGGGGGAACCTCATGGCCTCTTCGGTCAACAAGACGGCCGCGTCCACCCAAGCAAGGACTGCTTCGTGCCCCTCCGACCTGATACGTGTCAATAGCTGTTTTTTCTCTTCGTTTTTCGGGCTTTTCTCAATGCCCAGATCCTGTAGCAGCTTTCTGAAATAACTGATGACTCTTCGGTATTCCTCCAAACGTCCGGAATTGCTTTCTTCAATTGCCGATATTCCTGCCTGTTGATCCTTGGGGAAAAAGCCGCTGCCGCCGTTCCAGGGAGCGACGATCGGGGTCGGCCGGTATTCCTGGAGCAGGAACTCCAGGAGACCGGCTTCGTTCAATTTGCTCTCCAGGACGAAGTGTTCGCCTTGCCAATAACCAAGCGCATTTGCATCACGTTGCTCACTTACCAGGCGCAAGATCGCCAACGCCTTCAAGTAGTTCGCCAGCGGCACCGGTGTGCAGCCCTTCAAGAGAATGCTCTCAGCCATCTACTGCCTCCGCCGTCTCCATGCGGGAAGCACGCCAATCTGCGATACGCAGCAGCGTTTCTAACCAGGCCAGGTAAAAGGGACCGAATTTTTCCAGCAGGCCCTCGGTTCGCTCCCGCCAGGACCTGCCCATCTTCCCGCGACCCATTTCCATCAGGTCCAACCGTAATACCACGGACCCGATCTGCTGCCGGCCGTCGATATCGATCCCGGGCAGGACGTCGCCATCCCATATACCCCTGGCAAAACGTTTCGTGCGATCATCCGGCTCCTTCTCGTTGGGCCAGGCCCGCAGACTCATGCGCACCTTGCCGTGATGAGCAGCGATCAGGTACGCTACGAGATCCGCATCCGGCGATTCCTGATCGCTACCATTGTTCTCCATCCAGGACAAGGCCGAAGCCAACTCATGCCGGAAGCCCGGACGCTCGTACCGCGCCCGGCAGGGTGATTTAGCCAATATTCCCTCCTCCGCCGCATCACAGGAATGGAGGGCCTTTTGGAACACTTCATGGGCCTTGCCCACATCGTGCCACCTGGCAGCCGTCGTAACTCGGTCGGCCCGTTTTTCTCCCAAGGCTTCGCAGAGTTTTCTCGTCTCGTTCTCGGTATCCACGAGATGCACGGATATCCCGATCGACCTGGTGCTGCCACTGCCAGGATCATCGTCATTGCCCTCCGGCCTTTCTCTACCGGCCCCATCGGGCAGTAAAACCACCGGCTCCCTTGATTGCGGCAGAAATCCCAGTTGCTCGTCGTAACCTCCCTCGTTAGCGTCGAGCATGACGGTCATTCCCGGTCTCAAGCCGGCGATGTTCACCCGCTGCCACTTCTTGTCCACCACATCCCATGAATACATCAAGTTAGTGCTCTTCTTACGCTTCTTTTCGTAGCTCTGCATCTGTTTCAGCGAGGCGTGACACAGTTCGTCCCTCGAAGCCGCGCCCTGCTCCTCGACTCCCTCCCGGAGATCGCGCCAGAAAACTTCCACGTCTGAGCTTTGTGCATCCCGTATGAACTGTGAAACATCGATGTCGAACCCGCTCAGGTCGGAATCGGTATTGAAAAGCTCGATGATGTCCTTGTGCCTGAGAACGTTTGCCACGGTCTTTTGCCGATCGACTGCCGGCAGATCGGCAGGCGAAGCAGAAGATATGGCTACAAGCTTGTTTCTGGCATCATCGAGCTCGCTTTCTTCGTACGGCGCCGCCAGCCCGGAAGGAATGTCGATCCAGAAAACGGTCGCACCCGACTCGTTGAACTCTCCGTATCGATTGCACCTGCCAAACCGCTGGACCATCGAAGACCATGGCGCCAGCTCGGAAAAGAGGATCCGGCTGGAAATATCCACGCCCGCCTCCACGGCCTGAGTTGCAATGACGATCCTGCCTGCCGCCGGCGGATCCGTCGTGATCAAACTATTGATCCGTTTCCTGTCGGCCGCACGAAAGCGAGCGTGGACCAGCACTACCTCGACATCCTCGCCCGCCAGTTTTCTCGTCTTGCGGAAAAGCTCCTGCGCTCTCTCCACGGTGTTCACGATGGCGAGGATATTCGCTCCAGCGCCAAGTTCCCCATGACCGTCGACGATCGCCCGTGACAGGGACTCGAGGTACTCCTGCACGTCCTTCTTTTTCTCCCCTGCCGGGACACCCTCGAAAGAAGCCAGCTCCTTTTTTGCGGCGATCCGTTGCGAGACCAGCTCTTCCGATACCTCTTCTTCCGAAAGCCGCAGCGCCGAGAAGGTGCTTTCGTAATCTTTCAAATCCACGGTCCTCAACCATTCTCGCGACAGTGTTGCTGAAACCCACAAGCTCCTGCTGGATATGCCCATGTCCGATATCCGCCTGAAAGCATCGAGCTGCGCCGAAGTGGAGAGGCCCGGGCCCATCAACTGCACCTCGTCATAAACCCAAAGAGCATCGTTGTGAAGTAGCGCAAAATGCACCGGCCACTTGTAACGGCTGATGCCGTACCCCCTGTTGAGAGCACGTGAAAGCAGCATATCCTGGGTGCCGATCAAGATAACTTCTTTTTCGGGATACAGCTCCCAGTCTTCTTCAGCTTCGCCGCCGATGAGTATGTATGCTCTTGGCACCTCCCGACCTTCCCTCTCAAAGAATGGCGCTGCTGCCTTTACCCACCTGTTCACGTTGTCCCTGGTTTGCTCGACCAAAACCCTCATCGGCAGGCAGTAAACCATGCGCCTGGGCGTGCCTTGCCCACTGCCTTCCTGCTGCAATCGCTTCCATAGCCAGGCAATCACCACTGCCGCCGTCTTCCCCAAGCCCGTGGGAATGTCCAGGAGATCCGGCCACTCCCGCTCGCCCATCGCCACTTGATAAGGGAAGGGAGAGAAGCCTGTTGTCTCTCGAAAAAAATCAGAGTATTTCATGATTTAAACTCAAATCACCATCTCTTCGGCTGT
>JAJRYJ010000086.1 GCA_024275795.1 Actinomycetes bacterium | reverse complement strand
TTGGCCCTGGCCTTCTTCTTCGGCTTGGCCTTGGCCTTTACAGCTTTCTTCTTCGGCTTGGCTTTCTTCTTCGGCTTGGCCTTGGCCTTTACAGCTTTCTTCTTCGGCTTGGCTTTCTTCTTCGGCTTGGCCTTTGCCCTGGTAGCCTTCTTCTTTGCGGCTGTCTTCTTCTTCGGCTTCTTCTTGGCCTTTACAGCTTTCTTCTTCGGCTTGGCCTTGGCCCTGGTAGCCTTCTTCTTTGCGGCTGTCTTCTTCTTCGGCTTGGCCTTCTTCTTTGCGGCTGTCTTCTTCTTCGGCTTCTTCTTGGCCTTCATGGATTTCTCCCTTTCTTTCTGCTTCAGCCGTTTCTCTACATCCCGCTTGAAAGCCTTCCAGTCGCGGTCGTAGAGCCGATAAGGGTTCCAGGCAGTCACTGTCCTGGTATAGCGGTTGAACTCATGGAAGTTGGGAGCGCGTCCGAGTTTTCTAGCGATGCGCACGCCTTCATCTATGTAACGCTCCCTGGTGGGCTTCCGCGGTTTCTCAAGCCCTACCGATACCTTGAGTTCACGCACGCTCATGCCCATGCGCAAAGCCGGATACTTGGCATCCACCTTGCCCAATTTGACAAGTTTCTTCATTTCCCTCTTTGTACGACGCGCCGCCGGTATCATCCCCGCCTTGCGCACAGCGTTCGTCCAGCCGCCGAAGCGTGCCCTGATGGCCTCGGCGCTGGGGCGATTCGGACCTTCCAGATATGCATGATACGTCGGGCCCTGCAGGCCGTCTTTGCTCGCAGCCCTCAGGGCTTCCAGCAAGTCCTCATCGGTATATTTCTTCTTCATTTCCTACCTCTCTTTTCGTGCCCCGCTAACACGAGGCAGAGTCGAGACCATGTGGCCTCCCTACCGTCCGGCAGATAGCCGGTTGCCCAAACATGAAATAAAAACCCTGGTACCGCCGGTTATTCCATAGGCCCCATCCCTATTCTTCCAGCAATGCAACAACCTGGTCGATAATCCTGTCCGCGCACTCCCGCTTGGTCGCTCGCGGCACCCTTGTTTCCGACCTTCCTTTTACAATGATGGTCAATTCGTTGTAGTCGGAGTCGAAACCGATATCGTCCCTTGAGATATCATTAAACACAATCATGTCAAGATCCTTCTCCCTCAATTTCCTGCGGGCACGCTCGATTCGGTCTGCTCCATACTCAGCTGCGAAGCCTATCTTCAGCTTGTCGCCGCCACCCTTGCTTAAGTTTGAAACGATATCAGCAGTTGGTAACAAGTGCAAGTGCCATTCTTCATCCTTTTCTTTCTTTCCCGTTGCTGTCTGCGACGAAACTCTGTAGTCTGAGACAGCAGCCGCCATTACAAGCACGTCGCAGTCAGCAAACTCCTCTTTCAGCGTGTTTTCCAACTCGGATGCGGTCGATATATCAAGACGCCTGACTCCGCCTGGCGTCTCTCCCGAACAGTTTGCAGCCACCAGCGTCACCTCGGCGCCTCTTGCCATCGCAGCTGCGGCGATACTGAACCCCATTTTGCCGCTGGAGCGGTTGCCGATGTATCTGACCGAGTCGATCGGCTCCCTGGTGCCGCCGGCCGTGACCAATACCCTGACACCTTCGAGATCAGGCGATGCCGATTCGCTCAGCCGACCCAGGACATGTTCGGCGATCACCCCGGGCTCGGCCAGCCGGCCGACGCCCTCTTCTCCACACGCCAGCCTCCCGGACGCGGGCGGCACCATATCTGCGCCTCGCTCCAGCAGGAAGTCGATGTTCGCCCGAAGGGCCGGGTGGTTCCACATGCGCTCGTTCATGGCGGGGCAGATGGTCACCGCATTACTGAAGGCCAGGTAGGTGGAGAGTAGCAGGTTGTCGGCGATGCCATGGGCCATCTTGCCGATGGTGTTTGCCGTCGCCGGGGCGATTACCAGCAGGTCGCAGTCTGAAAACTCGATGTGGGTGAAGTCCGGCTCCTCGCCGGCGTTGAAGGTCAGTTGCTCACAGGCGGGAGTCTTTCCGGTAACGGCGGCGAAGTCAGAAGCTTTCACGAAATGCAGGCTTGACGGCGTCTGAATGACATCCACTTCATGGCCGGCATCCACAAGCAGCCCGGCCAGTTCGACCGCCCTGGGGGCCGCTATGCTGCCGCTGACGCCGAGAAGGATTCTCTTCTCCTGTGATTCCATGGAGTCAGGCCCGGGGCATCAGCGAACCGCTGGCGGAGTCAGACGCGATATTCGTAGCTGATCTTGCCCTCGGCGATCTCCTCCAGGGCGATGGTGAGGATGTTGCGGCTGCCCGTGTCCACCAGCGGCGGCGGGATATCGTCGATGCTGCCCTCTTCACGGCTGCGGTAGTAATTGTTGATCTGGCGTGCGCGCTTGGCGGCCATTACCACCAGCGCGTACTTGGAATCCACTTTCTCCAGCAGGGTATCTATCCTGGGTTTGTTCAAGATGCGCCTCCCTCAAGACTGTCCAGTATCGATTCTTCCAGTTCATCCGCCGCCCTGGCGACGGAATCGTTCACTACAATGTAGTCAAATTCCCCCTGTGACGCAAGTTCTTCCTCGGCGCGCCTCAGTCTTGTCTCTATATCGGCCGGCGTCTCCGTATCACGACCCTCCAGCCGCTTGCGCAGATCACCGATGTTCGGAGGCGCGATGAAGAAGAGGACCGCTTCCGGCAGACGACGGCGCACAGCCCGGGCCCCCTCGAGCTCGATCTCAAGGATGACGTTGCGTCCTTTATCGAGGTTTGCCTCCACTTCGCTGGCCAGCGTCCCGTAACGGCTGGAACCATAGCGCACATGCTCGATGAATTCGCCCGCGGCAACCTTCCGGTCGAATTCATCATCCGTGAGGAAGTAGTATTCGCACCCCTGCTGTTCATGATCACGCATGGGGCGGGTGGTGGCGGAGCGAGCGAGCGTCGTATCCTTGAGGCGCGGCAGCACCTCGTTGATGAGCGTGCCCTTGCCGACCCCGGAGGGACCGGAGATCACGAGCAGTTTGCCGCGATGCTGCGGAGCTTCACCCTGTTCAGGAACGAAAAAAGTCAACCAGTTCCCGCCTCTGCCGCTCGGAAAGACCGCTGACGGTCTTGTTGGGACTGATACGGCAATGGTTGAGGACCTTCACTGACTTGACCTTGCCGCAGTTGGGTATGGCCAGCAGCACATCGACCACCTTGGCGGTCTTGATGTAGTCAGGCGGGTCGGACAGGATCTCGTCGATCTTGACCGCTCCCCGCTTCAGGTCCTTCTTGAGGCGTGCCCTTTTCGAGCGGATCTCGTTGGCTCGTTGAAGCGCTTCAAGGCGCTGTTCCAGCGTCCTTGTCGGGGTTGTCGATGTCGGTTCGGAAGGAGGCATCAGAGGGTATTATATGGGCTGATAGTCCGGGTTTGCAAGAACGCCTTTATGTTATCCTTATCATCTGGATGACAACCCGGCTCCCTTGTCTATCGGAAAGGAACAGGATGAAAAAACATTGGCGGATGATAATAATAGTCGCTCTCAGCGCAGCCGCGCTTGCGGTGCTGGCGGGATGCGGAGGCGATGACAGCAGCACGACAGCCGACGATCAGGCCGGTGACGGCGGAGCCGCGTCATCTGCGGCTTCCGGGAGTTCCAGCGGTGGCGATTCCGACTTCGAGAGGCGCCTGGCTGAGCTGGAGAGCATGGAGGCGACCATAACGGTCAAATCCGACGGGAAGGTCGAGAGCATCTGGACATCCAAGGGCACAAACTGGCGCTGGGACGATCCCGAAGATGAGAATTCCTATGTGATCTACCGCGGCGACGAGAACAAGTTCTGGGTTGTGGACGGGAACACGGCTTCCGAGTATTCCACCGGCGGCAGCGAGAGTCAGGCCTGGATGGGCAAGAATCCGGCTGCGATGATCACCGCCTTCACCGAGTTCTCCTTCGGAGACATCAAGGACGACGTCTGGGAGGCCAGATTCCCCATGGGCTCCATCACCATCGAGTTCAAGGGTCCCGAGGGGCTCCCCACGAAGATGACCGTGGATTCGGACGGCGACGTCCAGGTCGTGGAATTCGAGTACACGAATATCGGCTCGGTCTCGGACGACCTTTTCGAACTGCCGTCTGACGTGACCGTGACCGTAGTGCCGGGACTGGATGACATGCAGGGCATGGGCGTCGAGATGCCCTCATCATAGGAGCCGGCCACACTTTCAGGCAAAACTCCAGCCTGGGCGGGTCAGTCCCGGTGGGCGCTCCCCGTAAGTTCGGCCAAGGAAGCGATTCCCCGCTGTTCCATCAGCTCATCCAGTTCGCCGGCCAGGTATTCCGCCAGCCTGGGGTCGCGGAATGATGCCGTGCCGATGGCGACGGCGCTGGCGCCTGCAGCGAGGAACTCCAGTATGTCGATCGCCGTCGTGGCGCCCCCCATGGCGACCACGGGCACTTCCAGCTCGCGGCTGATGAGATAGACGGCCCTGAGCGCCACCGGCTTGATGGCCGGTCCGGACAGGCCCCCCGTTACGTTTCCCAGCACCGGTTTCAGCGTCCAGGGGTCCAGGGCCATGCCGTGGACCGTGTTTATCGCC
>JAJRYJ010000085.1 GCA_024275795.1 Actinomycetes bacterium | reverse complement strand
CAGGAAGGCGATCGCCACCAGCGAGCGTTCGCCGCCGGACAGCAGTGACAGGTTCCTGACCGCCTTTCGCGCCGGCTTCACATAGATCTCGATGCCGCGGCGGTCCGTGCTGACGCCCTGCGATTCCGCTTACTCCTCTTCCTCGCTGAGGCCGCTTTCTTCCGTCTCCGTTTCACCGGCGTCTTCGCCCGCGGCCTCGGCCGCATCCTCGGGCTCGACGAGGGTCAGACGCCCCTCTCCTCCCGGGAACAGCGTAGCCACCACCTCTCTGAAGTTTTCCTGTACTGCCTCGAAAGTGGCGTTGAAGGTGGATTCGATACGCTCCGTCAACTCCCTGATGAGACTTGTGAGCTCCGCCAGGCTCTTCTCCAGGTCCTGGCGCTGCTCGGCGAGGAACTGCTGGCGCTCCAGCATCTCCTCGTATTCCTTCTGTGCTAGCGGGTTCACCGGCCCGATCTGTTCGCGGCGGCGGCGCATGCGCTCGAGCTGCGCTTCCGCTTCCTCCAGATCCGCGTCAGCCACAGGCTCCTGGCCGGCGATGTCCTCATCTGGATAACGTTCGACGATGGCCTGCAGCCGGTCCTCAAGTTCGCCCGCCTGATCCCGCAGCTTGGCGAGACCGACCTCGCAGTCGGTACTGGCGTCACTGGCGCGGCTCAGTTGCTGCTGCAGCTCCGCCTCCCTGCGGGAGAGCTCCCTGAGCGCCGCCGAAAGCCTTTCGCCCTGGTCCTCCGCCTGCTTCATTTCTGCGGCCAGCTTTTCCACCACGGAGCCGAAGACCCGGCCCATATTCTCGAGAACCGCCAGCAGTCTCCCGCAAGCCGGGTCGAAACGCCTGAAGGCCGCCTGCTGGAAACGCGCATGCTCCAGTTCGTCCATCAGCCGCTCCAGGGCCGGCTCGACCCGTTCGATGGTGCGTTCCGCAACCTGCTCCCGCTCACGCACCCGCGCCGCCGAAATCTTCAGCTCAGTCACCCGCTCTTCAAGGCTGCTCCGGCGGCGGGCCGCCGCAAGCGCCTTTTCCTGCCGGGCGCCTTCGTCTCCGATCTCGGCCAGGGCGCACTCCGCCTCCGCCAGCTTCTCGAGCGCCTGGCGGTGCTCCTCGTCCACCTTGCTCTCTTCCGCCTGGAAATGTTCGCGCCCGGCTGTCTTCAGTTCTATCTCCTGCTGCAGCACCTTGCGCCGGCGCTCCAGTGCGGCGATGCCGTCCTCCCCCTCTCCCAGTTCAGCCGACAGCCGACGGCGGCGGTCCGCCGCCTCGCGGCAACGCTGATCGAGCCCGGCGCTTCTGCGGTCGACACCGTCCAGCCGCCGCTGCAGCCGCAGATGCTCGGCGCTGGCCCTCTCCAGATCCGCCTCCAGCTGCTTGCGCTCATTCCGGTGCTTCAGCACCACCGACGAGGCGACCTGCTCACGATAGCTGAGCAGGCGCCTGCCTGACTGGTATACCACCCCTTCGCGGGTCACCCAGTCTCCCGCCGCGCCCGTCCCTCCCTCGTGACAATCATCCCCTGCGCCGTGCGCCGCGGAAGCGATATCGTCAACAACGCGGAATCCAGCCAGGTAGCCCGAAAGATGCCTGCGCCAGCGTTCCGGGATGTTTACATGATCCAGCAGCCGGTCCCCTCCGGGTTTGGCAACGGTGACCGCATCACCGCTCTCCCCGGGAAGCAGGAACTCGACGCTGCCCAGTTCGCCATCCTTTACCTTTGCCAGCAACCCGCCTGCCTCTTCAAGGCCGTCGACCGCCAGCGCGAACAGCATGCGCCCCATCACCGCCGATACCGCCTTTTCGTAACCCGGCTCAACTTCCATCAGGTCGACGACAGCCTGAAGTTCACCATCCTGCAACAAGGCCTTCGCCGCCGGCGGCAGCCCTGCCCGGTCGCGGTCGCTGTCGCCGATGAACGTCAGCCTCGCCTTGGCGATCTTCAGCTCCTCACTCACCTGCCTGAGCTCGCCGGCGATCTCGTCCCTGGCGGACTCGAGCTGGTCCCGCGCCCGCCGCGCCGCTTTTAGCGAGCGCTCCGCCGCCGCCAGCTGCTCGCGGCCCTCAACCAGGTTCTCGCGTTGCGACTGGAGCTGTCCATCCAGGTCCGCGTACTGCCTGCGGACCACCTGCAGCTCGCGGCTGGCCCGCTCCGCGTCCGCCGCCAGCTTCTGCTTGCGCTGCGAGAGGAACTCCACCTGGTGGCGGCTCCTGTCCCTGAGCGCACCCAGTTCTCCCAGCTTACGCGACCGCTCCTCGCTGGCCCGCCGGTATCGCTCCGCCTCTGCAGCCGCCCGCGCCAGCTGCGCCTCGACGCCGGCCAGCTCCGCCTCCACGGCCTCGAGGTTGGCGTTGCCCTGCAGCTTCTCCGAACGCGCCCGTTCCAGCTCAGCCGAGGCCCGCTCGATCTGGCCCTCCAGGTTGCCCATGCGGGCGCGTGCCCGCCTGTCGGCCTGTGCCAGCATGGCGCGCCGCCGGCTGACGTCCTCGCCCCGTTGCGCCATACCCTCCTGCTGCGATTTCAGGGCGTAAAAACGTGATGCAAGCTGCTTGTGATCATTGAGGGAGCTTGCCAACCGCTCCTCGGTCTGCCGCCGCTCCTCGGCCGTATCCGCCAGCCGGCTCTCTATCTGCTGGCGGCGCTCGCCGGCCTGTTGCGACTGGGACCGCGCCCTTTCCAGCTCCCGGTTCAGGCGGGCCAGGCCGCCCCCGATCAGTCCCGCTTCCGCCCTGGCTATCTTGCGGTCGAGCTTCTCCGAGCGTTCCGCCGCCGTTGCCTGGCGCTTCAGCGGCCTCAGGTTCGTCCGCACCTCCTCCTCCACGTCCGCCAGCCGCTCGAGATTGCGGCGCACCGCCGCCAGCTTGCGCTCGGCGCGCCGCCGCCGCTTCTTGAACTTGCCC
This sequence comes from Actinomycetes bacterium, assembly GCA_024275795.1. Classification (GTDB taxonomy): domain Bacteria; phylum Actinomycetota; class Thermoleophilia; order BMS3ABIN01; family BMS3ABIN01; genus JAJRYJ01. The sequence continues at coordinate 24,866 of JAJRYJ010000085.1, read as the reverse complement.
AGGCCCGCAGCCTCCTCGATATGGGCGCGGCGCTCGTGGGGCTTGCTCTCAAGCACCGCGTCTACCTTACCCTGGCCGATGATCGAATGGCTGTCCCGGCCGAGGCCCGCATCAGACAGCAGCTCGCCAACATCGATCAGGCGGCAGCCTGACTTGTTGATGAAATACTGGCCGTCGCCGTCCCGGTAGAGGCGCCGCGAGACCAGCACCTCGGAATACTCGATGGGCAGCAGGCCGCTGCTGTTGTCCAGCAGTATCTCGACCTCGGCCATGCCGGAGGGTGAGAGCTTGTCGCTTCCGGAAAAGATCACATCCTGCATTGTGGAGCCGCGCATCGAGCTGGGGCTCTGCTCGCCCATGGCCCAGAGGACCGCATCGGCGATATTGCTCTTGCCGCTGCCGTTGGGACCGACGATCACGGTGATGCCGGGCTCGAATGCGAATTCAACCGGACGGGCGAATGACTTGAAGCCACGCGCCTTTACGGACTTGAGAAACATCTTGCTCCTTTCCTGCCTGTTGCGCGGCCTGCAGCCGCGACATAAAAAAGGCCCGCAACCGATGGAGCTGCGGGCGCCGGGTTCAGGAGGTCTCATCCCCCTGTGCCCTTAGCACATCCAGTGCTTCTTTCGCCGCCCCCTGCTGTGAAACCTTCTTTGTCCTGCCCTTGCCGCTGCCCAGCGTCCTGCCGTCGATATACACTTCCGAGGTGAAAAGCCTGGCGTGGGGCGGCCCTTCCACGGCGACCACTTCATAGCTGATGGTCTCCCCCCGCCTCGCAGCCTCCTCCTGCAGCTCCGTCTTGTAGTCGATGTGTTCGCTGGCGGCGTAGTTGATGTGTTCCTCGAAGGCGTTCAGCACGGCCTCCATGACGCCGTCGAGGCCGAATTGCAGGTAAAGAGCCCCGATTAGCGCCTCCACCACCGCGGCGAGCACGTTGGCGTTCTCCGCCAGGGAGGTGATGTTGGCCGCGTCCGCCTCTTCAGCCGATTCCACGAGCAGCCGGGAGAGCCCAAGGTCGGCGCCCACCTTGGCGCAGGTGTGCCTGCTGACGACGTAGGCGCGCACCTTGGCCAGCTCGCCCTCGTTGTAATCTGGGTAACGTTCGTAGATGTCGGTGCTGATGCAGAGCCCGAGCACGCTGTCCCCGAGGAACTCGAGCCTTTCATAGGAGAGTGTGCGTTCCGGCGCCCACGAGGAGTGCGTGAACACCTGCCGGGCCAGGTCCGGACTCAGGTCATCTACCAGGTGGGCTAGTGATGCCACAGTTTTATCTTCTAGTTCCTCGCCTCTACGAATTTCACGGCGTCGCCGACCGTGCCGATCTTCTCCGCCTCTTCATCCGAGATCTTGATCCCGAACTTGTCCTCCATCTCCATGATCAGTTCGACCAGGTCCAGGGAATCCGCGTCCAGGTCATCCTGAAAAGAAGCCTCCATGGTGACGTCCTCGCCGTCCACTCCCAGCTGCTCTACGAGTATCTCCTTGACCTGCACGAAAGTCTCATCCGTCGACATGCAAACCTCCATTGGTGATATCCGGCGATACTGCCGTTTCGCAGGAATCTACCACGATGGGCGCCATTTTTCAAAGGGCGCGCAGCGGCTCAAAGCGAGCCTATGCGGTCGGCGATCTTTTCGACCGTAGCATGCTCCACGGCCCGGGCCGCGATGCGTATGGCGTTGGCGATGGCCTTGCTGCTGGAGTTGCCGTGGCAGACCACCACCAGCCCCCTGACTCCCAACAGGTAGGCGCCGCTATAGACCTCCGGGTCGATGGACCGCTTGAACTCGCGCATGCCGCGCTTCAGCAGCATGCCGCCGACCTTGCTGCTGAAACTGCTCTCGGCCACCTTGCGCACCTGCTCGATCACCAGCGCCGACGTGCTCTCCATCAGCTTCAGGCAGACATTGCCTGTGAAACCGTCCGTGACCACCACATCGACCACGTTGCGGACTATGTCACGGCCCTCCACGTTGCCGTAGAAGTTCAGGCTGGGGGACTCGGCCATCAGCTTGTGGGCCTCCTGCACAACCTCGTTGCCCTTGATGGATTCCTCGCCGATGGAGACCAACCCCACGGATGGGCTATCCCTGTCGAATACCTCGCTTGCGAAGATGCTCGCCATGTTGGCGAACTCCAGCAGGTGCGCCGACCGCACCTCGGAGTTGGCTCCTACGTCGATGAAAACAGTCGGTCCGCCCGGCGTGGGCAGCACGGCGCAGAGCCCCGGGCGCTTCAGTCCCTTGATGCGCCGCAGCTTAATCATGGCCGCCGCCATGGTGGCGCCGGTGTTCCCGGCCGAGACGATACCGTCCGCCCGGCCCTGCGCCACCTCGTCGAAGGCCCGCACAAGCGAGGAGTCATCCTTGGAGCGGACGGCGCGCGTCGGCTCCTCGTCGAACCCGATGACGTCACCCGCCTCGACGATGTGTACATGGCCGCTGCCACCCGCTTCCGCAAGATGGGTTTCGATCTGCTCGCGGCGCCCCGTGAGGATGACCTCCAGATCGGGGCCCGCAGCCTCCGCCGCACCGAGCACGGTCTCCCGGGGTGCCAGATCGCCGCCCATGGCGTCCAGCGCTATCACCGGGGCGCCGCTGGCGCGGCCGCTCTCTTCAGCCGTCATCTTCCCTGCCTGTCCGTGATATCATTCATGCGAAACCTGCTCTTTCCAAACGAGAAGAGGGTGCGAATTGCCCAGGTGGGTGTACCTTATCATAACCGTCGGCTGCATCATCACCGCCGTCTCCCTGTATTTCTCCGGTTACCACGGCTATAGCGGACTGGTGGTCGCCATCGGACTCGCCGCCGCCATCAACCTCAAGAATTAAACGCCGGCACCGTCGCCACCAGCTCTTCCATCTGTCCTTCCAGCACCGCCAGCGAGAAGTGCCTGCGGCCGATCTCGAAGTTCCTCTCCAGCATCTCCTCCAGCAGCTGCGGGTGTTCCATCAGCTTGATCACCCTGTCGGCTGTCTCCGCCTCCAGCGTCAGGAACTGGAAGCCGAAGCCGCGCAGCTCTTCCAGCACCGGGTAACCAGACACCAGCAACGGCTTGCGGTGCACTACCGATTCCAGCACCGGGTTGCCGAAGCCCTCGCGGGAACTGGGATAGGTAACCATGTCGCAGCGCGCGTACAGGTCATGGATATCATAGGGCGAGGCCGCCGCCGGATCCTCGCGGCGGGAACCGGCCCACTCCGGCGCGTGGACGACCCCAACCTGTGAGCTGCTGCAGAGGTGCTCGAAACGTTCCCGGTAGCCTTCATCACAGGGCCCAGTGACCACCAGCCGCACCTCACGGCCGCTGGCCGCCGCGAATTCCTCCGCGAAGCGCAGGGAGCGGCCGATGGACTTCCGTTCCACCGCCCGCGTCGGCTGCAGAAACATCACTTCGTGCTCTCCCACGCCCAGATCCTCCCGCAGCGGCGCGTTGAAGGAATCGGCGGCACGGCTCGCGTCGAAATCAAAACAGTTGCGCCAGCAGCTCGTTGATAGTCCCGTACGGCGCAATATCTGCAGGCGGCTGCCCTCACTGGTGGCCACGTGCCTCAGTTGCGGCAGCGTCGCCGGGAAGTAGGCGTCGAGCCTGTCGCTCAACGCACAGTCGGAGAAGTCCGGGTTCTGCCAGATGAGTTCATGGTGGATAGCCAGACAGGGCGTGTCCCGGCTCTCCAGGTAACGACTGAGGGCGACGGTGAGCGGCGGGTTCAGGGGCACGGAGAAGACATTCTCGCAGACCAGCAGACCCGCGGCCAGGTCATCCAGGAGCGGTTCCAGTTGGGAGGCGATATCTTCCACAAGCTGTTCCAGCTCATGCTCGAGCCGGTCACGGCCGCTGTCCCGGTCCCGGCCGCCGCCGTGGAAGATTTCCCGGGTGAAGCTCTCTATGCGCGGGTCCAGGTGGTTGAGCTCCGGCAGCACGTGATCGTTCTCAGAGGGGTTGGGGATGTAACCGGCTACCCGGTGCGTCTCGAAACCCCATTTGCTGAAGATGCCGATGCGTTTCTCCGCCTCGGCGGAGACCCCGTCCTGCGCCTTCAGGCGAAACGAGATGAATACTACCGCCGGCAAACGCTGTCTCCCATGATCCTCCAGAGTCCTGTGGGTGCCCGCACGGGCGTATATTTATTTCCTCCGGGGCTAAAGTTTTTTAAACTTCCGTCCGATAAAGCGGTTGAAGTTAGATACACACCCTTCATCCTCTTTAAAAAAGGAAGCCTGGTCAGCTTCCTTTTTTATTGCTCAGAGTCGAACCTCTTCACAGCTGGTCTTGGCGAACAGCCGTTTCATCTCGTGAGGGTCGAAGACGCCGGCGCCGTATTTCTGGGTGCTGGCGGCGCCGCAGGCGACTCCCTGCCTGAGGCTCTCGGCGTTGTCCTTGCCCGAGAGCATGGCGGAGATGAAGCCTGCAAGGAAGCAGTCACCTGAGCCGACTGTGCTGATGGGATCCAGGGGCGGTATCTCCACCTTGAAGGCCCCTTCACCGCCGTTGTCCCCGGTGAAGTACGCATAGCAGCCGCCGGAATGGGTGATGATGCCGGTCCCCGCCCCCAGCTTGCACAGCTGCCGGGCGGCCGCCACGCAGTCCCTGTCGTCGCCGAACTCGTGTCCGATGAGCGCTTCCGCCTCGTAGATGTTCGGTGAGACGAAGGCGGGCTTGCCCTTGATGGCCATGCGGAACGGGTCGCCGGCGGCATCAAGCACGGTGCGGACGTCATAGTCCGCCAGGGCCTTCACCAGGTCCCTGTAGAGTGAGTCCTTCACCTTCCTCGGCAGGGTCCCCGCGAGCACCACCACATCCGCTCCCTTGGCGATATAGGTGAACTTCTCCATGAAGGCGCCCAGCTCGCGCGCCGTAACCGTCGGACCATATTCGTTGACCTCGGTCTGGGTGTTGCTGGTGGGATCGATGATGGCTGTGGACGTCCTCGATTCTTCCTTGATGCGCACGAAGTCGTTGAGGATGCCCTCCGCCGTCAGGTCCTCCACGATGCGGGTGCCGGTCTTGCCTCCCGCCAGGCCCGTGACAATCACGGGCTGCCCCAGGCTCCTGAGGGCCCGGGCGATGTTGACGCCCTTGCCGCCCGGCAGCGTCAGGCTCTCGCTGGCCCGGTGGCGGAAACCCACCTGGAAATTGGGGGCCGTCAGGGTCCTGTCGAGCGCCGCGTTCAGTGTCACCGTAACGATCATCCGGCTGCCTCCGCCTTTCCGTCCTACCAGGCTGCCTGCGCAACCACCAGCAGGAAGTGATAGATCGATTCGAACAGATAGGTTATCCTGCCCCCCAGCCCCGGTTTTGGAACATCCTCGGTGGCCAGCAGGTAGGTACTGCCCAGGTACATATCCCCCTCGTACGCCTCTACCAATCCTATCTTGTCACCGGGCTTGATGGGAAGCACGAGCTCGTCGGGCAGAATCAGCTTGTATTCTATCGGATCGCGGACATACACCTGCCTGACCAGATCCTCCTCTGAAACCAGCGACAGCTTGCGGTCCGCATCATAGGGGTAGTCCACCTGGCCGTATTCCGCGCCACGGGCGATGACACATACATCCTGATAACTGTCGAACCCGTATTGCAGCATGGCCAGGACATCCTGGTTTCGCTGGGCCAGTGAGGGCCCACCCATGTACGACAACATCAGGTTGACCCCCTTGTCGGTGGCCGAGACAACTATGCACTGGCCCGCCGTATCGGTATAACCGGTCTTTACACCCGTCACCGTCGGCGAGAGGCCCAGCAGATGGTTGTGGGTTACCAGTTGACGACCGCCGGGTTGACCGGCCATGGGGATAGCGGCCTCCTGCATGACAACGATCTCCCTGATCTCGGGATATTTCATGATCTCGCTGCCCATGGTCACCAGGTCAGCCGCAGATGAGTAGTGCTCCGGGTTGTCCAGGCCGTGAGGATTCATGAAATGGGTGTTTTCAAGACCCAGTTCAGCGGCCCGCGCGTTCATCTGTTCGACGAAGGCCTCGACGCTGCCGGCCTCGTGTTCGGCCAGGGCGACAGCCGCGTCGTTGCCGCTCTGGATCAACAGGCCCTTCAGCAATTCCCGTACCGTGAGCGTCTCCCCCTCCATCAGCCAGACGGAAGATTCACCGGTCTCCGCCGCACGCTTGCTGATGGTGACCGGTTCGTCCAGGTTGATCGTATTCTCCATCACCAGCAGCGCCGTCATCATCTTGGTCGTGCTGGCCATGGGCAGCCTCATGTCCGGTTCCTTGCTGTAGATGACTTCGCCGTTGTCGGCATTTATCAGCAGGGCCGACTTGGACGCCAGAGCCGGCGCCGCCTGATCCGCCGGGACCGTTGCCGCAGCCGGTTCCACCTGTGCGGCTGCTGCAGCCGGGAACGATGCCGGCAGCAGGACGGCGGCAAGGAACAGGGTCAATGCCAGGCAGATTCGCGCTGCCCTATGGAACATTGATCACAGTCCCGGGTTTAAGGTTCTGTGGGTCAAGGTTGGGGTTCAACTCGACGATGCGGGCGATGCTTGTATCGTATTTCTCAGCGATGGTGGCAAAACTGTCGTTGGGCTTGATCACATATGTGTTCGTTGACGTAGTCGACGTTTCCGCCGGAGGCTCCTCCGCGGAAGTTTCAGTGGATTCCGGAACGGTCGAAACGGTGCCGGCATCTGCCCCCTCCGCCGACTCGGAGCCGTCGAAAATCCCCGAATTCACGGTAATATAGCCGGCTATCACGGCAGCTACCACCAGAGCCACCACGGCTAGCACCCTGATTACGTTCGTCTCCAGTCCGCTGTCGCCCTGTCCCCTGTTATTCAAGATCCGGCCTCATCAATGGCTTGCCTCCCACAATTCGACGCGCATGCGCTCCGCCGCCGCGGCGGCGGCCTCGGCATATGACGCATCATTGCCAGCATAGATTATACTACGAGAGGCGGTCACCAGCGCACCCAGGCCATCGGAGTCGAAGGCCGCCGCCACGTCGCCAGCCGACGCCCCCTGGGCGCCGTATCCGGGCAGGAGGAAGAAAACGCCGGGCATCATCTCCCTGAACCCGCCGATGGCGCTGCTGTCCGTAGCGCCCACCACGGCACCGATGCTGCTGTATCCGCTCTCTCCCACCAGATCCCTGCCCCAATCAACAACCATGCCTGCGAGGCGGTCCGAGACAGTGCCGCCGCCGCTGAGTTCCAGGGCCTGAAGTTCAGACGCCCCCGGGTTCGAGGTCCTCACCAGCACGAACAGCCCTTTGCCGTAGCCGGCACAGTCCCTGATGAATGGCTCCACGCCGTCGCTGCCGAACAGGGGGTTCACAGTCATGGCATCCGCACCAAAGTTGTCAAGGTCGCCCTCCAGGCCGCGCGGCCTGCCGATGAAGGCGGCGGAGTAAGATTCGGCGGAGATGCCGATATCGCCGCGCTTGGCGTCGGCTATCACGAGCAACCCCGCCTCGGCGGCGCGCCGGCACGTGTGCCTGAGCGCCCGGATGCCGGGCGGACCATAGGGCTCGAAACAGGCGAGCTGGGGCTTGACCGCCGCCACAGAGGGCGCCACGGCTTCGATGATGCCGGCACAGAACTGCTCGATGGCGGCGGCGGCCTCGCTCCTGCCACAGCCGTTTGCGCCCTCTGCCGGGCGATGCTCCTCGAGTATCACTGAAGGAATGCTGTCCAGGCGCGGGTCCAGCCCGACGCAGACCTGGCTGCTTTTTCCGATGATGGCCGCCGTCAGCCTGTCGGCGAAATTCTCAGACATGTCAGTTTGCATCCCCGATATTCTTACACTACCAGAACTCGAATACCATCTCACCGATGACCACATCCTCGCCGGGCCGGGCCCCCGCTTCAGCCAGCTGCTCGCTGACTCCCAGCCTCTCCAGGTTCTCCTGCAGGAAAGCCACCGCATCTTCGTTGCTGAAATCCGTGCGCGCCACCAGCCTCTAGATGACCTCACCCTGAACCCGGAAGCGCTCGCCGTCATAGCTGACTTCCCAGCTGTCATCGGCGCCGGGGCGGTAGACGGTGCGGCCGGCCGGTGTCTCCGTCATGTCGCTCCTGTTTTCCTCCCAGAGCTGCACAATCAGGGCAAATCCCCTTCTAAGCAGGCTTTTCAGGCCGGACCCAGTGGCGGCGGAGACGGGAAATACCGCCGAGGCTCCGTCAACCCGGTCCGGGTCGCCATCCGCTTCTTCCCGCAACCAGGCAAACGCCGGATCACCGTTGCGGCAACGCTTTTCGATCTCCCGCGCCAGCAGGCCGCTGACGGCGGCGGTCGCCTCAGGCGTCACCGTATCGATCTTGTTGAGCGCCACCAGCTGCGGCCGTGATGCCAGTTCCCTGCTGAAACCCGCCAGCTCATGGTTGATCACTTTGAAATTCTCCAGCGGCTCCCGGTCATAGTAGCCGTTGACGTCGACCACGTGAAACAGCAGACCGGTACGTTCCAGGTGCTTCAGGAACCGGTCCCCCAGCCCGACGCCGCTGCTGGCCCCCTCCAGCAACCCGGGGATATCGGCGATTATGAACTGGTCGCGGGTATCCGGGTCCTCAACCGTGCCGAGCATCGGCGATGTGGTGGTGAAGGGGTAATCGGCGACCTTGGGCCTGGCGTGGGATACGCGTCGCAGCAGCGAGGACTTGCCGGCGTTGGGGAAGCCCAGCAGCCCCGCGTCCGCCAGCAGCTTCAGTTCCAGCCGGTATTCGCGTCCCTCCCCCTCGAGGCCGAGCTCAGCGAAGCGGGGCGTCCGCCGGGTGGAGGTGGCGAAATGAGCGTTGCCGCGGCCGCCCTCGCCCCCCTTTGCGGCCACGAACCGCTGGCCCTCGGCCACCAGGTCAGCCTGCAGCACGCCGTCGCTGCCGAACACCTGCGTCCCCGGGGGGACCTCCACTATCAGGTCCTCGCCGCTGCGGCCGTGCCTCCTGGCGCCCTCACCCTGACGTCCGTTCTCTGCCCGGAACAGGCGCTGCCGCTGGAAATCCGAGAGGTCGCGCAGACGGTTGGAAGCGGTCAGTATGACGGCGCCGCCGTCACCGCCGTCACCGCCGTCGGGCCCGCCTTTGGCGACGTTCTTCTCGCGGCGGAAACTGACGCAGCCGTTGCCGCCCTTGCCGGCCTTGACCTCTATTTTGGCGCGATCATAGAACATGGGAAGCGTTTTCGTTATCAAAAAGGCCGCTCTTTCGGCGGCCGGTTCCTGGTCTCAGTCTGTCTTGCTGCGCCTTTAGGTCTCTTCGGCCACCGGCACTACGCTGACGACGCGCGCGGCGCCTGTGGAGAAAACCACCTGTCCGGTCACCTTGGCGAAGATGGTGTCGTCACTGCCGATACCGGCGCCCGGGCCCGGTTTGAACCTGGTTCCGCGCTGCCTGACGATTATGGAGCCCGCGGGGACGACCTGTCCGCCGAAACTCTTGCATCCGAGCCTCTGGGCATTGGAATCACGCCCGTTACGGCTTGTGCCTGATCCTTTTTTATGAGCCATCTATGCTTCCGCCTTCTTCTTCCCCGAGGTTATGGTCTGAATCGACAGGCGGGAGAGACGGCTGCGATGGCCGTTCTTGCGCCTGTAACCCTTCTTTGCCTTGTACTTGAAGACAACGATCTTGTCGCCGAGAAAGTGTTCCTCCACCTTCGCCTTGACGCGGGCGCCCTTGAGCTCCGTGGCGGATATCGCCCTGGTCTTGCCTCCCAGCAGTATGGGTGTCAGGGTCAAGGTCTTGCCCTCGTCGGTGTCGACGCGGTCGACGATCACCTCGTCGCCTTTCTCCACCTTGTATTGTTTCCCGCCGAAATCTATGACTGCGTACATGGTTCTCCTTGTTGTAAAGCCTCAGGGATTATAGCAGAGAAATACAGCTATATGCCAACGCCGGCAGGCTGCGATCATGCCTGGGGAACGAAGACGCTGACTTGTAAACCGCCGACGTACAACCTGTTCTCGAACACGGTTGCGGATGAACCACCCAATGACAGTTTCTGCTGCCACTGCTCCTTGCCGTTCCTGACGTCCAGCGAGAATGTCTGTCCTCCGGATTCGACCAGCAGCGAGCCGCCGGCTGCGGCCAGTTCGGATGTAAAGTTGCGCTTGAGGTCCACCTCCCACTGGACACTGCCGTCACGGGCGTCCAGGGCGTCCACCCAGGCATGGCCGTTCTCGTCACTGAAGCGGTTCGTAAAAACCCTTCCCCGCGCCAGCACCGGTGAACTGTAGCCCGCGTAGCCGACATCGAAACGCCAGACGAGATCACCACTGGCGGCATCCACCGCATAAAGGTTGCTATCGGTGCTCTGAAAGTAGACGATGCCGTCGGCGACTGCTGCCGTTGCCGCCACTGAACCGGCGGTGTGAAAACGCCAGACCTCCCGGCCAGACGCCTGATCGACAGCGTAGAGGTTGGGGTCCTCGCCATCACCGCTTGTGCCGAAATAGACGATGCCGCCGTAGCTCGCTGGCGCCGCCATGATGGGCGCTTCGGCATGGAAGCGCCAGCGCTCGGCGCCGGTGGCCGCATCAAGCGCGTAAAGGTTGCCGTCACCGGCGCCCGCGAACACCAAACCGTCCGCCACCACCGGAGACTCCTCCATGGGGAAGAACCCCCCGCCCTGTGGCCGCGGCATGCAGAAACGCCACTCCTCCCGGACCGATGCCGCATCGACGGCGAGCAGGCAACCGGAGTCGCCTGTGCCCGTATAGATCATGCCGCCCTCGACGGTCGGCACCGGGCCGGCCCGGCCGCTGCCGTGATCTCCCCCCAGCAGATAGATCCACTGCAGCTCTCCGGTCTCGGTATCGTACGCCTCGAGCACGACCGCCTCATCGGCCGGAATGCGCTCGTCGAAGAATCTGACGCTCACGTCACCGGAGTCCTTTAACTCCTCGAACTCATTGTAATCGATGCTGGTTACCATGTAGAGGATTCCATCCGCCACTACGGGGGATGTGATGATGCCTTCGGGGTTGTAATTATCTGTCTGCCAGGCCAGGGCGGGCGCGTGGTCGCCGCCGTCCCAATAAGGGAAGTAAGCTGTTCTCGCGGGACCTCCGCGGAAGGCTCCTTCCGTTACTCTCTGTGCCGCAGCCGCATCCGTCTCATGCGGCGGTACCGGGAAATCCTCCACCCGGGCCCCTGTACCCGAATAGTATTCCCTGAAGGAATAGACCAGCAGCATGGCTGTTATTGCCAACAATGCGGCGGCCAGGACCAGATAGAAAGCCTTTCCCCGTACCTGTCCGGTCTTTTCTGCGGAGCCGGCAGCCATGACTCACATCTGCATGGTCGTTCCCGGGGAGTGTCCCTTACCGCCCCGGTCACCCGGCGGACCCAGCTTATGATGCTTCCACAGGGTTTGATAAAAGTAGCTCAGTATCAGGAACATGGCGCCGAAACCGATGAACAGAAGGATGCGCCAGATGGCGGCAACTTCCGTCAGATCCACCAGCAGCAGCTTGCCCACAACCACATACAGCAGCACCAGGCCGGAGATACGGGCGAAGGTGTTATCAGCCACCAGGCCCACAACCAGAAGTACTATTGCGCAGACACCCCAGGCGACGGTCACATATCCCTGGCCGTTGTCAAGGGCCGACAGCTCCCGGTAGAACAGGCCCAGCAGCGCCAGCAGCGCCAGCAGACGATAGCCCATGCCGATATGCCGGTCCTTCTGGAAAAATGACAGAACCGCCGCGACAACCACCACGGCCAGCTCCGGCAGCGCCTGGGCGTTGAGCATGGCGGTGCCGGTGGGTTCCAGCGCCAGCAGGCGTTCCAGGAACCAGGCGCCGGCTATGATGAAATAGGTATGTCCCACGTACTGCACTCGCTCATCATCGAGCTTCAGCGCCACCAGCTGTATCAGGGCCGCCTGGACGACGAAGGAGAAGAACAGCGCATCGCCATCGAGCAGCAGCACCAGCGCCACCGACACCAGCGCCATCGACACCAGCCCATGTGTATAGGCCAGGTTCTTCAACTGTACCGAACGCCGCAGCACCAGCAGGGCGACCATGCCAAAGACGGCAGCGACTCCCAGGGTCGCCCAGCCGATTGCGTGGTCGTATCCTGACCAGACCGCCAGCGAGAGCCTCAGGGCCGCCAGCGGTGTTGCTGCGGCCAGCAGATGCACATGAACTGCCGCCAGGCGCTCATAATCAGCCTGCAGATAACGCTCCATCAATCCCGGGACGCGATAGCCCCAACGCTCAGGGTCGCGCACACGCAGAAACTCACGCAGCACGGGAACGGCCCAGAAAGCCAACAGCATGAAGCCTATGCCGGCCTCAAGCGCCACGCGCTCCGCTGTGGCATACTGTGTTCCTTCCGGAAGTATCAGGTAGAAGGCGGTCAGGGCGATCCAACCGCCGGCGCCGGCGATCCAGAGCAACGACCGCCACCCCTTGTAGAGATACACCAGCGACGCCATGGCGAGCACCATGCAGATATAGGCAATCACCCCCGGCAGGCTCTCCATATCTGCACGCAAGAGCAACGGCGTCGCAATGGCGCCGGTCACACCGATCAGCGAAAGGGTCTCCACACGCTGCCCCAGGGCCAGGGCCAGGGCCACAAGCGAGACCGATGCCAGGAAGGCGAATGCCACATAATAGGGGACCAGCTCGTAGAGGGCGTAGGCGCCGAAACCAGTGATGTAGAGGGCGGCGATGCCGGCGCCCGAGAACACCTGACTGAAATGGCGATGCCTGGAATGGACATAGACGCCTGCGCCCAACAACACCAGGCCGATCATCATGCCGAAGCTTACGCGCAACGGCGGCACCAGCCAACCCTGATCCGCTGTGTATTTAAACAGGAAGACCACGCCCAGCAGCAACAGCAGTACGCCGATCAGATTGAGCCAGTTTCTGCTGTTCTTGAATGAATCCGGCAGTTTCAGCGACGAACCCGGCGGCGGCGAGTCCTGGCTTCCGCTTTCAGCCTGGGCGTGGATGAACGTCGTCTTTACCTGCCCGTCGGCGCCGGACTCGGCTGCTGCAGCCCTGACGCGTGATCTCTCTTTCTTCCCGAAGAGGTCTTTTCCCGGAGTCTGCGCCGTGGGGCCCGGCTCTACACCGGCGGCGGGCAGACGCTGATCCAGTTTCTCAATGACGTCCGTAAGCTTCCTGATTGCCAGCTCAAGCCGGTCCAGCCTCTTCGCGAATTCCTCTTCCTGTCTTCTGTTCATGATGCTCCCCCCAAACAGAAATACGAAATTGCGTCAAACTTGTCATGTATTGTTATGTCAACCCGGTATTTTCTATCTGGTCAACTGAAGATACTTGAGTATCGGCATGTGCCGGGAATGGTTAAGTGATTTCGACCGGCAGCCGGAACCGGGTCTTCATGAACAGCACGCACGGTATCGTTTTCCAGATAATTCCCCTGACGGGGATGAAATCTACGCCATGCCCGTGCCATGCTCCTGTCGCTTGGGCACTTCCCCGTCGCGATCCTCGCCCTTTTCATCCTGTTGCGTTTCCTGCTGCTCCTCGTCCACCAGGGTGGCGTAGGCGCAGGTGCGGGTGACGCTGTCGATATGTACCTTGCGGTCCTGGCCGATCATCTTGCCGGCGCCGGTGATACTGATGACATAGCCGTCTATCTTGGCGATGGCGTCCACCGGGTTATAGGTATGGGGCTCCTCGATGCGCAGACGCACGTCGTCGCCCTCGGCCACCGGCAGCGATGCCCTCTGGATGGCTTCGCGGCTGCCTTCCGCCGTGACCTCGAAGGTGTCGATGGGTATTGTGTCCAGTCCCTCGAAGCTGAAATACTTGCCCGTCTCCTGCTCCAGCTCCTTCAGCTTGGCGCCTCCCTGGCCGATGAGCATGGCCGCAACCTTGGGGTGTACTTCCACCAGGAAGGCCTCGCTGGAGGAGGTATCGGCCAGCCGCCTGAGCTTCTGTTCGATATCGATGGCCATGGATTCCTCCGAGAGGATGACGCCCTCGCCGTCGCAGGTGGGGCAGGTCTTGGTGAGGATTCCCCTGAGCCCCTCGGTGACGTTCTGCCTGGTCATCTCCACCAGTCCCAGGGGCGACAGCTCGACGATGTAGGTCTTGGTGCGGTCCTTCTCCAGCTCCTTGCCCAGGGTCTCCAGCACCTCGCGGCGGTTGCGCGGCCGCGCCATGTCGATGAAGTCGATGACGATGATGCCGCCGATGTCCCGCAGCCTCAGCTGCCTGACCACTTCCTTGCAGGCCTCGATGTTGGTCTTGAGGATGGTGTTCTCCAGGCGTGACTTGCCTACGTAGCGTCCGGTGTTGACGTCGATGATGGTCATGGCCTCTGTATACTCGATGACCAGGTAGCCGCCGCTGGGCAGCTCGACGCGTTTCTCCAGGGCGTGGCGAATCTCCTTGTTCACCTCGTAGGTGTCCATCAGCGGCTTGCTGCCCTGGTAGAGTTCGATGCGCTCCAGCAGTTCCGGGGAGGTTTTCCTCAGGAAGGACCTGATCTTGTCATATTCCTTCTGGGCGTCCACCAGTACCCTGTCATAGGTCTCGTTGAAGAGGTCGCGGATCACCTTCAGCGAGACCTCCATCTCCGAATAGAGCAGGCTGGGCGCCTTCGAGCTCTTATCCCGGCCCTTGACTATCTGCCACATCTTCTCAAGGAACTTGAGGTCACCCTTGAGCTCCTTTTTGGAGACGCCCTCGGCGGCGGTGCGCACGATCAGACCGGCGTTCTTGACCTTGAGTTCGCGGCAGATCTGCCGCAGGCGCTTGCGCTCGTCGTCGGGCAGCCGCCTGGAGACGCCGATGCCGTCGCCATCGGGGACATAGACGATGAACCGGCCCGGGATGGACAGCTGGGTGGTGAGGCGGGCGCCCTTGGTGCCCATTGGATCCTTGACTATCTGGACCAGGATCTCCTGCCCTGAACGCAGCATCTGCGTTATCTTCTTCGGGCGCTTGTCCGGGTCCTCGTGGACCATGACCTCCTCCACATAGAGGAAGCCGTTCTTCTCGAGCCCGATATCCACAAAGGCGGCCTCCATGCCAGGAAGCACGTTTTCGACCTTGCCCTTGTAGATGTTTCCCGCCAGCGGTTTGGTGCCTTTTCTCTCTACGTAGATCTCGACAAGCCGCCCCTGCTCAAGAACCGCCACCTTGAGCTCGTTCGGCTCCGCGCTGACCAAGATCTGCTTGGCGCGTTTAGCCATAGCTGAATCTGCCTTTCCATGAAATATCTTCGGACCGGCCTGCCGCCGAAACGGCCCAGGTCTGGCCCCCAAATCTAAAAAACCGGTAAAACTGGTTCAATTATATCCAGTTATCGCGCCCATGCCCAAACTGCTACCGCAACACTTCCGGATATCAACCAGGGCGGCCGGGATATTTAAGGTGTTTGCGCGGCTGCTCCTCAACGCGCAGGCTGATGGCCGTACGCGTGATCCGCCTGACGTCAAGGCCTTCCCCGCCGAGGCGGCCCAGCAGCTCCACCACCTCCTCAGGGCGGGCGGTCCCTTCCCCCGTCACAGTCATTTCGAAACTGATGCCGTCGCCCTGCTCAAGCCGCTGCACCACGGGTACATACTGCTTGACGTTCACGTCCTTGTCGCCCTTGGGGCGCCGCCTGAGCACTACCAGCTCCCCCGCTTCATTGTAACGGGTGACGGCATCATTCAGGCCCGCGGGCTCACTCCGGAAAAGTATCCTGTAGGATACGGATTCGACCCTTGCCGCCGACTTGGTCTTATCCAGCGTCGGGCCCACCGACCTGAGCTCCATGCCCTCGGGCAGCTCACTGCCCAGCTTCTTTGCCAGCTCCGTGAGCGGCGCCCGCTGCCTGAGCGCGAAATCACAGATCTCATCCTCGCCCTCGACGCCGACGCCGAGGGGCATGGCCAGGCTCAATATGGGCTTGGGCCGCATCCCCTCCGTGAAGGCCAGCTCGAAGCCGGTACGCCTGACAGCGCGCACCAGGCAGCTGAGCGTATCCAGGTGCGAGATGAAACGGGCCCTGCCGGTCTTGGAGAAACGCATCTGGTAGGTGAACTTCATTCCTCGGCGATCCTCATCTCGATATCCTCATCGCAGACGCCGCAGAGGGTACACTCGTCCGTGCGGCAATCGGGGGTGGCTTCCGCTCTTTCTGCGCGTGCCAGCTCATCACGCAGGAACTGTTTGCTTACGCGGGAATCGATATCATCCCAGGGGAGCTCGGCGTCAAGCTCGAAGGAGCGCGTCGCCTCACGCTCCGCCGTACTTTCAATCGCCCTGAACCCCTTCTCCCAGGCATTGAAATCGAAGCGCTCGCTCCATGCGTCGAAGCGGGCGCCGGCGCGCCAGGCCGCCTCGATGGCCAGGCCCGTCCGCTCGTCACCCCTGGCGATGGCGCCCTCCACCAGGCTGGGCTCGATATCGTGCAAACTCAGCTTGATCTGCTTGCGCGGCATGTTCTTCCTGAGAAAATCCTGTTTCTCCCCGAGCTGGGCGCGGCCGTTCATGCCGCCCCACTGGAACGGCGTATGCGCTTTGGGAACGAAAGAGGATACGCTGACGTTGATTTTCACCCTTCCCCGGCTCCGCGCCTCCTGGCGGCCGATGCGCCGGGCGGCGACGGCGATATCGATGATCCCCTGGAGGTCATCCATGGTCTCGGTGGGCAGGCCGATCATGAAATAGAGCTTCACGGTGGTACAGCCGATGCGGAACGCCTCGGTGATCGCTTCCTCGATCTCGCTGCTGCTCACCTGCTTGTTGATCACGTCCCGCAGACGCTGGCTGCCCGCCTCGGGCGCGATGGTGATCGACCCCTTTCTGGAGGCTATCAGCTCCAGCAGCCTGATGGAGTCCGGGTCGACCCTCAGGGAAGGCAGCGATACCGTCGTCCCCGGCTGCGCCTGCACCAGGTCCCTGAGCATGCGCCTGATGCCGCTGTGGTCCGTGGCCGACAGCGAGCTTAAGGATACCTCCTCGTAACCCGTACCGGTGACCACCTCTGCAGCGGCGCGGCAGACATCTGCGACGCTGCGCTCACGGACCGGCCGGTACCAGGTGCCCGCCATGCAGAAACGGCAGCCCCGGGTGCAGCCCCGGGATATCTCCAGAGTGGCCCGGTCGTGGATGGCGCCCATGGAGGGAATCACCGGTCTCACGGGCATGGCGGCGGCGCCCAGGTCTTCGACTACGGCGCGCCTCACCAACCCCGTTGGGAAAGCGGGCACATAGACGCCCTCGAGCCGGTACAGGCGTTCCAGCGTCTGCCTGCGGCCGCCGCCTTCCGCCAGGGTCTCCAGCAGCCTCGGCACCACCACCTCCCCGTCACCGATGATGAAGAGATCGAAGAAGCGCGAAAGCGGGTGGGGATTGCTGGCGCAGGGACCGCCGCCGAAGATCAGCGGGTCGTCCTCGCCACGATGTTCGCTGAGCAGCGGCACCCCCGCCAGGTCCAGCATCTCGAGAATATTGGTATAGGTGAGCTCATATTGCAGTGTGATGCCCCAGAGGTCCACCTCGCGCACCGGCTGCCAGCTCTCGAGCAGGAACAGCGGCAGACCCTCGCTGCGCATCAGTTCCGACATGTCGGGCCAGGGACAGAAGACCCGCTGGGCCCAGGCGTCCGTCCTGTCATTGATCAGGTTATAAAGTATCTGAATCGCCTGGTTGGCGGTGCCGATCTCGTAGACGTCGGGATAGGTGAGGGCGACCGTGAGCGCCGGTTCCTGCTTGGTGATGCTTCCCACTTCGCCGCCGATATAACGGGCAGGTTTCTCCACCCGTTCCAGCAAGGCATCGATCCTGTTTTCGAGGTCAGCTGACAATTTGGCTTCGTAAGGACTGGGTCGCCGGGGGTGGGGCCGGTCCCCTAGCCCCTCAATTTCCTGAGCTTTTCGACGATGCCGGCCAGCCTGGACGGGGTCACCCTGGCGCTGCCGTCGAAATAGGCCTTGGCGGCGGCGCCGATGGCGGCGGTGCCGGTGTAGGCGATGCTGCCCTTGACCGCCCATCCCGGGCCGGGCATGTAGCAGACAGCCTGCCGGGCCAGCGCCCTCAGTCCCAGGCCGCTGCCGATGATTCCCAGCAGCTCCAGGGCCCGCTCCAGCCCTACCGGTTCGCCGTGTGCTGCGGCCATGCGCAGCACCATGCGAGCCTGGTTGAGGGTCATCACGGGCATATCGGCCCCGGGGACGATGAACAGCACACCGATGACTCCGTTCTGCCTGGCTGTCCGCCTGATGAGCTGCCTGCAGGTCGCCTCCCTGAGCGCGGGCAGGCCCGACGAGAGAAAAACCGCCGCGTCACCGGCGGCGTCGACGATGGCGTCCGCCAGTACCTCGGTTGAAGGTATGCCGTCGGGGCCCAGTCCAACGACCCGCCTGGGGCCGATGCCTGCATCCGGGAACGAGACCTCCATCCCCGGCGCTTCGGTAAGCACAAGCACGATGGGCACGCCCGTCCCCGCCATCTCCTCCAGCCGCTCGCCCAGGGAGCCCGATGCCAGTTCCCCGGAAGAGATGACCAGCACCAGCACCGCCGTATTCTCCAGGCAGGCGGCCGGTATGGAGCCGTTGCCGGCGGCAAGCTGAGCCGTATCCAGCAGGAACCCGGCGGCTCCGGGGTCGCAGTCCCGGGAAAGTTCTGCGCGCACGCGCTCCATGGCGTCCAGGTCCGTACCCGCTATCAGCAGTTTCGACGCATCCTGGATCTGCGAGCTGACCTCGCCGACAAGTGAGAACATCTTCCTGGGGCTAAACGGTAACCTGGGCACGCCTGTACCTCCTGTCGCCTGCAAGTTTGCTGCGTACGTGAATACTTTCCAGCAACCCGATGGCCAGCATGTTGGAAACCATGGCGCTTCCCCCGTAACTGATGAAAGGAAGCGTGATTCCGGTGATCGGCATGATGCCGATGGTCATGCCAATATTAACAAAAAACTGGAACAGCAGCATGGTCAGGATACCCCCCGCCACCAGACTGCCGAACAGGTTGTCGGCGATCAGCATGATCCTGATGCCGCGCCAGATAATGATCATGAACAGGCCGAAAAGCACGGCGGCGCCGATGAAGCCCAGCTCCTCTCCCAGCACGGAGAAAACGAAGTCAGTATGGTGCTCCGGCAGGAAGTTGAGTTGCGCCTGCGTCCCCTGGTAGAGCCCCTTTCCCGTGATCATGCCCGAGCCGATGGCTATCTTCGACTGCATCAGGTTGTAGCCGGCCCCCCCGGGATCATGCTCGGGATTGAGGAAGACAAGCAGCCTGTCGATCTGGTACTGCTGCAGCAGGTGGATGCCGACGGCAGGCAGGGCCTTGAGCACCAGCAGCAGCGCCCCCGATACGGCCACGGCCATCACGGCGAAATGGGTCCAGCGGATGCCGTAGAGGTAGAGCATGGCAACGGTGATCGCCACCAGCACCAGGGCGCTGCCGAAATCAGGCTCAAAAAAGATCAGCAACGCCGGCAGCGCCGCATAAGCCAGGGTCGTCAGCGTCGTCTGCGCCTCCAGCTCACCGCGCGGGCGGTCCGCCAGATATGCAGCCAGCACCAGCACCATGCCCACCTTCGCCAGTTCGGACGGCTGCAGGTTGAAGATTCCCAGGTCGATCCAGCGCTGCGACCCCTTCACCGCGGAACCGACTATATAGACCATGACGATAATTGCCAGCACGCCCACGTAGATATGCATCCGATAGCGCCTGAGGCCCCGGTAATCGACAAAGGCCACCATTCCCATGATGATCAGACCCAGCACGGCGGCGAACATCTGTATCCTCAGGTAATAATAGGGACTGGGAAGATCGGGGTCTCCGTGGGTGGCGCTGTAGATTATCACGGAACCATAGACTATCAGTCCCAGCACCGCCGCAAGCAGCGCGTAATCCAGGTGGCGGATATATGTCCTGATCTCCACGGTCAGCATCAGCCCTCGGGCGGCGGCGGGGCCGCCGGCTGCATGATATTGAAGTAGGCTTCGAGGATGCTCCTGGTAACGGGGGCGGCCACCTTGCCGCCGCCGCCGCCCTGCTCGATGAGCACGGCCACGACCACCTGGGGGTCGTCCGCCGGGGCGTAAGCCACGTACCAGGCGTAGTCTGTCTTGCCGGCGACCTGGGCCGTACCGGTCTTGCCCGCAATCTGCGGCGTAAAGCCGACGAAGGTATCGCCGACGGTGGCTCCGGGTCCGGTGGCTCCCACGAGGCCGTCCTTGATCACCTGCAGCGTATCCAGCGAGACGTCCAGCTGGGTGAACTCCTCCGGTTGCAGGTTCGCCAGTTCCACGCCCGTGACCTGATCCTCGACCCGGAGGCCCACATGCGGTGTGACGACCCTGCCGTTGTTGGCGATGGCCGCGTAGGTCGTCGCCAGCTGCAGCGGCGTCACCAGGATGTCACCCTGGCCGATGGAGAGGTTGACGCTGTCCCCCGGCAGCCACATCTGGTCGATCTCCGTCTGCCCGAAGGAACGCTTCCACTCCGGGTCCGGCACGCGCCCGACCGCCTCGCCGGGCAGGTCGACGCCGGTCTCCCTGCCCATGCCGTACATGGACGCCCACCGCTGAATCCCCAGGCTGTCCGCCTTGTAAAAACGATAGCCCACATTGTAAAAGTAGATGTCGCAGGACTGGATGATGGCCGTGCGCATGTCGACGCTGCCGTGTGCCCCCCAGCATTTGAACGGCTGTGAAAGCACGTCCCAGACGCCGCCGCAGGTGAAGTCCGTCAGAGGCGAAACCACGTCCTCCTCAAGGGCCGCCGTCGCCGTCACCACCTTGAAGGTCGATGCGGGCGGATATTGCCCGGCGATGGCACGATTGAGCAGCGGATCATTGGCGCCTTCGCGGTTGAGATTCTCATAGTCCGCGTCGCTGATGCCCCCCACCCAGAGGTCAGGGTCGAAGGAAGGGTAACTGGCGATGGCGTAGATCTGGCCGTCGTTCGGGTTCATCACCACGGCGGCGCCGCCATTGGCCGACAGGTAGCCCGAATCATGAGCAAGGTCGATGCCGCCAGCCAGCGCCTCTTCCGTTGCCTTCTGCATGCGGGTATCGATTGTCAGCACCACGTTGTTACCCGGCTGCGACTGGATATTCTGCAGCTCCCGCTTGGGCCGGCCGTCGGCGTCCACTTCCACTTCACGGCTGCCGTCCGTGCCCCGCAGGTAGCGGTCGAACTGGTACTCGACACCGTCCTTGCCGATCTCGTCGCCCGGGCTGTAGTCCGAGTAACGCGGATCCATCAGCTCGTCCTCGTCGATCTGGCCCACGTGTCCCAGCACATGGGCGGCGGTGTTTTCCTCCGGATAGCTCCTCAAAGGGAATTTCTTGATGTCGACGCCCGGAAAATAGAGCGGTATGCGCTCGATGAGGAAGCTCTTCTGCTCCGGGGTGATGTCCTTCTTGACCACCACCGACCGGTAGGTGTCCTCCTGGTGCAGCGCCAGCTGCTGCTTGATCTCCTCCACGGGCGTGCCGATGGCCTGGCTGAGCGCCGCCAGCTCCGCCTCCGGATTGACCATGGCCGCCGGGAAGACGGTAACCGCCAGGCCGGCGCGGTTCTCCACCAGCGGCTGCATGTTGCGGTCGTAAATCAGCCCCCGCGGCGCCTCCTCGCGGATGATGCGCACCCGGTTGTTGTCCGCCATGGCGATGTAATCATCACCGGAGATCACCTGCAGGAACCAGATGCGGAATATCAACACCGCGAACAGCAGCACCGCCAGCCCCCCGAGCACGCCGGCGCGAAAGGCCAGCGACGGCAGCTTGCGGTCGCTGCCGTTGGCGCCGTTCTTCCGCCTGTTGTTTATTTCACTCTTCTGTAGAAAAGACACGCTGTCGACCCTCACCTCCCAGCCACCAGCGGCAGACCACGAAAATGGGCATGGCCAGCAGGGCGTTGATCACCGCGGATGGCAGCACCACCCTGAAGATGACGAAATCGATGGAGGCCTCAACACCCAGCAGGAACATGATCACGGCGTTGAGCACCTGCACGACGAAGGTCGCCAGGAACACGGTCACCATCGGCGGCAGCCATGAATCCGGGTCGGTGCCCTCCGCGTACCTGCCGCTGAAATATCCGGCAAGCGTGTACAGGAAGGAGGATATGCCCATGGTCTGCACCAGCGCCACATCGAGCAGGAAGCCGGTGGCGAACCCCACCACCGCTCCCCAGACCGGCCCCCGCATCATCGCCAGCGCGATGACGACGATCAGGGCCGAGTCGGGCTGGGCACCAAGTACGGTCACATAGGGCGAGATGGTAGTCTGCACTACCACCGCAAGCACCAGGAGCACGAACACCTTCAGCATGAAGAGCGGGCTCTCCTGGACGGCGGGCATGCGGCTGCGTTTATTGCGTTTCAGTATGCTCGTGCGTTTTTTCGGTGTAACCTCAACCATGAGTGGTTGTCCTTTTCCCTGTAATCATCCGCCTTCAACCACCAGCGGCGGCTCGTCCGTTCCCGGCGGCGGGATCAGCACCATCACTTCCTCCAGCTTGTCGAATTCCACAAAGTGGGTAATCGAGATGCGCTTGAAATATTCGATCTCCTGGTCCGACACCTCATCGACCACGCCGATGGGGATGCCCTTGACGAACAGCTGACCGGTGCCGGAAGTCACGACAACGTCGTTCTGCTCTGCGCGGGCGTCCTTGTCGACGAAATCCATCTCCAGCATGCCGTTGATGCCGCCGATGACGGTGCCTGTCGCCGAGCCCAACTGCAGCTTGGCCTCCACGTGGCTGGTGTTGTCGGTTATCAGCAGCACCTGGGCCGAGTTGGTGGCGACGGCCGATACCTGCCCCACCAGCCCCTGGCCGTTGACCACGGACTGGCCCATGGCGACACCGTCGTCGCTGCCGATGTTTATGGTGAGCGTGGCGTTCCAGGCCGAGGCCGAGCGGCCGATCACCCTGCCGGTGACGAACCTGTAGTCTTTTGGATAGGAAGGCTGGTTGGTGAAGTCGAGCATCTCGCGCAGGCGCTCGTTCTCCGCCTCGGCCTCGCGCAGCGAGACCACCTCGTTGCGTAACTCCTGCGTCTCCAGCCGCAGGCGCTCGTTCTCACTGCGCGCGTCGAACAGTTCCGCCGTCCAGTTATAAGCGTCCTTGAAGGGGCTGGTGACCGTGGCGATTGCTGATTCCAGGGGCGAGATCGCCCGCAGGCCGCCACGCTGGGTCGAGTGGAGGGCTCCGCCCACGGGTTCGCGGAAATACCATGTCAGCATCGCTACCGACACCAGCAGCAGTATGATCAACACCGCTTGACGTTTTACGACTGCCTTGCGGACCAAGAGTGGACCCTACTTTGTTTACCTAGAAGCGGCGCTTTGACTTCGTGTGACGGGATGTCTTGTGCAGAGCCTCGAATTCTTCCAGCGAGCGTCCCGAGCCTACCGCTACACAGGTAAGCGGCGATTCCGCCAGGTGGATCGGCATGCCGGTCTCCTCGCGCAGGCGCTCGGGCAGGCCCTTGAGCAGGGCTCCGCCACCCGCCAGCATGACGCCCCGGTCCATGATATCGCTTGCCAGCTCCGGCGGCGTCTTGTCCAGCGTCGTCCTCAGCGCGTCGATTATCGCCGAGACCGGCTCCGCCAGCGCATCCCTTATCTCTTCAGAAGTCAGTACCACTGTTTTCGGCAGGCCGGTCACCAGGTCCCTGCCCCGGATCTCCGCCTGCTCCTCCTCGTCCAGATCGTAGGCCGAGCCGACTTCCAGCTTCAGCTCTTCCGCCGTCTGGGTTCCAATCATCAACTTGTATTCTTTCTTGACGTGGGCGATTATCGCCTCGTCCATCTCGTCGCCGCCAACACGGATCGACTGCGACGTCACGATGCCGCCCAGGGAGATGACCGCCACCTCGCTGGTGCCGCCGCCGATGTCGACGATCATGTTGCCAGTGGGCTCGCTCACCGGCAGACCGGCGCCGATGGCCGCGGCCATCGGCTCCTCAATAAGGTAGCACAGGCGGGCGCCGGCCGACAGGGTAGCCTCTTCCACGGCCCGCTTCTCCACCCCCGTGACGCCGGAGGGCACGCACACCACGACCCTGGGGTGGGCCCAGCGATTCTGGTGCACCTTCTGGATAAAGTGCCTGAGCATCTGCTCGGTGACATCGAAATCGGCGATGACTCCGTCCTTCAGCGGCCGGATGGCGCTGATGGAGCCCGGTGTACGGCCGAGCATGCGCTTGGCCTCGGCGCCGACGGCGTGTACCTCTCCGGTGCGCTGATCGATGGCCACCACCGAGGGCTCGCTGAGCACGATGCCCCGGCCGCGCACGTATACGAGCGTGTTTGCGGTCCCCAGATCAACGGCCATATCGCGGCCGCCGAAGCCTGCGAAATAGTTCAGTACCTTGATGGAAGTCTCCTTTTGAGCTTAAGGTTTGCGCCTGAAAAATGCGCAGCTTTCTATGGTAACAAAAAGCAGAGAAATAATATAACTCCGCAGGCAGGCGGAGCGGCGGCAGGAACCCCTCGCAGATAGCCCTATTTCCAGCAAAATAACGGCTCCCCTCAGGGAGCACGATATTATACACAATTATGGTGAAGGCAACAAAATCACTCAGCCACACCAATTAAAGGCTCAAGCCATACTTGAGCTTTTCCGGCAGGCGCGCATCATCACTTCACCATTGCTTCGGTGGCCACAACCGGATATCCCTGAGCATTCCGACAAGCAGCGGCACCGGCAGGCCCACCACGTTGGTGTAGTCGCCGCGTATCTCCTCCACGAAAGCGGAGGCACGCTCCTGGATAGCATAGGCGCCGGCGCGGCCGCGCCATTCTCCGGTGGCTATGTAGCGTTCAATCTCTTTCTCGGAAATACGGGAAAAACGCACCTCGGTGACCGAGTGGCCGGTGCGCTCGTGGTGTACGCCGCTCTCATCCGCTTCTTCTCCGGATCCCGCTGCCCCGCCTTCCCCGCCTCTGCCACTCCAGAT
>JAJRYJ010000084.1 GCA_024275795.1 Actinomycetes bacterium | reverse complement strand
CTGGTGCTCAGGCTCGACCGCAAGGGCGTCGCCCTCTCCTCCGGCTCCGCCTGCAAGTCGGGCTCGCCGGAGCCGTCCCACGCGCTGCTGGCCCTGGGCATTTCCGAGGAGGACGCTCACTGCTCGATAAGGTTGTCCCTGGGGCACGGTAACACGGAGGAGGAAGTCGACGCGGCGCTTGAGGCCTTCGACGAAGTCATCAGCGAGGCCATTAACGCCGTGAGGTTCATACCCTGCAGGTGAACATGACGGATGATTCCCCGAAAATACCGCTCGTCCCCGTCGAAGTATCCGGCTACAAGGAGCAGGTTACAAGCCTGGCGGCCCTGTCGGCGCGTCAGCTGATGCAGCGCAACGGCGAGCCGGTGGCCCAGGCGACCTGTACGCCGCCGCTGGACTTCGCCGAGTCCGTCGCCGCCAGCCTCAGCGATTCGCCCAAATGGCTCAACTGCCGCTACCTCTACGACGCCGCAGGCAGCCATATCTTCGAGCGCATCTGCCAGCAGCCCGAGTATTACCTGACGCGTACCGAGGGCGCTATCCTGGCGGCCGCGGGACTGGACATCGCCGCCCAGACCGGCAGGGTGACGCTCATCGAGCTGGGGTCGGGCAGCTCCGTCAAGACACGCCTGCTGCTGGAGGCCTATTCGGACCTCTATGGCGAGGCCCGCTATGCGCCGGTGGACATCAGCAGCGCGGTGCTGGAACACGCGCAGGCGGAGCTTGAAGCCGTCTGCCCCGACGTGGAGGTGGACCCGCTGCACGGCACCTACGACGATGCCTTCCCCCTGTTCGGCGAACGCTCACCGGCGATGCTGCTGTTCCTGGGGAGCACGCTGGGCAACCTCAACCAACGCGAAGCGGATGACTTCTGGCGCCAGACCGCCGACAGCCTCGCCCCCGGCGATTACTGCCTGCTGGGCGTCGACATCAACGAGGACGAAGCCGGCATCAACGCCGCCTACAACGACGCCGCCGGCTGGAGCCGCGCCTTTACGCGCAACCTCTTCGCGCGCATGAACCGTGAGCTGGGCTCGACACTGGACCTGGAGGCCATCGGCCACGACGCCCGCTACAGCCGCGAACGTTCGCGCGTGGAGATATTCGCGCGCTTCGAACGGGCGCAGACCATCGATATCGAACCCCTGGGCCGCAGCATAGCGGTGGCCGAAGGCGAGCGCATCATGACCGAGATAAGCTGCAAGTTCCGCCTCAAGCGGCTGGTGCCTTACCTGGACGGTTTCGGCCTGGAGCCGCAACAGGTATACACGGACAACGAGGAACGCTTCGCCGTGCTGCTGCTGCGCCGCCACTGAAACCGGCGAAAACTGGGGACGTGGTTTCCTTTGTTTCCTTTTGTGATGCCACCTTCACACCCCAACAGTACCGGTCGGCGAGACGGGTGCCAAACCGGTGTCTGCAGTCACAGCCGGCGAGACGATATCCACACCGGTATGGTTCGGGATGAGGCTATCCGGAATCAGCCGCAACCTGTTCAGCATCCCCTTCCAGACAATCCCTGCGTAACCGCTGCGCCCGGTCAATCCTCAGCACGACGAGCATCGTCAGAACAGCAGCGAAGATGCTGGAGATAAGCGTTGCCAGATTGATCCACCAGATCGCCAGGATATCCCCACAAGCGTCACCGTTACGCAGAATGAACAGGGAAAGCACCCCGGCCAGCAGCGGCAGCACCAATAAGGTCCACCAAAGCGATATCAGCGGCGACGATGGTTCGTCCCTCCATGTTCCGGCGCCCGGGCCTGTCTGCAACGCAGCGCTCCCCTTCCAGACCTCCTGTACAATCTGGAGCGGCCGCCAGAGATTGAACAAGGGCACAAACCACCAGCCCACCGCCCATCGCGGTGAGTACCGCTGACCCCGAACTTGCAGGGCATTAAGATTCCTGCTCACGCGGTATAACCACACGAGAAACAGGATTCCGGCGCCGGAGTAAGCCAGAGCCCTCAACTGATAGAACTTCGCAAGACTTTCACTCAATGGCAATGTCTCTTCACGGGCAATCAGCCCGCCGTTTATGCTGTCCGACAACAGTTCGATTTCCGAATAGCTGAGAACTGCAGTGATAAGGTTGATAAGCATGCTCAGGAAAAGCAGGATGATGACGACTATGGCGATAGCGTGTCCCGACCTGAACCTGACCGGTTGATCCGTGGGCGGCGTCGCACTCTCCTGATGTTTCTTGCTGGTCGCCTTTCGGACCAGCAACATCCCGGCTACCGCCGGGAACACCCCGAACGCCACTCCAAGCACAATATCCGTTTCAAGAGAATATTCAGAGGTTCCCGTTACCACGCCGAGCACAGCGCCGAAAGTGGTGATCAAGCCCATTGTCATCGCCATTACCCCGACAACAAACGCGATTATGCGCGATGCGACTGATTCACGCTTTTGCCTCGACAAAACCATTGCCTCGGTTTCGTCGTTCGCCTGTTTGTCCGACCTCCTCCTCGTTACCTTTCGTATCAGCAACAGACCACCGGCTGCGGGAATTACGCCGATAACCAGCCCGGTAAGAATATTGACCAGCAAGGGTGATGGCGAACCGCGGCCGTTAATCCCCAGAAAAGACCCGGTTATCATCGCAGTACCGAACGCGAACAGAATGAACCCGGTGAACAGCGATATGACCCTGAATGATCTTGACATCAAGCTATCACCTGCCGATGGGCGATTATTCTTTCTCATGAACATTCGGCATATCTGTCATCAGCATTAGAAAAACACCGCGTGACAGTGCGTTGTCAGTCCACCTCGTATATCATGGTGTGTAAGGATATTTCATGGCAGGCTTCATTCACTGTTTGGGAGAGATTAACGGTGTCAGTCATCCCGCAAAGACCACTGGGCAGCACCGGCCAGCAGGTATCCATCATCGGCCTGGGCGGCGCCCACATCGCCCGCCCCAGGTGCCGTTCCGAGGCGGTCAACCTGGTGCGCGAGGCCGTGGAGCGCGGCATCACCTTCATGGATAACTGCTGGGACTACCACGAGGGTCGCAGCGAGATGTGGATGGGCGACGCTCTCAAGGGCGGCTATCGCGACCGCGTCCTCCTGATGACCAAGATCGACGGCCAGAACGCCAAGGTGGCCCGAAAGCAACTGGACCAGAGTCTCAAACGGCTGAAGACGGACCACGTGGACCTGCTGCAGATGCACGAGGTTATCCGCCCGGATGACCCGGAGCGCATCTTCGCCCGCGGCGGCGCCATCGAGGCGCTGATGAAAGCACGCGACCAGGGCAAGGCCCGCTACCTGGGCTTCACCGGGCATAAACATCCGGAGACGCTGCTGAAGATGCTGGAACAGGACTTCCCCTGGGACGCTGTCCAGATGCCCGTCAACCTGCTGGACTCCCACTTCCGCAGCTTCCAGGAACAGATCCTGCCGTTGCTCAGGCAGCGGGGGGTCGGCGTCATCGCCATGAAGCCGCTGGCGGGCGGCGCCCTGCTGGACACGGGCATGGTCACGGCGACGGAAGCGCTCCAGTACAGTCTAAGCCAGCCCGTCGATGTAGTCGTGACCGGCATCGAAACCCATGGGGATCTGGAGCAGGCCCTGGAGGCCGCCGCCGACTTCGTGCCGCTTGACGATACCGCCATTGCCAAACTGCATGATCGGGTGAAACCATTCGCGGGCTCCGGTGAGTATGAGCCCTACAAGACAACCACCAGGCACGACGGTACCGTGCGCAATCCTCAATGGCTCGTGAAGGCGAAAGTAAAGTAGGGAAGTCAGCCGGATACTCCGGCGGCGTAACGGGTGCGCCGCAGCAGTTCCAGGGAGTAGACGAGGAAACCGATGGAGATGAAGAATTCCCGGTATGCGCTGCCCGGCCAGTGGACCCCGGGGCTGTAGCCGTTGCTGAGCAGCAGCAGCTGGGTGGCAACCCCCAAACACGCCAGAGCCAGCACCAGCATCCTGAGGCTGCCCCGTGCGTAGACGGCGTAATAGGCAAGGATGAACAGCGTTGTAAAAAGGCTCAGCTGCAGGAACAGGCTGTCCCAGAGCCTGTAGCTGTAGAAAAACGAGACGGAACCGATGAACAGCACGGTAAGTCCGGGGATGAAGAACCGCAGCGGCTCCACCTTTCCGAACAGGCTGGTCTGATCATCAAGAAAGGGCGCTATTATCAACAGCAGGAAAGCAATCGCATGGAAGACGACGTTCGTCATCGCAGCATCGAAATGATTGATCTGCTCTATTCCGGCGGCCAGCAGCAACAGTGATATGGTAGCCGCGCCCCCCAGGTTGAGGGAAAGAGGACCGGCGCCGGTCCGCAGCAGTTGGATGAAGACAAGCGCGAACACCAGGCCAGCCATAATGCTGATAAGCGCCGCGAGGGTCTCTACCAGGCCGTCCCCGGAGGCCCAATCGATGAATGTCTGCGGGCTATAATCGTGGACAAGGGAGAAGAGCACCGACAATGTCAGCACCGCCCAGACGGAAGTCTGGGACGAGAGCTTGGCCGTCTTCTGCAGGCGCGAGCGGTTCGTCATCACCACGCCGGCCACAAACATTCCGCTTACGGAGAACGAAAAAAAAGTCCGCAGCAGGTAGATGCTGTTACCGCCGGGAAAGGCGAACTCCATCAGGCCCACACCTATGGATTTCATCAACAGTGCCGAAAGAAACAGCGCCGTAGACGTCCACAACAGGATATGGGCTGCCCGCGGCGCCTGCCGCTGCGCGCTGCCTGAGAGCCTCCCCCCTTCCATGTTATCTCAGACCGGGATAGAGTTCCGCCTTGCACTGCGGGCAGAGGCTGTGGGAGATATCGGCTTCCGTCTTCTCGGAGATATATGTTTCTATCTCGCTCCAGGAATCCTCATCCCGGGGATTCGTGTCCGGACGGCGCACCTTCTTGCAGGCGGAACAGATGGGCAGCAGGCCCTTGATCGTCTTCTGAATCTCTTTGAGCATGCGCAACTGGATCATGATCCCCAGGAAGACGAAGATGGCGCCTGCGAGGAAGATTACGCTCACGACCAGCTCGCCGATTGACGGAACGCCGAAGATGAACACAGTGGCGACGCCGACGTATCCAAGCAGGAAGAAGGCCATCAATAGCAGGTGCAGGTTGAGATAACGTGTTATCTGACCGCGGCTGCGCTCGGGGATGAACGGTGCGACCTGGGAGAGCTGGCGCCACTTGATGATGCTCACCAGCATGATCACCGCTCCTGCCAATATGATTTGTCCACTTGCGAACTGTTCCACGATAACCCCTCTCGGGAAAGCAGTTGCCGCAGTTTTTGTTCAGCCTAATTTAATATCGGCCGTTTGCGGACATGCCTGTATGACCTGATGAGTCTTATGGAATCTTGCGAGGACCTGCCGCAGACCGCATCCTGAAGCCGACCGCTTCCTGCCGCTAACGTGAATCCTGGCGCCGTACCGGCTCCCGCAGCGTCATTCCTGCTTGCCCAGGTGCCCCGGAGGCATGAACCTGAGCACCAGGATGGCTCCGACCAGGGCCAGTACCGCCCCCGCGAGGAAGGCATAGCCCATGGCGTCGACGAACTCGCTGCGGGCGGCGGCCGCCAGGGCCTCGCCCCGGGGTCCGCCGAAGGCCTCGCCGATATTCACCGCCGCTCCCACCGAATCCCTGGCGGCCGCCGCCGCCTCCGGCGGCATCGGCGCCACAATCGAAGCCATGGCCGAGGAATAGAGCGTGTTGAGAATCGAGCCGATGACGGCCACTCCCAGCGCCCCGCCGACCATGCGGGTGGTGTCGTTCATCGCCGAGCCGACGCCGGCCTTGGCAAGGGGCACGGCGCCCATGACGGCGTCCGTGGACGGCGCCATGGTATTCGCCATGCCGAAGGCCATAACGATGAAGGTGATGAGGACGACCCAGTAGGATGTACCCACATCCCAGAACATCAGGCTCACCAGTATGACCGCCAGCACCAGCATGCCGGACGCGACCACCCGGTTGGTGCCGAACTTGCGCACCATGCGGTGGCTGTTGGCGGCGCCGACCATCATGCCGAGGGCGAAAGGCGCAATCCGCAGACCCGCCTGCAGCGCCGTATAGCCCTGGACGAACTGCAGGTACTGGGTCAGCAGGAAGATGGTGCCGAACATGGAGAAGAAGGATACGGAGATGGCTCCCGCCCCGGCCGAGAAACGCGGGTTGCGGAAAAACGACAGGTTGAGCATCGGGTGGTCGCTCCTGAGTTCCTGTAGCATGAACAGCGTCCCCAGCACCAGCGAAGCTCCAAAGGACACCAGCACCAGCCCGTCGAGCCAGCCACGGGACGGCGCCTCGATGATCGCATACACAAGGGTAACCAGCGCGGCCACCGAGAGGCCGGCCCCCACCACATCGATGCGGGGCGGCAGCGGATCGCGGCTGCGCGGCACCAGGAAGAACCCGGCGATCAGGGCTATTGTCACAATGGGGACATTGATCAGGAAGACGGACCCCCACCAGAAATGCTCCAGCAGCCAGCCGCCCAGCAATGGACCAAGACCGATGCCCAGGGCGGCTACGCCGGCCCAGATGCCGATGGCCTTACCCCGCTCCCTGCGCGGGAAGACATCGGTGATGATCGAGAGTGTGGAAGGCATGATCATGGCGCCGCCGATACCCATCACCGACCTGGCTGCTATCAGCTGGCCACTGGTCCCGGCGTAGGCGGCGGCAACGCTGGCGCCCACAAAGATGGCCAGACCTATCTGCAACATTATCTTGCGCCCGTAGCGGTCTCCCAGCGACCCCATGGTCAGCAGCAGCCCCGCAAAGACCAGCACGTAGGCGTCCACCATCCATTGCAGCTGCGATGCCGAAGCATCCAGGTCCGTCTGGATGGTGGGAATCGCCACGTTGAGTATTGTATTGTCCAGCCCGATGATGACCAGGCTCAGTGAGAGGACAAACAGCGTCCACCAGCGCATCCTGTATTTACGACTCTGCCTGTGATCCGTTTCCATTGAATCTCCCATTAAACAACCGGCCCCCTGGAAGGCCGGCACCGTTTTCCGTCTGTTCTTCGACTTTTACAGTCAAACGTGGGCGTTGCCTGATATTATATCGGACAGGCAAACCAAAGGAGAGCTTTTGAATTTCAACCTTGTGGAAACCCTCAGGAGCGGCCTCGATGACCTGCGCCGCTTCCCCGTGATGCTCGTGCCGCTGCTGGCGGCATCCATCATCCTGTTCCTGATGATGACACTGCTGGCCGGAGCCGGCTTGATCACCAGCGATTCCGGGCTGGAGCTGAGCGCCACGGCCTACGGTGTGATTTTCGGCGCCGCCCTGCTGTTCGGTCTGACCATCGAGTTCATCGCCTTCGGCATTCTGGTCTGCCTCGCCTATGACGTGGTAGTCAGCCGCGTCGGCGACCTCACGGACGGCTTCGTGCGCTTTCGGGGGCGCTTCAAGACGTTGCTGGCGATTGCCATACCCTTCGCCCTGGCCGGAGCAGCCATCGCGGTGTTGGTCGTGATGCTCACCGGCATCATCGGATCGCTCATCTATGTCGCGGCCGTGGTGCCGGTGATGCTGCTGTTGCTGCTGGCGCTCTTCTCGTTCGTCGCAGCCATCTACGACGATTCCGGACCCATGGAAGCGATAGCGGCCGCCTGGTCGCTGCTGTCATCGAACCTGGCCGCCATGCTGATATTCGCCCTGGCCATGTTCCTGATCTTCATGCTCCTGGGAATGATCTCATCACTGCTGGCGCTGACGCCCGTGCTGGGCAACATCATCAGCTCGCTGCTGATAGCCGCCTATTACGCGCTTGTCGTGGATACGGGAATGCGTGTCTACCGGGAGCTGGCCGCCTGAGTTGCCCGCCTTCAGACCCAGTTATCAGCCATGTCCCCCACGACCGGCAGTTTCCATTCTTCGCCCTGGTATGCCTTGACCATCAGCATTATCCAGACGACGAATCCGGCAAGGCCGAGTACGCTGTAGAGCAGCATGAACAGGTACCAGAGTACCGGGACCGCGAACAGGAAGATATCGAACAGGATGAAGATGATGGTGAGCGCGGCGGAAAAAAGTATGGACTGGGCCGCATGAAAGCGGACAAACTTGTCCTCTTTCTCTATCAGGATAAAGATCAGCCCCGTCACCCACCCCAGCACATAGCAGAGCAGGCCGGCGATGTTGGAGTCCAGGCCCGTGCTGCTGGTGGCTTTCTGCGGTTGCTGCTGTCCTTCTTCATTCATAACCCTCTCCCTCCTACTAGAACAGGATAAATACGCGTCAGCACCTTTATTCCCGATTGGACGGGAATTACTCACGCGTAGCTTTCGGGAAGTAATTCGCTGCCCGAAGCCGTTTATCCTGCAGCCGCACGCCTTTATCATGGACGACAGCCGCTGATATAATCCCTCCCAACGCAATACAGCGAAAGGCGGTAGCAGTGAGAACCATCAGGAACGTGTTCCGCAGGAAATTACGTGCATTCCTGACCATATCCGGCATCACCATCGGCATCTTCGCCCTGGTTGTCATGGGCGCCATGGCCGAGAAGATCACCCTGTTGGTGAATGGCGGCACCGAGTTCTACAAGGACAAGGTGACGGTCACCGAGGGCGAATCGCACGGCCTCGGCGGCGACCCCATGTCGGTGGAGAAGATCCGCTCCCTGGAGGAACTCGACGAGGTAGCCGTGGCCTCCGCGGACATCAGCATCACGCTGGAAGAGGAGGTGGGCGCCAGCTTCGGCATGCCCGACCTGATCACCGGCACGGACATGCGGGGCCAGGAGCTGGAGTCCTTCCCCATCAGCTTCGCAGATGGGCGCGACCTGACCACCGATGACCTGGGCAAGGTGATCATCGGCAGCGACCTGGTGAAGAAACTGAACGGCCGGGTGGGCAACACCATCGATGTCCGCGGCCGCAAGTTCGAGGTCGTGGGAGTACTGAACAAGACATTCTCGATTCCGGACAACACCGTCTACATGAACCTCAGCGACGCCCAGGACATCTTTTACGATAACCTGCCCGAGTTCATCCGGCCGGGCGTCGACAAGGCAAACCTGGCGACCGGTGGGACCATCTACCCGACTCCCGGCACCGATCCGGATCAGCTGGCCGAGCTGATCACAGAGAGATATTCCGACCTGGAGGCCGTGGGTCCCCAGAAGTTCCAGGACAACATCGCCACAACCACCGGTATCTTCACGATGATCGTCTACGGCGTGGCGCTGATATCACTGGTGGTGGGCGGTCTCTCGGTCATCAACACCATGACCATGTCCGTCTATGAGCGTACGCGGGAGATCGGCATCCGCAAGGCCATGGGCGCATCCGACGGCAGGATCATCCGCCAGTTCCTCGGCGAGGCCGGCGTCATCGGCCTGCTCGGCGGCTTGCTGGGTCTCGGCTTCGGCGCCGCCACCACGGCCCTGCTCAACATGTGGGGCGAGGCCTCGGGCAACCAGGTGTTTCTGCTTACGCCACGCCTGGTGATCGGCTCGGTGCTGTTTGCGGTTTTCCTGGGCATCGCCAGCGGCCTCTATCCCGCCTGGCACGCAGCCCGCATGAACCCGGTACAGGCGCTCCGGCACGAGTGACCCGTAAAACCCGAAGGGAGCTTGAGAGATGTCCATACTGAAGGCAGAGAACCTGCATAAACGCTATCAACTGGGAAAGGAGAACTTCGTCCATGCGCTCAGGGGCGCATCGCTGGCTGTCGAGCAGAGCGAGATGCTGGCAATCATGGGACCTTCCGGTTCCGGCAAGTCCACCATCATGCACCTGATGGGCTGCCTGGACCGTCCCGATGAGGGCCGGGTGGAACTCTCCGGGCGAAGGGTCGATAACCTCGGCGGCCGCGAACTGACCAGGATACGCGGCAAGGAGGTTGGCTTCATCTTCCAGGGGTTCAACCTGGTGCCCACACTCTCGGCGGTGGATAACGTCTCCCTGGCGGCGGAATACGCGGGCCAGTCGCGCCGCAAGGCCAGGGAGATATCGGAGCAGGCGCTTGCGGATGTGGGCCTGGGAGAGCGCCTCGACCATAAGCCGAGCGAGCTCTCCGGCGGCGAACAGCAACGCGTGGCCATCGCCCGGGCGCTGGTAAACGACCCCCGGGTCGTCCTCGGGGACGAGCCCACCGGCGACCTCGATACAGAGACCTCGGACGAAATTATCGCCATGATGCGCCGCATCAACAGTGACACTGGCACTACTTTCGTGCTGGTGACCCATAATCCGGAGGTGGGCGAAGCCTGCGACCGCGTCATCCACATGCGTGACGGCCAGGTCCTGGAGGAGGCCGCTTCGGGCTAGAACAGTGCCCGGCTAGACGTCATTGAAGGCGCGCCGGTAGTGCATCACCGGTATCTCCTGAGCCGCCACCAGCAGCAGGTGAGCGTAACTCCAGCCGATGATCCAGCGAAAACCCTGCCTGACCCTCAATGACATCACGTTATCGAAATAGACCGAGAGCGCCGTGGCGGCGACGTGCCGGTTCGCCAGAGTTCACGCCTATCCAGATCCACCAGGCTGGCATGTTCTCAACCTCGGGTTGCGCCAGATGCAATCCTCAGTCAATAGTTCTCCTGCGGGAGAGGCCGTAACCGGCGGTACAACCGAAACAGTGGTCCCCGGTGACGATCCGTCGGCCTGAAAGGGAACCGAGGTCGGCATCGTCGAGGCACACGGTAACTGATTCATCGACGGTCCGGTTGAGCGCCAGGTTGAAATCGCAGTCATAGAAAACGCCGTCCCAGCCGATGCTGACCTGGTGACGGCACGACAGCAGGTCCAGGGACCCGGGGTTGAAGGCCTTCCTCAACAGGTGCGCATATTGCACGTCCCTGCCCTCCTGCCTGAGCCTGGCGCGGTAACGCCCCGGGGGCATGTCGGTGATGGAAAGCCGGCGCGTAAAAGTTAGCCTGTACTGGCTGTAAAGCTCCCGCCGGTATGCCGCCTGAGCGGTGGACTGCCGCCCCGGGAACAGGGTGCCGCCGGGGTTGTACACCAGGTTCAGCTGCAGCTCGGGATCAGCCGTATAACCAGCCTTCCTCAGGAGCTGAAGCGACCTGATGCTTTTCTCCAATACTCTCGTCATATGCAGCCGGCAGATGTTCTCATCCGTATGGCAGGGAACGGAGGCGACGAGTTTGACCCCGCGCTCACGCAGGAAAGCGGGTAAATCATCCATGCCCGGTTCCGCCATCGCCGTCAGATTAGTGCGCAGTCGCACAGCGAAGCCCCTGTCCCGCAGCATGGAGACGAACTCGCGGATGTGGGGATTCATTTCCGGGGCGCCGCCGGCTATCTCCACCAGGCGCGGCCCAATGGCTTCCGCAGCGCCCAGCACCTGCTCCATCACCGGCCACTCCATGACCTCCGAACGGTCGGGACCGCATTCAAGGTGACAGTGTCGGCAGGCCTGGTCGCAGAGCAGGCCCGTATTGACCTGCATTACTTCCACATCACCGGCATGGAGACCACCAGGCTGATAAACAGCTATGGAGCGCTCGAAGCTATTCATCCATCACCTTTATCATCGAAACAGCGTCGCTGTAGCCAGGGGAACCATAACGCCGCTCCTGCTCCTCCCTGCTGATCGACAGCTCCTCGAAGCCAGCCTTGCGGCAGGAGGCGATCGCCCGCCTGTTGCGCCGCGACGGCCTGATCAGGAACTCCACAACTCCCAGATGCTCCCTCAGGAAGACACACAGCTCGTTAAGCGCTTTCGAACCGATACCCCTGCCACAGTCGTCCTCCGAACGCAGCCAGATATTCAGCTCCATCAGCTGCCTGCCGGGAACGGCGCGCCTGTAGATGATAACGCCAACGTCCTCCCCACCGGCGACGATGATGAAGCAGCGCCCACGTTCCGGGGCGGTGTCATCGAAGTAATAGTGCTGGTAATCCTCGTTGAACTGCTCGAAGGACCGTACCGGCACCTCGGGGAAGTCAGGCGGCCCCATCATCGAGGCGGTGATATCAGAATGGGCCAGCCATTCGTAGACCTTGTGCCGGTCCACCTCACCAGCCAGCCTCAGACTGATGCGCTCACTTTCTGTCTTGTGGATGGGGCTCACCCTGCCTGCCTGTATGGAAGTTCCGTCTGTCTGAGTCTTATACCCGCTTTTCCGGATTCTTCTCCGTTTTCCACAGGGAATGCGCAATAAACCGCGCCCCCTGACGGGGGCGCGGCATTATGTCCTGCTCTGTCTTTCGTTCCGGTCCGGCTGATCCGGCCGGCGATCTTCCATCGACCAGTGTTCGGCTATTCTATATTCACCAGGAAACCGGCGCGGGAGATGCGGTTCTTGTTGCCCTCCACGGTCAGCCTGATGGCCTTGTCCCCGGGTGTCCCCGGAAGTTTCAGCGCCATGCGGTATGTACGCGCCGCCGGTTTGCTCATTGAGCTGAACGGGATGGTCGTCTTGTTGTTGAGGAAATCGGCCACGTCCGCATCCGAGTTGCCCTGGTCGAGATTCTCATCAAACATGCTGGGGCTGTAAATCTCGATGTAGACCGTATCGGCGGCGCCGAAGGTGTCGGTCATCACCGAGTATCCGGCATCGGAGAAGGTCTTCAGGTAGGCGCTGGAGCCGACCATCATCATCGCATAACCCCTGACGCGCATCTCGGCATCGCCGCTGTCGGCCTCCACTTTTATCTCCACGCTGTAAACATCCGCTGCGGACGGCGTCCTGAACGTTGCCCTGTAGATATAGGGAGGTCCGCCCGGCTGCTGTGTGAAGGCAACAGTGCTGGAACCGTCGCCGAAGTTGACGTTGTTGTCAGCCAGATCCTTCAGCTTCATCTCGTTTCTGCCCGTGCCCTGGGAGTTGAGATCCATGGTCGGGTGCTCGATCTGGATATAGTAGTCGGTATTGGGGCTTAGCGAGTCATACTGGCAGACGGCGGCGCTGTAGCCGGGGTCGCTGTAGACGGCCACGGCGGCGCCGTTGATGTCGACGAAACGGGTGGTGCAGGCAGGCGGCTCGTATGTGAAACCGCCGCTGATGGGCGTTGCGTTTCCAGCCAGGTCCGATACGGACCCCCCGATGCTGTGGCTTCCACTGCTCAAGCCATAAGCCGTACAGCTCGCATATTCCGTGGTGATATCACATCCGGAAAGCGCAGAGCCGTCAACGGTGACTGTGACCGATGAAGCATCGATCCCGTCGCCGGCGCCGTCGTTATAGTAGACCTCAATGGTGGCATTGGCGGTCGTGATCGTCCCGCTCGGGGTGACGCTCGTGACGACCGGCGCAGTCGTATCCGGCGGCGGGCCGGTATTGACCGTGAAGCTGCCCGAGATCGGGCTGCTGTTGCCCGCCATGTCGGCGACGCTGCCGCCGATGCTGTGGGCGCCCTCTGCCAGTCCGTAGACGTTGCAGGAGGCGCTGTCGGCGGCGACGGTGCAGCCGCTTAAGGGCGAGCCGTCCAGGGTGACGCTCACGGATGAGATATCTATGCCCGTGCCTGAGCCGTCGTCGTAATAGACCTTGACGGTGGCGTCGACGGTGTTGATGGTGCCGTTGGGCAGCACGCTCGTTACGTTAGGTGCGGCCGTGTCGACGGTGAAGACGGCAGCGGACGAAGTGGTGCTGTTGCCTGCGTTGTCGGCGGCTATTACCTCGAACCAGTGCGTGCCGTCCGTAAGGCCGCTGGTGGCGCAGCTGACATTGGTTGCCGTTACCGTGCAGCCTGAGGCCGGCGAGCCGTCCAGGTTCACTGTCACTGATGCCGTATCGATACCCGAGCCCGCGTCTGAGTAATCAGCCGTGAGCGTCGGGTTGTTTGTCGCTATGGTGCCCGTGGGGGCCAGGTTGCTGACGCTCGGGGCGGTGGCGTCCACGTCGAAGCTGCCCGCTATGGCGGAGCTGTTGCCCGCCATGTCGGCGACGCTGCCGCCGATGCTGTGGGCGCCCTCTGCCAGTCCGTAGACGTTGCAGGAGGCGTCGGCCGTAGTCACCGTGCAGCCGCTGATGGGCGAGCCGTCCAGGGTGACGCTCACGGAGG
>JAJRYJ010000083.1 GCA_024275795.1 Actinomycetes bacterium | reverse complement strand
GCCCAAGAGATATACCATAGGGAAGGCCTTCCGCGATATCTTCATCCCCCTGGTGATTGCCTTCGCCGTAGCTATGTTCGTGCAGGCGACCGTCGCCAAGCCCTACAAGATCCCCTCGGGTTCCATGCTGCCGACCATCAAGCTGGGCGACCGCGTGCTTGCCAACCGTGTCATCTATCATTTCCAGGATATCGAGCGGGGCGATGTTATCGTATTCGAACCCCCCGGCAGCCAGATGGCCGACCCGGGCGTCCCCTTCATCAAGCGGGTCGTGGGCTTGCCCGGTGATACCGTCGAGGTGGTCAACGGCAAGACGCTGGTCAACGGCGAGGTGTTCGACGTGCCGGAGGCGGATTCCCCCCAGTACACCAGGCACCCGGAGGTGGTGCCGGAGGGGCAGCTTTTCGTCCTGGGGGATAACCGCAACCAGAGCTCCGACAGCCACATCTGGGGCTACGTGCCCATCGAGAACGTCATCGGCCGGGTGGAGGTCATCTACTGGCCGCCGGGACACATGTCACGCATGTGAGTCGTGTCCCATGGGTGCCGGTAAACGCCTCCTGGGAATCCACATCAGTACGGGCGCCGGCCTGCTGAAAGGGGCCAGGCACGCGCTGGAGATCGGTTGCACCTCCTTCCAGATCATGTCCGGCAACCCCTCGGCCTGGAACCCGGGCCGGCTGGATCTGGAGGCCGCCGGCGAGTTCCGGCGGTTCGTGGCGGAAAACGGCCTGGACCCCGTGTTCCTGCACGCCGGTTACCTGATCAACCTCTCCTGCCGCACCGGGCGCAACGCTCCCATCTACGCCAAGTCCATCAAGCTGCTGCGGGCGAATGTCGAACGCGCCGTCGCCCTGGGCTGTGCCGGCGTGGTCTTCCACCTGGGCAGCCGCCGGGACACGACGCCGGAACAGGCGCTGGCGGCGCTGGCGGACGGCATCCGCCGCCTGGAGGATGAGGGGGGACCGCTGCCCGGCGGCGCCGGGAACGGCCCGCAGCAGGGCGCGGCATTGCCGGAGCTGCTGCTGGAAAACAGCGCCGGGGCGGGGGACCTGACCGGCTCGCGCTTCGAGGAGCTGGCGGACGTGCTGGCGGCCGCCGAGGCGGCGGGGAGCCGCCTGCCGCTGGGCATCTGCCTGGACACCGCCCACATGTGGGGTGCGGGTTATGACCTGTCGACGCCGAAGGCGGCGCGGCAACTGGTGGCCGACTTCGACCGCATCGTCGGGCTGGAGCGGCTGAAGCTGGTGCACTTCAACGACGCGGCCGTAGCGCGCGGCTCGTTCAAGGACCGGCATGAGCATCCGGGTGCGGGGGTCATCCCCATCGAGGGACTGAGGGCCTTCGCCCGCATCCGCAGGATACGCCACGTGCCGCTGGTGATGGAGACCCCCGGCAGCACCGA
The DNA here is from genome assembly GCA_024275795.1 of Actinomycetes bacterium. GTDB lineage: Bacteria > Actinomycetota > Thermoleophilia > BMS3ABIN01 > BMS3ABIN01 > JAJRYJ01. The sequence goes on along the minus strand of JAJRYJ010000083.1, from coordinate 1,324 downwards.
ACCCGCTGACGGGGAACGCATGCGCGACCTGAGAAAACTGGCCGGGGTCCGACCGGCGGGCCTCCCGGGGACCGCCGGGGAATAAAAGTCACAATAACGGGTATATATCGGCATCGTCATCGGATAAAGGCCATGTTTGAAAGTACCTGTAGCAAGGCGTAATCTTTTCTCCGACCGTATCAGGTTGGCCATAAGCATCGGCGGGGTAGCCGTGGCCATCCTGCTAATAATCGTCCTCCTGGGTATCTACTCCGGTTCGGTCAAACAGATGTCCGCCTATGTCGACAACGTCGACGCCGATCTCTGGATAGCCCAGTCAGGTTCCCCGGACATGCTCCACTCCTTCTCCGTGCTGTCCGCAGGAATGATCGATCCCATCGGACGCCTCGACGGTGTGCAGCAGGTCTATCCGCTGACTTCCCGCACCACCCTGGTTGATATCGACGGGCAGAAGAACAGCCTGATACTGGTGGGTTATGAGCCGGGGGCGGCGGGCGGACCCTGGAGCATGGTGGAGGGACGTTCCGACCCCGGCCCCGGGGAGATTGTCTGTGACCGGGTGACGATGAAGACCAATAACCTTCAGCTTGGTGATTCGATTGAGATCGACGACAAGGTCTACGAGATCGTGGGTGTCTCCGATGAGACTACTATCATGGTGGCCCAGTACGCCTTCGTCGACATCGGGGAGGCGCGCCGCACGCTGGGGGAGGGCCTGGTCAATTTCATCCTGGTCAAGACCGCTCCGGGAGCCGACGGGGAGCAGGTGCGCCGGGAGATCGCCGACTCGTTTACCGATGTTTCCGTCTTCACAAAGCAGGAGTTCTCCGAGAACAATGCCGCCGTTATCCGGGTGGGAATCCTGCCGATCCTGGCCGTCGTGGTCGTGATCGCCTTCATCATCGGTGTGGCCATCGTCGGCCTGGTGGTTTATTCGGCAACCCTGGAGAAATACCGGGAGTACGGCGTTTTGAAGGCTGTGGGCGCCAGCGACGGCGCGCTTTACAGAATCGTTCTGGAGCAGGCTGTGATCAGCAGCCTGCTGGGGTTCGTAGTCGGAGCCCTGGCTTCGTTGTGGATGGCCCGCATCATCAGCCGCGTCGTCGTGCAGATCGATGTGGCCTTCTCGTGGGAGCAGTTCGCGAGCGCTTTCGGGGCGGCCATCGTCATGAGCGTGATCGCTTCCTACGTGCCGGCGCGCAAGATCAATAACATCGACCCGGTCATCGTGTTCAAGGGATAAGCCAGGGATATGGAAAGAGACGAGAACATACTGGAGTTAAGCTCCGTCTCCAAGGTCTATGGTGAGGGACATACGGAGATC
>JAJRYJ010000082.1 GCA_024275795.1 Actinomycetes bacterium | reverse complement strand
GCATCACGGAGTTCCGCACCATCGAGACCTGGACGTTCGGCGTGCTGGGCAAGGCCACCTCGATGCAGATACATAACAACCTGGAATGGCCCTTCGCCATATTGCTCGCGGTACACATCGTGGTCAGCCTGGTCTACCGGGCGAAGAAGAGGCAGCGGGCAGCGGCCTGATGAAGTGTTGAGCCGACCGGGGCCGGCTGCGAACGCCGCCGGCGACGGCCGCCGCGGCTCCCCGCGGTCTCAGTCGAACTTGTCGCCACCCCGGACCGCGTCCTGGCTGTAGCCCCGGTCCTCCCAGTAGCCGCGGTATTCCTCGTCGTCGCTGAGTTCGATCCGGGTTATCCACTTGATCCACTTGTAGCCCCACTTCTCCTCGGCCACCAGCATGAAGGGCCAGCCACGCTCCGGCGGTATGGGTACCTCGTTCATCATCGAGGCCATGATGATGTCGCGGTCATAGAAGAACGAAAGCGGGAACGACGTGGAGTAACCGTCGACGGCGTAGAGTATCACCGTGTTGGCTTCCGGTTTGACCCCCACGTCGCTGAGCAGGTCCCTCAGCAGGATGCCCTCCCAGAGGATGTTGACGCTCCAGCCCTCGACGCATTCCAGCTCCGCCACCTTCTTGTAGTGCTGGCGGTCGAGGACCTCGTCGTAGGTATAGGTCCCGGGGTTCTCCACCAGACCGCCGACCTCGAGCCTGTAGCTCTCGTGGTCGATGTACTGCGGACCCTTGATGGAGTTCTCGCGGAAATCGCTGGCGACGGAAGAGAGGTCCTCACCCTGGTACTCGCGTATCTCCACGCCGTCCAGCTCGATCGCCTCGGCGCCGCAGCCCGCGGCCGCGGTCAGCGCCAGCAGGCAGACGGCCGCAACCATCGCTATCAGCTTCAGTTTGCCCGGCAAAGCATGCTCCTCCCGTTGCCCACACTCCTTTAGTTTAACCTATCCTGAATTCGATATTTCCAAGCTGATTCCCCCCACAGGCCCAGCTCGCGGCCGCCGATGCAGGATTGTCGCCTCCGGCGTGGAAGCGGAGTCGTGAAAGCGGAGCGCAACTGTCGAGATATTCCGGAGGAGAGATGCAGCCAGACCCTGAAGCCGTAACCTACCCGATGGCGGGACAGGCGCCGCCGGCCCCGTCCTTCGAGTACAAGAGTGTGGGCATCAGGTTCGTGGCGCTGCTGATCGACGGTATCATTTTCACTGTCATCCTCGGAGCCATCAGCGCCGCCGTCGGCGTCACCGAGGGCGGTTGCGATTCGGCCACCTACGTGGGAAGCACTATCACCATCAACGGCGAGGTTGCCTTCTACGGCCTCTGCGGCTACCCGGCCGCCCTCTTCATGCTGGCGGGCTTCCTCTACTTCATCCTGCTGGAGTGGCTCTGGGGCGGGACCCTGGGCAAACTGGCCGTAGGCATCAGGGTGCGGACAGACAGCGGCCAGCCCATGGGGTTCAAGGAATCGCTGATCAGGAACCTGCTGCGCATAATCGACTCCCTGCCCTTCTGCATACCCTATCTGCTGGGAGCGGTGCTGGTCTGGACGTCATCGGAGCGACAGCGCCTGGGGGATCGGGCGGCCCATACCATCGTCATCAGGCGCAGCGGCTGAGCCTGCGCCCGCCCGCCAATCCGGCTCATTCCCTCTCGATCTCCAGCTGCTCGATAGTTATGGACCAGTTGCCGCCCGCCTCGACATCGACACGCAGGTAGTCGTAATAGGGGATGGTGATGGTCCTCACGAAGGGTTCGGCGGTGGCGCCGCCGTAGTAGAGTTCCTTCATCTCCTCGCCGCTCATGTCGATCAGCGTAAACAGGAAGTTGCCGTCCCCGCCTTCGGCCCTGATGGTGAAGCGGGCGACGCCCTTCTCGAGAGTGAATTCCTGGGTCGTCATGCTGCCGCTGCCGGCGAAGTAGATGGTGCTCAGCACCGTTTCCTTGCGCGTGGGCACGGTGTCGAAGTTGTCTGTTTGACCGTCCTGGAAATCGTAGCCGCCGTCAGATGCGGTTTGCGAATCCTCACCGTAGCTGTAAGCGGAGTCATCACCGGTGGTGCAGGTATTGGTCCAGCCAGCGGACAGGGAGCCACCGTTCTGTGTGCTCTCGGCATAGATACTGAGCCCGATGCCCGCCGCCATGGCGAACAGCGAGAACAGCACCGACAGTGCGATGAAGACGATCAGGAATATACCGGCGCCGCTTTTGAGGAACGAGCCGAGTGTACCGTCCGATGGTTCGACCATGACTGACCTTTCCCGCAACCGCTGGATAATTAACACGTATAATACCGGGTATGCGTTACCCGCGACAACTGATGGAGGGGGTGCTGCTGCGCCGCTATAAGCGCTTCCTCGCCGACGTGCGCCTGGAGGACGGCAGCGACGTCACCGCCCACGCGCCCAATACGGGCTCGATGATCGGCTGCGACGAGCCGGGCTCGCGCGTCTGGCTGCTGGATACGGGCAACGGCAGGCGCAAGTATCCGCTCTCATGGGAACTGGTCGAGGTGGAGGGAGGCGTACTGGTCGGCACCAACACGGGATTGGCCAACGGACTGGTGCGGGAGGGGATTGAGAGGGGGCTGATCCCGGAACTGGGCGGCTTTGCTTCCCTGCGAGCCGAGGTCCCCTACGGCAGCGGCAGCCGCATCGACCTGTTGCTGGAGGACGCCGCCGCCGGGAGCTGTTACGTGGAGGTGAAGAACGTCACCATGGCGGCGGACGGCGTCGCCTATTTTCCCGACTCCGTGAGCGAGCGGGCGATGAAGCACCTGCTGGAGCTGGCCGAGGTGGCCGGCAGCGGCGACCGCGCCGTCGTCTTCTTCTGTGTCCAGCGCGATGATGTCCGCGAGTTCAGGCCTGCCGACTCCATCGATGTCCGTTTCGGGGAGGCGCTCAGGCAGGCGGTGGCTGCAGGGGTGGAGCCGCTGGCATACATTGCGGATGTCAGCACCGCGGGCGTCAGCCTCAGCCGCAGGCTGCCGGTGGTGCTTCCCTGATGGTGGCGCCCGCCCGGGCCTAGGGGAATGGCAGCCAGCCGGCTCCGGGCCAGCCGTCACTGGGCACTTTGTCCCCGGATTTGACCACGTGCGACTGTTCGCCGCCCGAATCCGCGGCAGCATCCGAATAGGCCACCCACTGGAACGATTCCGGCTGGCCGATGGCGTCGGTCTGCAGCGTCCAGGAGAGGGTGTTCCCCGAGATGGTGAAGCTGCCTGGGAACTCGCCGTCCGCCTGGCGCTCGCCGCCGAGGGGATTGAAGAGGCCGTAGGTCAGCGTATCCGTCTGGTAGGCCGCGTAAAGGCCGTAATCCGGCTCACCGTTGCTGTCCGTATCGATGATGAATCCCCACTCGACGCCGATGGCGACCTCCGGTTTCGTTTGCGGCACAGGCTCGGTCAGGGTCGTCTCGAACACCAGGTTCCCGTCGCCGCTGGCTATCGAGACCAGGCTGATATCCAGCCAGGACGGCAGCATCGCCGTGGCATCACCGCTGGAGGCTTTCTCGCCGGTCTCGTCGGTGATGGAGACCCGCCCCGGTTGCGAACGGTCGAGCCCGTCATCAGTAATGGTGCTTGTGGTGTTGCCGTTCGTTGCGCCATCGCCTTCCGCATCATCTCCGCAGCCCAGCGCCGGCGCCAGCAGCATCACCATCGCTATCAGAAGGCCGAAGGCCAGCCCGGGCTTCCGGCTCATTATTACCCCGTAATATCTTGCCATTTATCCATACCTTTCTCTGGTTATCAACTCAATTTAGCAGGAATTGGGGGATGCCGCAATGGCGGCCGCGCCGGCCGGACCGGGGGGAGCGTTATCCGCTCAGCCGGGCTTGACCCCGTTACGGGTGGATAAGCGGCTGATCTTGTTGTTGCCGAGATCCACCAGGAAGATGTCCGAGCAGTTCCATTCCGTGACGCCGTCGCCGCAGGCATCAGTATCCCCCTCCACCAGGTTGGCGGCGTAGGAGGAGAAGACGATGAAGTCGCCGTTGGCCGAGATGGCGGGCTGGGAACTGTTCCAGTTGCCACCTTCCCTGTCCTTGCTGATGGAGATGAAACTGGTGACGGTGGTCAGCAGGTCCGTCAGGAAGATGTCGCTGCAGTTCAGCGGCAGGTCATCCTCGGCGCAGATGGCTGTGTCCCCGTCCACCAGGTTATCGGCCCTGGAGGCGTAGGTCACGCGCCTGCCGTCGCTCGACAGGTCCGGCTCGCTGCTGGAGCCGCTGATCTCGATTCCCTCGTAGGGACGGGATGCGCGGGTGATGTCGCCGGTGATGAAGTCGGCTATGTAGATATCGGTGCAGTTGCGCGACTCCTCACTCTCGAGGCAGAGGCCCGTGTCGCTCACGCCCAGGTTGGTGGCCTCGGAGGCGAAGGCGATGATGCTGCCGTCGGCGGAGACCGAAGGCTCATAGCTGGGGCCGTCGGCCTCCGTATCGTTGATGGTGACCGTCACGCGGGTGATGTCGGCGGAAATCAGGTTGGTGATGAAGATGTCGCTGACGCCGTTGTTGTCATTCACGCCCAGGTTGTCGGCGTCAGAGGTGAAGGTCACGTAGTTGCCGTCGGTGGAGATGGCGGGTTCGGTGCTGTCGCCGTTGCCCTGGACTCCCTCGGGAGTGACGGAAGCCCGCCAGGTGCGGCCGGTCTGCCTGTCCTTGATGAAGATGTCGGCGCAGTTGCGGGGTGATTCAGCGCTGCCGCAGGTGTCAGCATCATCGAATACGAGGTTCGAGGCATAGGAGGTGAAGGCCACGTAACGGCCGTCGCCGGAGATGGAAGGCTGATGGCTGAACCAGTCGCCCTGCGTCCCGTCGGAGGCGGTGGACACGCGTTCCACCTCGCCGGTGCGCAGGTCCTTGACGAAGACGTCCGAGCAGTTCCATTCCGACTCCCCGTCGGTGCAGATATTGTCGTCGCCCTGGACCAAGTTCGAGGCCTCGGAAGTGAAGGCCACGTAACGGCCGTCTGCGGAAAAGGAAGGCTGCTTGCTGTCACCGTTGCCGGGTACGCCTTCAGCGTTCGAGGAGATGAGCCGCGTCTCGCCCGTGTCCGTATCCTTGACGAAGACATCTATGTAGCCGTTGTCGTCCCCGTCCACCAGGTTACTGGCGTCGGAATGGAAGGCGACGAAATGGCCGTCGGCGGTCACGGACGGCCAGAAGCTGCTGCCGTTGGCCTGGCCCTCGCCGGGGGTGCTGCGGCTGAAATACTTCACGGTGGCGAAGGCGCCGCCGATTAGCAGTACGATGATAATCCAGAACGGGACCTTGGACAGTAGTTTCTTCATAGCTCCCCTAACAGTTTTCAGGTTGATGGCCCTAATCCTCTTTTTGGCCGGCCGGCTGCGGGTGAAGAAAGCTTAAAGGTTGCCCGCCCGGGGTCGAAGAAATTATTACAGCCCATCGGCTGTTTCCCCATTTCCTTTTAGCGGTCGGAGTGCGGCGTGTCAACCGTGAGAGAAAGGTGCAGGTATGTTGAAACTGAAACCGTTGATCGTGCTGGCCATGTTGCTGGTCGGCGCGACGGGAGTAGCGCTGGCCGCCGACGGGCCGCTGTCGGGCGCGCCGGGCGGCGGCTCCGCCGTGATCGATGGCTATGGTGACGCTGGTGGTGACGAATACGGGGACGGCAGCGGGCCGGGCGAGCCCGGAGACGACCAGGGTGAACCGGAAGAGGGTGATGACGCCGCAGATGACCAATACGGCGATGCGGATGAGGGTAGCGCGGATGATGGCTCTGATGATGTTTCCGACGGCTCAGTGGATGATAACAGCTCCGCCGCGGACATGCCCTCGGCGGACGCGCCCTCCAGAGACGACAACAGCGGTCGTGGAGACCGGGGGCAGCAAGGCAACCAGCGCGACGGTGAGAGCGCGGACGCCGGTTCGAACGGCCGGGACGGCGGCGATTCCGCTTCGGCGGATTCGGCTGACGACCATTCCTGACCGGCCCCGCAACCTGCAGCAATGATAGACCGATAGCGAAGTGAAGGGGACGCGCCGGCCCGCAGGGCCGGCGCGTCCCCTTATTCCAGCAAGATCCAGACCCACGAACGGCGGCAGGGCTTCAGCTAGCCCGTACCATCCCCGGACGCCCGGTCATCGAGGGCGGCGTTCAGTTCGGACATGGCTGCAGAATCGGTGGCCGCCTGCCTGTTGAGCGGCTCCTCCGGCTCCTCGGCATATCCCTCAGGTTCGATGTCCCTGTACTTGCGGTGTACCTCCTGAACGGATTTCTCCACATTGGATACCCGCGAATGAAGGCTGCGGAATCCCCAGAGCACGAACAGGCCGAATATGAACAGGAACAGCAGACCGATGATGATCTGCCCCAGGTCTATCCCAAAATAGATATCTTCCATGACTCCTGCCTCCACGGGTAAGTGTGTATTGTCCTGTGTCCCTTTATTACCCGGTAGGCGCCGATTCCCAACATTGCCCGGGGCGACCGGTCAGTGTGAGGGGAATAAAAAAAGGGCCCCCGCGCGGGGGCCCTCTGGATGCCTTAAAGGCTATTCTATCGGTGACACGTTCGTCGCCTGGGGACCCTTGGGACCTTCAGCCGGCTCGAAGCTCACCCTCTGGCCCTCGGCGAGGGTCTTGAAGCCGTCGCCCTGGATCTCAGAGAAGTGCACGAACAGGTCGTCACCGCCCTCCTGCTCAATAAAGCCGAAGCCTTTCTGATCGGAGAACCATTTGACTGTTCCTTCTGGCAAGTTCTTTCCTCCTCTCACCACTCACTGGCACGCACTCGAAACCTGCCAAAAAAACAGTCAAGCACAATACCAAATTACTGCCCGCCTCTGTGAGGCTTCTGCATGACTATAGGATAACGGCAGTATAAAAGCAAACAAAAAGCGCGGTTTTCAGGGGATTCCCCTGCTTGACCGTGGCGGCGCTTCTCTGTCCGGACGCGGTGCTATCGTTTCCCGTAGCATACGAGAAAGGAGATACATGGACAGACGTTCATTCATAAGGATGCTCGGCTTCGGGGCGCTGGCGCCCCTGTTGCCGGGTACCGCGGCGAAAGCCGGGACTGTCGGCGACGGCGAGCGCGACGTCGAGGTGGAGCAGGAAAGCTCCCGCAAGGTGGTGCTGCAAGACAGCAGCGTGGCGGGACTTGCGTATTACGATTGCGAAGCTGTCTGGGGGAGGCTGAGAATCGGCGATGAACTGACGCTGGAGCGCGAGCCTGACAACAGCCATGACTACCGCGCCATCGAGGTAAAGTGGCGCGGGCGCAAGCTCGGCTACGTGCCCAGGGTGGAGAACCTGACGGCGTCCTACCTCATGGATCAGGGCACGGAGCTTTCGGGGCTGATAACCAGGCTGAAGGAGTTCAGCGGCGGCCGCAAGGGCGTGGAGTTCAACCTGCTGGTGGCCGTCAGCCGCAGCGGCGCCACGACCTGAACAGCGTCGAAGACGAAGCGGGCGCCGCCGAGGGCATGGCGACGACCTGGAACGTAGCGGGGCGGCCGCTTGCGGCCGCCCCGGAATCGATGCTGTCGGTCGTGCCGGCGCGGCTCGCCTTGCGAGTGCGCTCGGTTCCGCCTAGAGCAGGTTCGCCTTGCCCGTGCGCGTTTTCCAGAGGAAATACTTCTCCAGGAAGCGCTTGCCCACGTTGATCAGTGGGTTGGGCAGCATGATGGCGAACTGCCGCGGCTTGATCAGGTGGTTGGAGAGGATGAGGACCTCCTTGTGGCCCGCGTCCATCACGCACAGCCCCGGTATCTTGCCCATGGGCTTCTCGTCCAGCTCGGTCTCGCCGTTCACCAGCTTGACGATGTTTTTGGCCGCCACCTTGGCCGAGACCTCCGAGGGGAAGCCGGTCTTGGGGACGCCGAAGGCTATGGGCGCCGTCCACGGCGGCGCGAACGCCACCGCCAGGCCGGCGGCGAAGATGTTGTCGTACTTCGTGTGCCGGTAGCTGTCATCCGTGGGGATGAAGCCCTTCTCGTCGCCCAGGTCGCCCGATTCCTTGACGAACCTGGCGCCGTTGAACGGCGGCACGATCATCGAGTAGCGGTAGGGCAACTCTCGGCCGTCCTTGAGCACGAACCTGTCCTCCCGGATCTCCTCGATCTCGGAGTTGGTGATGAAGTTGATCTTGAAGGTCTTCATGAACGCCTTCAGCATCGCCTCGCCGCCGGTCATGCCGTCGATGCCGAAATGCCCGAGGAAGGGCTCCGGCGTCACCCAGGTGATCTCTACCTTGTCGCGGATGCCGGCCTTGCGGCAGGCATACTCGAAGTTGAAGAGGAACTCGTAGGCGGCGCCCATGCAGCTGGCGCCCTGGCTGGCGCCGATGACCACCGGGCCCGGGTCCTTGACGAACTCCTCCCAGCCGTCGCGCGCATGCTCGGCGTGCTGCGGCGTGCAGACGGAGTAGTTATGCTCGCCCTCCGCCAGCCCCTTGACCAGGTCGTAGCGCACGCTCACGCCCGATGCCACCAGCAGGTAGTCGTAGTCATACTCGTTGTCACCGGTGATGACCTTGTTCTCCTCTGGCGCCACGCGCGTCACTTCCTCCAGGGCGAACTCCACGCCCGCCTTCTCGAGGATGGGCCTGATGGGGATGCTGATGTCCTTCACTTCCCTCCAGCCGAAGGGAACCCATATCAGCGATGGGATGTAGACGAAATCTTCGGTTTTCGATATGAGGGTAACCTTGTGGCCCGGACCCAGCTTGCGCTTCGCCTCGAGCGCTCCGGTCAGGCCGGCAAAACTGCCCCCTATCACTACTACCTTTGCCATTTTCTTTCCACTCCTTGTTTTTCCGTAGCTCTCCAGCCGCCGGGCTGGAATGAAGAGCAATCCATACCCCATAGGGTATAAATATGCTCATCATTGGGACGTTTGGGGGAGGCAAAGGGTGCGTCCCGGGACTGGTGGTTATCCCTGATTTATCGTGTCGCTGGGGAAGGTGAAGGAATCGCCGCAGCTGTTCTCGCCCGTGGCGATGTTGATGCTGTGGAAGGCAGTGACTCCGGTGGGGACCGAATAGCTGAGGGTAAAGCTGCGCGCCTCTCCGGCGGGGATGTCCCCCAGCCACAGCGGCAGCGGCCGCGTCATCTCCGCACCCATGGTGTTCCGGCTTTCGACGAAGCTGACGTTGCGGGCGTCCGCGACGCCGATGTTGCGGAACTCGAAATCGACGGAGAGCTCGCGCAGGTTATAGGCGTTGAGGCTGTTCCAGTAGGTATCCAGCTTCTCCAGCCGCAGCAGCGGCTGCGGGCAGAAATCGGCGAAATTGGCGGCCATGTCCGCCGGGCCCATCTCCGCCAGCTGCACCCGGTAGGCATGCAGGCTGGGGGTGCTGCTCTGAACGCGCCAGTCAGTCTCCTTGATGACATTGAACCAGGTGAGCAGCTCGACGCGGGGGAAGCGCCAAGGCAGCATCTCGAAGGTCTCGGTGATCCACTGGGGTTTGCTGCCGCCGGCCTCCGGCGCCGCCGTCTCGGCGATGACGAAGGGCTTGTCGGTCCTTGGCGCCATCACGTCGTAGCTGTAGCCGAAGACCAGGTCGAAGCGCTGCCAGGAGGATACCCACCAGGGGAAGTTGTAGAGCGTGCCCCAGTTGTAGCCGCAGAGGCCGATGTAATCGACGTATTCGTCTCCGGGATAGTAGGTGTCGAAGGTATAGGCGGCGGCCTCGTGGCTGCCGTCGCGGTTGGGGGCCCAGACCCAGATGACGTTGGCGGCTCCTTCCTGCTGGAAGATATCGTGGATATGGCGCCAGGCGGGAATGAAATCCTGCGGCTGGTTTCCGTTCACGGTGCCGCCCCAGCTGGACCAGTCGCCGTTCATCTCGCTCATGGGGCGCAGCATCACCGGGTAGCGGAAGTCCCGAATCTCCCGGGCCCAGCGCCTGAGGGCCTCGTCGTGGTAGCCCCCGGTGATGGTGTCCAGGCTCCAGGCGGGCTGGTTGACGGGGTCTGCCGAGTTCCAGTCCGTGGGTTCCAGCGAAAGCTGGATGACGCGGCCACCCTCGGCCAGGGGCCGCAGCTGCTCCGCCGGGAAGGAGTTGCCCAGGGGCTGGTAGTAAAGGTAGACCTCGACGTTACGGGAGACCATGTACTCGAAGGCGGGGACCTGGGCCGGGTCCGTAAGGTATACGCCGATTTTCACCTGGCCGCCGTTGTTTGCCGCCTGCGCCGTCGCCGGAGCCGGCAGGCAGGCCGCGAGAAAAAAGGCGAGCAGCAGGCGGGCCGTCAGTGGAATCGAAAGCAGGAAATGCTGGGGATCTGAACTTTTTACGCGCCCAGGCATTCGGCGGTCAATCATGGAATCTCTCGAGCATCCCTTCCCTCATAGCGTGACGGCGCATGCTTAATCTATACAAGGGCCCGATGGATGGCAAACGGACCTGTCATTATATACGGCGGCAGGGACGCCGCGCCTGCATGATGATGTCCGGCCGACCTTTCCCTGATAAGCTAAACGGAACATCCATGCTGATACTTAGCCGTGAAAACCTGAAAGCCCTGATCATCGATTCCATCGAGGGATGGAATCGCGCCCGCGTGTTCCTGCTGGGGGCGTCCCTGTCGTTCTTCGCGGTCATCTCCATGCCGTCCATCCTGGTCATCGTGATCGCGGTGGCGGGCGCCTTCGTCGGCAGGGAGGACGTGCAGAACCAGATAATCAACCGTGCCAACGAGGCTTTCGGGGCCAGCGCCGCCTCCACGGTGGATTCGGTGGTCAAAAGCGCCAGCCTCGCCTCCCTGAGCGACTTCTCCACCATCGTCGGTATCGTCGTGCTGCTATGGGTGGCCGGCACCGTGTTCAGCCAGATGCAGTCGGCGCTCAATGCCATCTGGGACGTGGAGCCGCCCGGCGAAGGCGGCGCCCTGCTTTACGTCTACCGGCGTCTGAAGGCCATCGCCATCGTCTTCATCCTCGGCTTCATCGTGTTGCTGTCCTTTCTGGCGAGCACGGTCGTCGCTGCGCTCAACCAGCTGTTCCAGGACGTGCCCACGGACCTGGGCGGCCTGTTGCAGCTGGCCCAGAACCTGCTGTCGCTGCTGGTTATCATCCTGGTGCTGGTGTTCACCTACAAGGTGCTGCCCCAGCGGACCATCCACATGCGTGACGTGCTGCCCGGCGCCGTCCTGACGGCGGTATTGTTCGTGCTGGGCAAGTACCTGATCAGCCTCTATCTGGCAAGAAGCAACCTGGCCTCGGTCTACGGCGCCGCCAGCTCGCTGGTGTTGCTGCTGTTGTGGGTCTATTATTCGGCGTTGATCTTCTTTGGCGGCGCCGTACTCACCCGGGCTTACAGCGACGTGCGTACAGCGGCGGACAAGCCGGCGAAGGCAGAGGACTGACAACGACGGGTACAGAATAGGTACGCGTGAGTGCGAGTGAGAAAAACTGGCTGCCGACCTCACGCGTCGAGGCGCTCTCCGACGGCATCTTCGCCATCATCATGACGATACTGGTGCTGGACCTGGCGGTGCCCGATGCTCCCGTTACCAATGCGGACGCCGCCCTCAGGGCTTTCCTCGCGGAGGACTGGCCCAAGCTGCTGATCTATTTCAAGGGGTTCCTGCTGCTGGGCGTTTTCTGGGTCATCCACCACAAGCAGTTTTATGCCATCAGGCGCACGGACGGCGCGTTCATCTGGATAAACATCATCTTCCTGATGCTGGTGGCGCTGGCCCCCTTTACTACCTCGCTTGAAGGTGAATACGGGAACCTGTCGTTGGCGTCGTTTATCTTCGACGCCAACATCTTCGCCGTTGGTCTCGTCAGCATGCTGCTCTGGTTCTATGCTACGCGCAATCGTCGCCTGGTATCCGGGGAGGAGTTCACCCCGCAGCGCATCAGGATCAGCCGCTATCGCAGCATGGTGGTGCCCGGCTGCGCCCTGCTTGCCATGGGCCTCTCGCTGGTGATTCCGGTCTGGAGCTCGCTTGCATATCTGATGATACCGTTGATACTGAAAAGGCTGTAATGAGCCCGGGAAGGGGCTGATTATAATACGCCTGTACGCATATCATTGCCGTTCATCGTAGTTATCTGCTTGCTGCCGGCGGCGGCCGCCGGGTCGAGCGTCGCGCCTTTAAGAATGATTCCGGTTTCAGGCCGCTGATGGACCCCTTCACGCTGACCGGGGTGACCGGCGAATACGAGCTCAGTTTTCCCTGATGCCACCGCCTGCGGCAGCGTCGCCCATCACCTTCTCGCAGGCGGCGTGGATGATGCCCGCCAGCTGCATCACCTGGTCGTCGTTGGCGGCGGGCTCGAAGCCGCCGGTTATGTAGTCGTCATCGTCGCTGGAGAGCCACCATTCCCACATCAGCCCGTAGTCCGGGTTCCGGTTCACGTCCGTATGCAGGTAGACGGGCTCGCCGTTCAGTGTGAAGACATGTAGCGGTTTCTCCGTATTCGGCTCCAGCGGTTCGCAGTGGTCCAGATGCTTGAATATGCGTTCGATGCTGGCCAGGTCGTGATTGCTCATCAGTGCTCCGCTTTCTCTCTATTGGTGGAATATTGGGTCGGCGACGCGGCCGACGCGGGCTGACGCCCGCGGCCAGTGGGTATATATTCTACATCATGAACACCATCGGCTCCCTGTCCCTGATAAGCGGTATCGTCGGCATCGCCGCCATCATGCTGTATTCGGCCATAAGGCCCCGCAGCCTCTCGCGCGGGGTCATGACCGCGTTGATCGTGGTCTTCCTCATCCTCGCCTGCGTCGGACTGATCCTTGTGACAATCGGCACGGGCGGCCGCTCGCTGCATACGGGCGGCTAGGGGGCGGCGCCGCCAGCTGGATAGAGGGCGTTGCCTGAGCCGACAATCCGCCGTGTTAATGGTCATTATTCATCAACCATCAGCATCGCCACCTGTTCCGGCCCCGGCAGTTCGCCTTTGAGCTCGTCCGGCAGTGTCAGGTAGAACTGCATCTTGCCCACGTACTCCGGCATGAACTCACCCACCTTGAGCTCCACCGCCACCAGGCACTTGAGACGGCGGTGATAGAGCAGGATATCGACGAAGAACTCCCTGCCGCTGACCTCGAGCCTGAACCGCCTTGCCCCAGCCTTGCCTCTCCTGTCGCTGGACGATGATGCGCCCGATGTCCCAGTAGAGCGTTATCAGCTCACGGTTGACCGCGCGCATGGCCTCGTACTGGGCCGAACGGATGCGCTCTTTGATTTAGCCCGGGAGACTGCCATAGTTCTTCAGGTTCTGACGATTCATCTCTCCTCCCCGGTCGGGGCGGAGTGACACGAGGAGCGGTGGGATGCTCAGGATATTATCAGATGCTTCGGATACGAAAACTTTGCTGGAATCCGCTTTCAGGAATGTGGAGAGTTTCTGTTATCTGTTGTTCAGATATTCAG
>JAJRYJ010000081.1 GCA_024275795.1 Actinomycetes bacterium | reverse complement strand
TCTCGCAGCCCACCGGGTGCTCGTCGCGCACCGGGCACTTGCGCTTGCCCAGATCCAGGCCCTTCTCCAGCAGCAGCACGCTCCAGTCGTCGCGGCGCATCAGCTCCAGCGCGGCGAAGATGCCCGCCGGTCCGGCGCCGATGATGACGACGTCATAGCTGTCTCTGGAGATCTTGTGCGTCATGATTCAGGGGGACACAATACTTTAGGGTTTTGGACACAAACCCCCTGGTAATCGCGGAAAATGTCGCAAACCCTAAAGTATTGTGTCCCCCTGGTTTGCCCCCTGGTTTGCGGGTGGGCTACTGGCTGCGTTTCCAGCCGACAACCGCGGCGATCACCGCAATGAGTATCAACAGGAATAAAATGTGCTTCATCCGGCCCTTGTGGCCTTCGCAACAGGTCATTTGATCCTCCTGGATGTTTCCGTGTTTTACTGGATATCAGCTATCAGCTGGTCGATGGGCATGGCCGGCAGCGTCTGCAGCTGTACCGATCCGCGCGAGCCTATATCCACCGACATCCTGACGATGGAGTCATTGTCGGGCGCCTCAAGAATGGTCACGAAATCGTACTGGCCCAGGAGCGCGTACTGGGCAATGATCTTGATGCCCATGGCCTCGATGTCCTTGTTGACTTCCTTGATGCGCTCGGGGTTCTTCTTGATGGTCTTGCTGCCTTCATCGGTGAGATTGCTTAACGCTACGTAAACGGGCATCATCTCTCCTTTCGCTCCTGCCGTACCTTGCCGTGGCTGTGCCACTCTAAGTTACCCGCTTACCTGCGTAACTAATCCTTGGGCCGAACTCCCGAATCCAGCCCTGGCCACTGATTTGCACCACGTTTAGACTCGCGAAACCGGTGGTAGGCTCATTAACACTTTTCTGGTGATAGCAGGGACGGGGGCGAGGGGTGATGCCTTGGGTATGAGTGATGTCTGAACCACAAATCTCAGCAAGATCCCAGCAACACAATCTTCAGATTCACAGACCGTAGAGAGGAAGCCCCGCCGCGCGGAGAACAAAGGATGAAGGAGATCAAGATGCTGACCAGACGACAGTTCATCAAACTGAGCTCGCTGGCTGGCGCCGGCATGCTGATGCCGGTCCAACTGGACCTGATAGGCTCCCTGGCCAGGGCCGCCACGCCCGGCCTGACCAGGTGGGTGGACCCGTTGCCGATACCGGCGGCGCTCAAGCCGGACAGAGACATCCATGCGGGAATGGATTACTACCGCATCGCCATGACCCAGTTCAGCCAGCAGCTGCACAGCGACCTGCCCCCCACGCCCCTCTGGGGTTACGGCGGCAGCTTCCCCGGACCCACCATCGAGGCAAGGGTAGGCCGCCCCGTCAGGGTCACCTGGGAGAACAGGCTGCCGACGACGCACCTGCTCGCCGACGCCATCGACCCCACCATCTTCCACCGGCCCTACCCGGACGTGCGCGCAGTGACGCACCTGCACGGGGGCTTCACACCGCCCCAGTTCGACGGCGGACCGGAGGCCTGGGCGACCCCGGGCAATACGCAGACCGGGCCCGCATATACGCCCGGCGACTATATCTACCCCAACGACCAGCAGGCCTGCACCCTCTGGTACCACGACCACGCCATGGGTATCACCCGCCTCAACGTCTATGCCGGGCTGGCGGCCTTCTACCTGCTGCGGGACGACGACAACGACCATGAAGATGATGACAGTTCGGACGACGACAGCTCCGATGACACCAGCGCTGACCACCTGCGCGCCGATGGCGCCGATGGTGATGACGACGATTATGATGCCTCTGCGGAGGATGACGGCGAACGCAAAAAGAAAGACAAGGACAAGGATAAGCACAAGAAGAAGAAAAACCGGGTGGCCAAGGACGAATACGAGATCCCCATCGTCATCCAGGACCGCGCCTTCAACGCCGACGGCAGCCTCTTCTATCCGGCCACGGGCGTCAGCCCCAGGCATCCCATCTGGGTGCCGGAGTTCTTCGGCGATACACCGGTGGTCAACGGCAAGGCCTATCCCTACCTGGACGTGGAGCCGCGGCGCTACCGCTTCCGCTTCCTCAACGGCTCCCAGGCGCGCTTCTACAACATCTGGTTCGACGACGGCGGCCTGCAGCACCCCTTCCACATGATCGGCAGCGACGGCGGGCTGCTGCCGCAGGCGGTGCCTCTCAACCAGATACTGCTGGGACCGGCGGAGCGTTGCGACATGATCGTCGATTTCTCCGGGCTGGCGCCGGGCACGGTGCTGACGCTGAAGAACGACGCCAACTCCCCCTACCCGGACGGCGACCCGGCAAATATCACCGATATAATGCAGTTCCGCGTCAACCTGCCGCTTAAGAAGAAGGACAAGACCACGCCGCCCGCGGAGCTGAAGCTGCCGCCGCTGCCGCTGCTGACGCCGACCCCGGGCGCTCCCCAGCGGGAGATCATCCTCAAGGAAGTCATGGACCCGGTCACGGACACGCCCACGGAGGTGCTGCTCAACGGCAGGTTCTTCGACGAACCCGTTGATGAGAATCCCAGGGCCGGCGACACGGAGATCTGGCAATTCCTCAACCTGACCGTGGACGCCCACCCCATGCACCTGCACCTGGTGCAGTTCCAGATTCTCAACCGCCAGCCCTTCGACGCCGCCGCCTACTCGGACGCCTGGCTGGCCTACATGCAGGGGGCGGGACCCAGGCCGCTGCTGGATGAATACCTGGCGGGACCGCCGAGGCCGCCGACGCCGGAAGAGGCGGGCTGGAAGGACACTGCCATCGCCCTGCCGGGCGAGGTGCTGAGGATAATCGCCACCTTCGACATCCCCGAGTACACGCAGCTGCCGGCGGACTATGTATACCACTGCCATATCCTCGAGCACGAGGATAACGAGATGATGCGGCCGTTCACGGTGGTCTGAGTCAATGCGGCAGGCAAGCCGGGGCCGCCGCCCCGGCTTGCCTGCCGCCCCTGATTGCAGCTATGCTGGAGACGATATGACCGGAAACGAAAAAGAGAAGCGCGTTATCGAACTTTTCTCCTTCACCGACCCCATCTGCACCTGGTGCTGGGGGTCGGAACCGGTCATCCGCAAGATCCGTGAGCTATATGGCGATCAGGTGCGCATGGTCTATCGCATGGGCGGCCTGGTGGAGAGCGTCAAGAACTTCAACGACCCGGTCAACAAGATCAACGGCGCGAACTTCTATACCAAGATGGGTGACTACTGGCTGGCTTCGTCGGAGCGCCACAAGATGCCCGTTGACCCCAGCTTCTTCCAGGAGTATAAGACCGACTTCCGCTCCTCCTGGCCCGCCTGCCTCGCGGTCAAGGCCGCCCAGATGCAGGATGAGGACCTGGCCGCCCGCTACCTGAGGCGCCTGCGCGAGGCCGGCCTTGCGGAATGCCTGCCCATCCACCGGCGCCAGACCCAGATGGAGCTGGCGGAGGAAGTAGGCCTGGACGGCGCGCGGCTGAAGGGCGACATCGACAGCGGCGACGCCGGCCACGCCTTCGAGACCGACATGCAGGAGTACCACACCCAGGGGGGCGAGGCCTTCCCCTTCTACATATTGCGCACGCCCGCGGGCGAGGAGCTGCCGCTGAACGGCTACGTCAGCTCCATGGCCCTGGAGAAACTGATGGAGGAAAAGAGCGACGGCAAACTGGTGCGCAACGAGCCGGAGCTCTCGGACGAGAGCATCATGGCCTTCCTTCAGAAGTACGGCAAGGTGGCCATCCGCGAGGTGGGCGAGCTGTTCATGATCCCCATGAGCGAGGCGGAAGAGCGCCTGGACGCCCTCACCGAGGCCGGCAAGCTGCGCAAGGTGGGGGCCGGTAACGGCTGGTTCTACGAATTCATGACCACCTGAGCCGGGACGCCTCGGCATCGGCGCCGGAGCGGGGACGCTTCGCGCCTGAACCGGTTCACTCCAGGCGGGATGTTCAGGACGGCAGGTCCTTCAGCGGCGTCCCCATGACCTCGTTGAAGTAACCATTGTAAAGCAGGCGCTGGCTGGCCACGATCGTGCCGCTTGCCGCCACTGTCACCGGCCCTCCCATCCTCATGTCAAAAACCCTGGTGACGATGCCGCTGCCGGGGATAGTGCAGGGCGGCCCGCCATCGCACGGCATCGTCTCTCCCCCGATCCTGATGGAATAATCCACCGGCCAGCTATTGGGGTTCTGTATCAGGACCCAGTCGCGCATCCCCGGACTGAGTTGATCGTACCAGCTCCAGCAGTATACGTTTCCCAGCGTTGAGGGAGTAGCCCCCATGGTCTCCCCGAAGGAGGGCCCGAAGATCACCCTTTGTGAGGCAATCACCGGCTGTGAAGCAATCACCTCAACGGGCCCATCCGTAATCGGGACTTCCGGAAAGTCGGGCGTTTCCATGGCTTTTCCCGCGAGGACCCTGTTGGTGTAGCCTTCCATGGGGGCGCCGCCGATGGTGATGGTGTAAGTAATGGCCGTTTCCCGGGGGTTGGCCACCAGTATCCAGTTGCGGCCGCCCACGTTGTCGTACCACGGCCAAATATAGTATTCGGCCAGCTCATCGGCGGGAACGCCCACGGTCTCGTTGAAGGCGGCGCCGCCGCCCGTGAGCACGCGCTGCGAGGCCATGACGTACGCCGGCGCAGACCTGGAGGCATCCACCCACGCCTGGACCTCCACCGGGCCCGCCATCATCCCGGGGAACTGACGGTTGATATTACTGCCCGGTTCGACATAGCCGCTGTAGACAGGTGAGCCGGCGATGCTGATCTCCACGTAGACCCGGTCGCCTCCCGGGTTTGCCACCAGTACCCAGTCACTGAAGCCGGGGGAGAGCATGTCGTACCAGGGCCAGTAGTAGTGATCCGACAGCCTGCGCGTATCGAGTCCCACGACCTCCTCGATGGAGCTGCCGCCTGCGGGCCAGAGCGTCCGCAGGGACGTGACAACACCCATATCCGGCATCAGGCCGATATCCACGGGCCCGCTCATTGAGCCTTCACCTTCATATTTCGGGGTCAGGCTTTTTCCCGGCGGCACCTCCCCCTCCTCCAGACCCTCCAGGGTTCCCGGGTCGCGCCTGATGCCGCCGATTGACAGATTGAACCAGGCCGTAGCGGACGCGTCCTGGGGATTGGTCATCAGCACCCAGTTCTCACCATGGAAGTTATCGTACCAGGTAAACATGAAATGACGTCCCGCAGGTACCACAAAGCTGTCATATTGTCCATTACCGTCCCCGGGGACCAGGTTGTCCGCAAGCGCGTGGAAGGCGACGTAGCGGCCGTCGGCTGAGATGGAGGGATACCTGGCATCGCCGTTCCCCTGACGTCCGCCCGTGTCGACGGATTCCCTGGAGACGGCCCCGGTCCCGGCATCCTTCACGAACACATCATTCTTCCCGTTGGTATCGGCACCCACCAGGTTCGTGGCGTCCGAGAAAAAAGCGACGTAGCGGCCGTCGGCTGAGATGGAGGAACCGATACTGTCGGCGTTGCCCTTGATGCCGTCGGAGTCCGAGGAGACCAGCTCGACGCTGCCGTCCCCAAGATCTTTCAGGAAAACATCGTAGTCCGTATCCGTTGCCGGAGCACCGGGTAGCAGGTTGGTCGCCAGGGAGCTGAAAATCAGGTAGCGGCCGTCATCCGAAAGCACCGGGCCGAAGCTGTGGCCGTTGCCCTTTGTCAGCAGCCGGCTCGTTGAAAGGATGGTGGTGCCGGGGGTATCCGGCGGCCGGGGCAGGCTACGCATGTAGATATCCACTAACCCGTCGGCATCAGACGGCGACAGGTTCGTGGACCCCGTTTGAAACACGACCTTGCTGCCGTCGGCGCTGATTCCGGGAGATACGCAGTCATTGTTGGCTGACTGGCTGCCGTCGGTTGTGACCGATATCAACAGGGTCTGCCCAGCCTGGATATCCCTGCGATAGATATCGAAATCGTCGCTGTTGTCTATCTCACCGGGACCCGAGGCAAAGTAGCTGGTCTGAAACACCACGTAGCGGCCGTCGGCGGAGATATCGGGATTATTCGCCAGGCTCGGCATGGAAGCGCCGCCGCTGTCAACCGATACGAGCACTATCTCCCCCGTGACCATGTCTTTGCGGTAAATGGATTCAGTGCTGTCTGTGTCCTGCGCATCGAAGTTCGTCGAACGGGACGTAAAGGCGATATAGCGGCCGTCGGCGGAGATGGCGGGGTCGCTGCTGGCGCCGTTGCCGGCCGCGTGCGCCGCAGTCTCGGAGACCAGCCTCACCTGACCGCTCTGCGTATCCTTGACGAAAACATCCGTACTGCCATTGCTGTCAATACCGGCAAGGTCATCCGAATCGGACTGGAAAGCTACATAGCGGCCGTCGGCGGAGACGGCGGGGGAAGTACTCGCAGCCGTGACCTCGCCGCCTGCCGAAGTCGTTGAAACCCTTGAGATGATGCTCACGGAAGCGGTTCCCGCCGGAGCCGCCAGCAGGATGAAAACCAGCGGCAGCGCCGCTGCTGTCAGGCGCAACACCCATGTATGTTGAAAGCCGACCATTCCCATATTAATCTAATCGGCCCCTCAACATCCGTTCATCAGGCAATCGTCGTACCGGCTAAAGCTCCCGCCGACCCTGCATGGCGCGGCTGACCGTGGCCTCGTCGGCGTATTCCAGATCGGCGCCCACTGGCAGGCCGCTGGCCAGGCGCGTCACTTTCACTTTCCCCCTCAGCTCGTCGGCAAGGTAAAGTGCGGTTGACTCCCCCGAGGTGTTGGGGTTGGTGGCGATGATGACCTCCTTCACATCCCCTTCATCGATGCGCTTGACCAGCTCGCCGATGCGCAGGTGTTCCGGGTCGACGCCGTCCAGCGGCGACAGCGCCCCGCCGAGCACGTGGTAAAGGCCGCGGTACTCACCGCCCTTCTCGATAGGAATGAGGTCGCTGGGCTCCTCGACGACGCAGATAATGGAGCTGTCGCGGCGGGCGTCGCGGCAGAAGACGCAAAGCTCCTCATCGGTGAAGTTGAAGCACTGGCGGCAGAACTTTATCTTGTCCTTGAGATCGAGGATGGCCTGTGCCAGCGACGCGGCGTCCTCGCGCGGCCACTTGAGCATGAAGAAGGTGATGCGCTGGGCCGAGCGGCGGCCGATGCCGGGCAGCCTCGCCAGCTCGGTTATCAGTTTCTCTACGGGTTCGGGAAACATCGTTCAGAACCGGAATCACGCCGCGGGCAAGGCGACGCGTCGGTGCGTCGCGTCACATCAGCCCCGGAATGTTGAGGCCGCCGGTGAGGCCGCCCATCTTCTGGGACGCCAGCTCCTGTGCGGACCTGAGCGCCTCGTTGGTGGCCGCCATGATCATGTCCTCCAGCATCTCCGGGTCCTCCGGGTCGATGGCGTCCGGGTCCACCTTGATGCCGGTTATCTTGAGGTCGCCGGTCACCTTGACCTTGACCATGCCGCCGCCGGCGCTGGCCTCCACCTCCTCCTTGGCCAGCTCCTCCTGGGCCCTGGCCATCTGCTTCTGCATCTCCTGCACCTGCTTCATCATCTTGTTGTAGTTCATGTTCTGCAAAACCGGGCTCCTTTCCGCGGTTCCTAGCTGATTTCCTCCGCGTCGAAATCCTCCTTGATCATGGCGATTATATCCTCGTGCGTGGGCGGGGGCTTCTCCTCCGGCAGCGGCGACGCCCCCTCGGAGATGACGAACCTCGGCCTCAACTCGGTGCCTGCTATCTCGCGGAGCGCCGAACCCAGCACCGCCACGTAGTCGGGCTTCTCCGCCTGTGTCTTGTGGAACTCCATGCCCGGCGGGAAACCGACCACCAGCTCGTTTCCGTCGAGCTCCAGCGGCCTCGCCTCCTGCAGCATGGAATGCACCGGCAGCTTGTCCTTCTTCACCTGGTTGAGGATGACGCTCCAGGCCCGCTCTATCTTGTCCAGGGTGACTTCGCTGGCAGCCGTGCTGTCGGCAGCATCGGCCTGCGGCGGTTTCGCCCGTTCCCGCCCCGGTGTTTCCTCCGTCACCGGCGGCACCGATGATGCCGCCGCCTGCGGGGTGTCCTCGACACGTTCCGCCGGAGCTTCGGCGGTTGCCTCCGCTGCGGTTCTATCCGCCGCCGAATCAGCCTTAGCTGCGCTCCCGGCCGCTCCAGTCGACGATGCTCCCGGCCGCCGCTGCTCCAGCTGCTCGATCCTGTAAAGCATCGACCTGGTGGAGAGGTCCGTCTCCGGCCTTGCCATGGCCACGAAGGCCAGCTCCAGCTGCAGGCGCGGGTCAGCGCCGGTCTTGATCTCCGCCAGCGCCCGCGAAAGCAGCTCCACGAAACGCCCCACCTGGCCCGGCGTCACCATGCGCGCCTGGCCCCGCAGCCGCGCCAGGTCCTCGTCGGGGGCGTTGATCATGCCCGCCGGCGGATCCTCCAGCTGCTGCAGCAGGAAGATGTTGCGCAGGTGCCCGATGAGCTCGCCGGCGAACTGGCTGAAGTCGCGCCCGGCGTCCGCCAGGCGGTTCACCAGCAGCAGGGCGCCGCGCGCGTCCTCCTCGGCGATGATGTCCACCGCCTCGAACAGCAATTCCGACTCCACCGTCCCCAGCATGGCGAGCACGTCTGTCAACGTTATCTTGCCGTCGCTGTAGGTGGCCAGCTGGTCCAGGGCGCCGATGGCGTCGCGGAAGGAGCCGGACGAGGAGCGGGCGATGGTCGACAGGCCTGACTCCTCGATGTCGATGTTCTCGGCGGCGGTGATGCGCTTGAGCACCTCCAGCACCATGTTGCTGTCCGGCCGCCTGAACTCGAAGCGCTGGCAACGGGACTGAATCGTCGGCAGCACCTTGTGGGCCTCGGTGGTGCAGAGCACGAAGATGACGTGGCCCGGCGGCTCTTCCAGCACCTTGAGGAAGGCGTTGGACGCTTCCTTGGTGAGCATGTGGGCCTCGTCCAGTATATAGACCTTGGACTTGCCCTCCACCGGCGAGAAGGCCACCTTGTCGCGGATGTCGCGGATGTCGTCGATGCCGCGGTTGCTGGCGGCGTCCATCTCCACCACGTCCAGGGAGGAGCCGGCGCCGATGGCGACGCAGCTGTCGCACTTGCCGCAGGGGTCGGCCGTGGGACCGTCGACGCAGTTGAGCGCCTTGGCCAGCAGCTTGGCGACGGAGGTCTTGCCGGTGCCGCGCGAACCGGCGAACAGGTAGGCGTGGCTGGTCTTGCCCGACTCGATGGCGTTCCTCAGCGTGCGGGTGACATGCTCCTGCCCCACCACTTCATCGAAGGTGGCGGGCCGGTATTTCCTGTAGAGAGATAAATGCGCCATCCGGGATACCTGGTCTGCCGCCGGCCGCTGCGTCGGCACGACAGCAACGGCATGGCGGTGATGTAAACTTCACGACCGTGCACCCACCGTTGTCACAGGCCTGCGTGCGTGCACCAGGCTGACGGCTCCAGCCAGGCTGTCCCGCGGCACATGGAAGAGATCGCTTACCGCTGCTTCCTTCCGGACCTGACGGGGTTCACGACGTTCCATTGCGCAGGACCTGGCCTTCAGCACCGGCAGCAAGGCCACTGGCCACGCGAACCTGCCCCGAAGGTGGGAATTGA
>JAJRYJ010000080.1 GCA_024275795.1 Actinomycetes bacterium | reverse complement strand
GTTACCCACGTGTTACTCTCCCGTTCGCCGCTTTACTCGCACCCGAAGGTACTTTCTCGCTCGACTTGCATGTGTTAAGCACGCCGCCAGCGTTCGTCCTGAGCCAGGATCAAACTCTCCGTGAAAGAGTTGCTTCACGGGAAACCAGTCGGGACATGACCCGATTTCCGCAGGAAATCGGGATCGTGTCCCGGGGTTTTCCCGGGAATGTCAATCGTTTTGAGCTTGATCTTTGCGGTGACTCCTGACGGAACCACCGAAAGAAATTGACTGGCTTGTACAGGCTCGCCGGTTTCCTGCGGCATCAACCGCTGGAGACCGGTTCGCTGTCTCATGCTGTTTAGTTTTCAAAGACCGGCTGCGCCCCCGAAGGTGTGCGCAAATGGGAAGACTAGAACATTGATTATGCCCAGTCAACCCGGTTTGAAACCATATTGACACTATGACTATCTATGTTGCTATCTGACGGGATGGTCATCCCTGTCGCAACAACAAAAAGCCACCGGGAAACACACGGTGGCACGCTGGAGCACTCATTGTCGAGTTACCGCCCTAGCGTGTCCTCCCTGTATAAGAAGAAGTCGAATTTAGAAACAAGCAGCTTCCTTCTTCCGATTCCCGAACTGATAGTATAGCTACCCGCCATACCAGAGTCAAGGAAGTTCAACCTTATTATGTATACCCGTTTTCCGGCTTATCCAAGCAGGATCACGGGCAGCGTGCCCGATCCTCTACACGAAGGTGCAGAAACTCTTACGGAAGGCCCTGAACAGGGCGCCCACCGTGTATTTCGAGGTCGAAAAACCTGTTTTCCCCGCAAATTCAGCGCCCCGCAACCCGGCGCCCCGCATAATCCGGATCAGGTCCCCGACCGGGGCCGCGCCTCCGATTCAGTCGGACCAGGCCTCGAGACTGCCCACGTGCTCTTCCGGCAGCTCCTCGTCAAGGACAATGTCCGCAATCTGCAGCCGCCCCTCGGGCTTCAGAACCCGCCAGATCTCCCGGAACGATTGCTGTTTTCGCAGTGACAGGTTGAGGGCGCCGTTGGAGATGACCACGTCGAAGGAACAGTCATCATACGGCAGTTCCTCGAAGAACCCCTCGGTGACGGTGACATTGTCCAACCCGGCGCGGGCCATGTTGCTCCTGGCCGCGGCCGCCATCTCCGGCGTCATGTCGATACCGTCCACGCTGCCACCGTCCCCTGCTTTGCGGGCTGCGACATAGAGGTCGAAACCGGCGCCGCAGCCGACGTCGAGGACGGCGTTGCCGGGGAAGATCCTGCCCAGGGAGAAGGGGTTGCCGACGCGACAGAATGATTCGGGCAGTTCCCCGGGGGCGCTCTCAATGACCTGCCGCTCATATCCCAGGCGCTCGGCCGCCTCACGACCTGTCGGGTATTTGAAACACCCCGAAGCCGAAGACGCCACCCGACGGTAGCGCTTGCGGATCGCCTTGCGCACCTCGCTTTCACTGACGCTGCCAGCCATCATCCTCCCCGGACCCGGAGGCCGCCTCGAGCAGGGCGCAGCGGATCATCTGCTCGCTGGGCGTCGACGACGCCCCGTAGCGCCTTCAGGTCATGGCGAACTGGTCAATACTGCGGGCCGCCGTCTCCACGTCCAGGCCGTTGATCCGCACAGTGGGGCTGCCGGGAAACCTGTTCTCGACCGCCTCATCCACGGATGTGATTACCGTTTGTTCGAGCGTTATGGGAATCCCCAGCCCGCTCGCCACTGACTGGATGAGGCTGATGGTCGGCGGCGTGCCGCTGCAGCCCGCAAGCGACAGCACTTCCACCTTCACTGCAAGACCGCCGCTCATGGGAAGCTCACCCCTCCAGAGCTTATCCCGCAAAAGCTCATCCCACAGGATTTCATCCAGCCGAAGCTCCTCCAGTCGGCGGGAACACTCACGCCGCTATTGTCTGTCTTGCGCGTCAAACCTTCTCCGGCGAGGCGATCCTGTGGAATATGGCGCCGCCGATGAGGAACAGCAGCGTTAGCCAGCCGAGGGTCAGCGTCAGCGCCAGCCGGTCGTCAAAGGTATCCGTGAAGGCGCCGTCCACCATCAGGCGCACGGGGCCATGGGCAGGCAGGAAGCGGCCCCAGGCCGGGGGCGCGGCGCTGAACATCACGTTCTGGGCGATGCCCACGTCGATGAAAGGCATCAGGAACATCATGTACAGACCCCCGAGCCTGCCGAACAGGGTACCGGTGATCACCCCGATCATGCCGTATTCCAGCGCCACCAGCAGGTTGGACGCGGCGAACAGGGGCCATTGCGGCGGCGCGAAGTCGATGGCCGTCACCGCCAGGGAGACTGCGGTCACCAGCAGGGCGGCGATGGTGACGACCCCCAGCCTGGCGGCGAGTATCTCGCTGGACCT
Source organism: Actinomycetes bacterium (assembly GCA_024275795.1). Taxonomy (GTDB): domain Bacteria; phylum Actinomycetota; class Thermoleophilia; order BMS3ABIN01; family BMS3ABIN01; genus JAJRYJ01. Next base: position 1,117 of record JAJRYJ010000080.1, on the reverse strand, counting down.
GTAACCGGCCAGCGCCAGGCGGCGGTCCGCCTGCAGCGAACCCTGGACCACGAAGAGGCCCGCGAGCCCGCTGAGGAAGGCTACGGTTATCGGCACCATGATGGCTCCATGCACGTCGATCATCGAGAGGACGACGATCGTCTCCCTGCCGCCCGCCTTGATCTGCACCGGCGCCGGCGCGTCGGGCGTGATATAGAAACTGAGCGATATGAACAGCACCGGCAGCAGCACCAGCAGTATCCACATGGCGGGTATACGGCGATACTCGCGGAAGACGAACCTGAAGGCCGTCAGTGCCCGCTGCGGCCATTCGTAACCCAGGCGCCTGCGGCGATGCCGGCGCCGCCGCGTTGTTGCGTAGAAGATCGCCGCCGAGACGATCACGCTTGCGGTCACCCAGAGCAGGGCCCAGCCGATGTCGCCTATGGGCCCGCCATGGCCGGACGCCGAGTCAAGCAGTATCAAGGTCACGAAATGCGTCGGGAAGAACCTGGTGAGCAGCACGTCGCCGCCGGCCATGGCGGGCCCGAGAAAGACGTCGAGCATCCAGATGAAGATCACGATCAGCGAGCCGTTGACCGGGTTGTCGACCATCGAGCCGACGGCGATGCCGATGGCCAGGTAGATGACGGCGAACATCAGCGTGCCGCCTACGGCCCTCAGGGGGTCGGGCAGGTCCGTGCGCAGCCACAGGGTTACCAGGGCGGCCGTGGCCGCCACCAGCACCAGCAGCAGCCCGGTGCCCAGCCGCGCCGCAACCAGGCGGGCGGAGCCGACGCCGGCGCCCACCAGCCTGCGGTCCGGCTGGCGCGAACCCACCACCAGGAAGAACCCGGATACGCCTGCCAGGAAACCGGCGGCCCAGCCGGCCGTGGGCGCCGCCAGGCTGTCAGGCGAGCCGATGGAACCGACGATGCCGGCGAATTCTGCGAAAGCGTCCGCCGACAGGGCCACTAACAATACGGGCACAACCACTAGCAGAACCACGTTGAGAGGCCGCCTCAGGTACTCGACGAGATACATGCGCATCAGCAACGCGGTGGTCATGCGGCCTCCGTCCTGCCGTCGCGCAGATGGACGATGCGGTCGAAACGCTCCTCATCCACGACGAAGTGGC
>JAJRYJ010000006.1 GCA_024275795.1 Actinomycetes bacterium | reverse complement strand
TGGGGGATTACTGATGAATCCGGCCTCAATAGTCCAAAAACCCTGGAACTACTGTAACGTTCTCCGCGATGACGGCATGAGCTATGGCGATTACGTTGAGCAGCTCACTTATCTGCTGTTCGGCAGGAAGAACTGGTCGATGATGAGCGCCGATGTCAAGGGCGACGGTTGACGCAGTTGCTCTCAAACCGGGTGAGACCGTCTGAAGAAAGCAACCGCTTCCCGGCTTAAACCGTTTGTTTTTGACGAGCGCAAATTGGCGCGCCGCCGGTAAGTACGCTTTTATACGCCCCAAAACCTGTGATTAGCAGGCTATCTGCAAATGACTCAATATTATGGATTAATTTCACTCAATATCGGGTGAACTGTAGGGTGTTGGGGCGTTGCAGTCAGGGATCTAATGTGCAACAATAAAGTACTGAAATAAGTAACAATAAGGAAACAAACCGCACCAACAGAAGGGATCGGCCATACATGAAGATGATCTCCACAAGGGACCTGAAGCTGAAAGCATCCGATACCTGGCAGTTGCTGGCCTCGGAGGGTGAGCTGGTTGTGACATCCCATGGCAAGCCGGTCGCCCTGCTCGCCGATATCCCCGGCGGGGATGTGGAGGCCGCCCTCAGCGCCATCAGGCGCGCCCGGGCGCAGATTGCCGTGTCGAACATGCGGCGCTCCGCTCAGGAAGCGGGCCTGGGCGGCATGACCGGTGCGGAAATCGAGGCCGAGATAAAGGCAACGCGCAAGACGCGCTCCGAGAATTGAGGGTAGTCATAGACACGAATGTCGTTGTGTCTGCTCTCATAAATGCTCACGGCGCGCCCGCGCGTATCATGGATCTCGTCATCCTGGGCCAGGTCACGCCGGTCTTCGACGACAGGATCATCTCTGAATACAGGGAGGTGCTCAGCCGGCCGAAGTTTGATTTCAACCAGGAGGATATCAGCGCCCTGCTGGATTATTTCGAAGCGGACGGAGAAAGTGTCGTCGTGCCGCCGCTGTCGGGTCTGAATCTGCCGGATGTGGATGACACTCCGTTTATCGAAGTCGCTGCAGCGGCTGGTTGTGACCATTTGATAACCGGCAATACCGGTCATTTTCCAAAGTCAGTGATTAATATCGCTGGCTCCGGGGCATCGGACCTGGTTATCTCTCCGTCAGCTTTTCTCGAGAAGTTCATGGGCGCCGCTTGAGCCATCGCCTCATGCGCTGAGCCGGCGGCAAACCCCTCACCCCGCCCCCAGCACCTTCCCCACCGCCGGGATGAAGTCCCGTTTCCTTGACAGCACCTGCGGTATACGCGTGACGCCGTCCTCGAACTTGACGTCGAAGGCCTTCTCGATTATCCAGGTGTCGCCGGCGGCCATCACCCGCTCGTGGCTGGCCTTGAGCGGATTGGTCACCAGCATCACCGTCAGGTCGTAGTCCTCCGCCTGGCGCAGCTTCTCCAGTTCCTCCACCAGCTCGTACTCTCTCAGTTCTATCTCGGCGCAGTCCAGCACCATCATCTGGCTGATGCCCAGCTTCTTTCCGCCGATCTTGACCTTGCGGAAGTCGGCCGCTATCAGCTCGGCGGGGGTCTTGTCGCCCAGGTTGATGCTCTCGTGCAGCAGCTCCGGGCCGTACTCGTCGATTTCGACGCCGGCCAGTTCCGCCAGCCGCGCAGCGTACTCATGGTCGCGGTCGGTGGTGGTGGAGAGGGTCAGGTTGAGCGTGTCCGACAATATGCCCGACAGCAGCACGCCTGCGATCGCCTGCGGTATATGCAACTGATACAGGAACATCTCCCTGGCGACGATGGTGCTGGTGCTACCCAGGGGATCGTTGAGCACATAGATGGGGGCCGCCGTTGAGATGTCGCCGACACGGTGGTGGTCGATGATCTCCAGTATCTCCGTCTCCTCGATGCCGTCCACCGCGTGCGAGAGTTCGTTATGGTCAACCAGTATGGCGCGCTTGCGCACCGGGTCCAGCAGGTCGGTGCGGGTGACGAAGCCCGTCAGCCGGTCATCGCTGTCGGCGACGATGGCGGAGCGGTAGGCGCTGTCCAGCACCAGCCGCCTCAGCTCGGCGATGGGGGTGAACAACCCCACGGTCTCAGGCTTGGGCGACATGATCGAGGAGACCGGCTCCGACAACAGCAGCAGCTGCACGGTGGCGTAGGCGGCATGCGGTGACGAAATGGTGAGGACCTCCCGCGCCTCCGCCTCCCGCGCCACCTCGGCGCCCACGGGCGCGCCGTCGGTGATGATCAGCGTCGAGCAGCCGCGGATGATGCAGTCCAGCTGGATGTCCTGCTGGTCGCCGGCGACGATGACGTCCCCCTCCTGCAGCATGTTCAGCAGTGTGGCGCGCTGCATGGCGGCTATCAGCACCCGGCCGCTGATGTTCTCGGCGCCGCCGGCGTTGGCGATGACGCGGCCGTCCAGCGTCTTCAGGAACATGTCCAGCTCGATGGGCGTCTGGGCCAGGTCTATCAGGTCGGCGCTGGCCGTATGGAACTGGGCGATATCGCTGAGGCCCACGATGCCCGATACCCTGCTCCTGGCATCGACCACGGGGACCGCCCGCACTTTTTCCTCGCGCATCAGCTGCGCCAGGGAATAGACCGAATCGCATTCCCTGGTTGCGATGGGCTTGTGCAGCTCCAGGTCGCTGACCGTGGGGCTGAGGCTCTCGATCTCGATGGGCGTGGGGACGTTGAATTTCTCCATCACGAAGCGCGTCTCATCGTTTATGGAGCCGGCGCGCGCCGGGGTGTACTGATAGCGCTTGTCCGTGAGGTTCTTGAAATGGGCGTAGCCGATGGCGGCGCAGACGCAGTCCGTGTCCGGCACCGTGTGCCCG
>JAJRYJ010000005.1 GCA_024275795.1 Actinomycetes bacterium | reverse complement strand
CGGCAGAAGCATCCGGTCATCCGCCTGGACCTCTTCCGCAATATCACTTTTTCATCGGCCAATGCAGCCAATGTGCTGGAGGGCGTGGCGATGATAACCGCCCTGGTGCAGATACCCTTCTTCGCCTACACAACCGTGGCGGCGACCCCCATCGAGGGCGGGCTGCTGCTGATACGCATGACGGTGATGATTCCCCTGGGGGCGCTGCTGGGGGGATTCCTCATCAACCGCATCGGCCACCGCTGGGTGGCGGCGGCGGGGTTTACCCTTGCGGCGACGGGCATGTATCTGATAAGCCGCTGGCCCGTGGACGTCGCCGGCGGCGTCCAGACCCGCGACCTGATGCTGGCGGGCTTCGGCTTCGGCCTCAACAGCCCGGCGCTGGCGGCGGCGGTGGTGGCCACCGTCTCGCGCAAGCGCCTGGCAGCCAGCACCGCCATACACATCGTCGCCAAGATGACGGGCATGATGGTGGGCCTGGCCTTCCTGGGAGGCTGGGGCATCTACCAGTTCGAGTCGGAGCTGAGCCTGGCGGGGCTGCCGCTTTTCGACTGGGAGCGGCTGACGGCCATCGTCGAGCAGCGCAGCATGGTCGCCATCCTGCTGGTGCTCAACCGCTTCTTCCTGCTGGCGGCCGTCTGCTGCGCCGTGGCGATCATCCCCTCGCTACTGATCAACGTCAAGCGCGACGCCGCCGCAAACCGGGGGGACACAATACGGTACTCCCGGACACGTGGAAAAAGGGGCGAAAAAGGGGACACAATACTTTAGGGTTGGGAGTGCGCGGCGCTTTAATTCCCCGGCCGGCGGTGTAGAATTATCCATACTCGGCATAGAAGCAGGCATTTAACGGGGAACTGAACAAAGCACCCAACGGAAACGAGGACCATGTTCTACGAGAAAGTATTCAGGGCTCTCCAGGACCATAACGTCAGATACGTACTCATCGGCGGCGCCGCGGTCAACCTGCACGGCGTGCCCCGGATGACCGGCGATATAGATCTGGCGGTAGACATGAGCACCGAAAATGTACGGGCCCTGGTGGAAGCCCTGGGGGAAGTGGGGCTTGAGCCGACAGCGCCGGTGAACCCCATGGACCTGGCTTCCCCCGATGTACGCGCGGACTGGCGGGAGCAGAAACACCTGGAAGCACTGAACTTCCAGAGCAGGAGTAGCAGCAAATCCTACATGGAAGTAGATATCATCCTCGACCCGCAGCTTGATTTTATACGCTTATATAATGACCGCGTCAGCATGCACGCAGGGGGAGTGACGCTGTCACTCATATCCATTGACCTGCTGATCGAGATCAAACGTCGGCTGGGAAGGGAGCAGGACCTGGCGGACGTCGAGGCGCTTGAAAGAATCAGTTCCCGGAAGGATAAGGACCAATGACGAAGGCAGCAGGGAAAGGTTATCGCTATCACGTGACCGACGAGCAGCTGCGCAAGTACGGCAAGTTGTCAGCGAGGCAGAAGCTGGAGTGGCTGGAGGAGGTCAACGCCTTCGTGGAAAAGTTCGCGCCGCCGCGCACCCGCGAACTGCACCGGCGCTTTCGCAGGGGCGAGATCTGATAGTGGCCGCAGGAGCGCCGCGGCTGACGGCGCCGGTCAGTTTCAGACGTTGAAGCGGAAATTGATGATGTCCCCGTCCTGCACTACATAGTCCTTGCCCTCCAGGCGCAGCGTCCCCTGTTCGCGCGCGTGGGCCATGTCGCCCGCGGCGATGAAGTCGTCGTAGCTGATGGTCTCAGCGCGGATAAAGCCGCGCTCGATGTCCGAATGAACGCGTCCGGCGGCCCGGGGCGCCGCGTCCCCCCGCCGCGTCGTCCAGGCCCTCACCTCGTCCTCGCCCACGGTGAAGAAGGATATCAGCCCCAGCAGTTCGTAGGCCTCGCGGATGACCAGGTTCATGGCCGGCTCCTCGATGCCCAGCTCCTCCAGGAACATTACCGTCTCATCGGGTTCAAGCTGTGAGAGTTCCATCTCGATCTTGCCGCTGAGGGAAAAGACCAATGCCTGCTTGCCGGCGTAATAGTCACTGAGCGCGGCGACAGCCGCCGCCGTGCCTTCCCCGGAAATCGCCTCCTCGGACACGTTCAGCACCACCAGCACCGGCTTCAGCGAGGCGAACTGCAGCGAGCCGATGGCGGCGCGTTCCTCATCGCTCAACTCGACACCCCGCAGCGGCTGCTCGGCCTCCAGTGCCTCGCGGCAGCGCTCCAGCGCCGCTTTCTCGACGTCGAGCCCCTCGCCGATGCCTTTCTTCATCGAGTTCTCGATACGCTCCAGGCGCGTCTCCACCAGCTCCAGGTCGTGGAAGATAAGCTCCAGGTCCAGAGCGGCGGCGTCCGCCTGCGGTTCGATGGGGCCCTCGTGCGACACCGCCTCGTCCTCGAAAGCGCGCACCACGTGGATGAGCGCGTCCGCGTCCCAGGCCAGCTCGAACAGCGCTCCCTTCTGGCCGCTGCCGGAGATGCCGCGGTCCAGGCCGGTGATATCTGCGCACTGCACCTCCGCATATACCGTCTTCTTCGGTTTATAGATCGTGCTCAGGCGGTCGATGCGCGCGTCGGGCACCTTGATGACACCCACGGGCGCCTCCGCCGACGCCGGGTTGGCGTAGGCGGTGACCTCCAGCGCCTGGCCGGTGAGCGCGTTGAACAGCGTCGTCTTGCCCGCGTTGGGCAGCCCGATGATTCCCAGTTTCATGAGATGCGGCTCCGTATAACTTCCATGCCATTACTCTATACGAAATGCTGGACCGATTCTCCGTTGGCTGCTCAACCTAGCCGTTACGAAGGTTTTGTCACCATGGATTTATTTCCAAATAATGCGGGCTTTAATTTGGCGCGCTGAATTAAAGAAATCCATCAAATACTTTAATTCAGGAATCCTAATTAAAGAAAAGTGCCGAATTCTTTAATTAATCTGCATGAATGGCATGTATGGAGGCGAGCAAGCCTTGAGCCGGCCATCGGCTCAATATAGAATTACGCCCGACAGCAATCACGGCAGCATGCTGCCACCCGACAGCAAACCGACCCGGGGAGAAGCTTTTGCGCGTACTGGTCGTAGGTTCAGGAGGAAGGGAACACGCCATCGTCAGGAAGGCGGCGGCCAGCAGTCTCGTGGACGAGGTGCACGCGGCCCCGGGCAACGGCGGCATCGCCCGCCAGGCCCGCTGCCACGCAGTCGCCGACAGCGACATCCCCGGTATGCTCGACCTGGCCGGGAGCATCAGCGCCGATCTGGTGGCCGTGGGCCCGGAGGCGCCGCTGGTGGCGGGCATGGTAGACGCCCTCGAGGCCGCCGGCTTCAAATGTTTCGGACCGCGCGCCGACGCCGCCCTGCTGGAGGGCAGCAAGGGCTTCGCCAAGGAAGTGATGAACGCCGCCGGCGTCCCAACCGCCGAGTTCACCAGCTTCATCGAGTACGAGGCGGCCATGGCGCACCTGGCCACCATCTCCTTTCCCACCGTTATCAAGGCCGACGGCCTGGCGGCGGGCAAGGGCGTGATGGTGGTAGGTGCGCTGGAAGAGGCCGAGGCCGCCATCGGCAAGTGCTTCGTCGACCGTGCCTTCGGCGACGCCGGCCTCAGCGTGCTGGTGGAGGAATGCCTGGTGGGGCACGAATGCTCGGTGCTGGCCCTCTGCGACGGCGAGACCATCCTGCCGCTGGATCCGGCCCAGGACTACAAGCGCATCTTCGACGGCGGCAAGGGTCCCAACACGGGCGGCATGGGCTGCTACAGCCCGGTGCCCCGGGTGCCGCCGGAACTGGTTGAGGAGATAATCGAGCTGGTGCATCGTCCTACCATAGAGGAACTGAAGCACCGCGGCATCGGCTTCCGCGGCGTTCTCTACGCCGGGCTGATGCTCACGGGGGAGGGCCCCAAGGTGCTGGAGTTCAACACCCGCTTTGGCGACCCGGAGGTGCAGGCCATCTTCCCCAGGCTGGAGAGCGACCTGGTGGAGCTGATGCTGGCCACGGCCGAGGGCAGCCTGGGCGAGCATTCGCTCAGCTGGAAGGACGAGCGCTCGGTCAGCGTCATCATGGCCTCGGCGGGCTACCCGGAGTCGTCCCACAAGGGGGACATCATCAGCGGCCTCGACGCCGATGGTCAGCTGGAGGGCCTGGAGGTCTTCCACGCCGGCACCGCCGAGAAGGATGGGAAATTCATCACCAACGGCGGCCGCGTGCTGGCGGTGAGCGCCCTGGCGCCCACTTTCAGGGAAGCCCGAGACAAGGCCTACGCGGGCGTAGAGAAGATCAGGTTCGACGGCATGCAGTACCGCCGCGACATCGCCGAGGAAGCGGTGGAAGCGGAGGGATAGGCAATCAGCGTCCGGCTGCACGTCAACAGGCGCCGGGCCGACAACCAGCAGGGGGAATGGAGATGCCGGACACGTTCGAAGAGGTTGAGCCCGAGCTGAAGGAGATAGATTTCGATTCGGTACTGGTGGGGGTGCTCATGGGCAGCGAGTCGGACCGTGAGGTGATGCAGCCCTGCATGGATGAGCTGAACGAGCGCGGCATCCCCTTCGAGGTGAACGTCATCAGCGCCCACCGCGACCCCAAGAAGCTGACGGCCTACGCCGAGAGCGCCGCCGGCCGCGGGCTGAAGGTGCTCATCGCCGGCGCCGGCAAGGCGGCGGCCCTGCCCGGAGTCGTCGCCTCGCTGACTGCGCTGCCGGTCATCGGCGTGCCGGTGATGACCAGGGACCTGGGCGGCATGGACTCCCTGCTCTCCATCGTGCAGATGCCCCCCGGCGTCCCCGTGGCCTGCATGGCCATCAACGGCTCCAAAAACGCCGCCATCATGGCGGCGAAGATACTGGCGGTGGAGTGAGGGAAACAAGTAACTGACAACCTTGATTGGTTGGTGTAGCTATTATCCCTTTGGTGGGTAGGGGTCGTCCCCGTAAGTATGCTCGGTCTGGAAATCACCATTCTTCTTGTGGATGATTACTTGAGCTGGTGGTTGTGCTTTTGCAAGCCCTCTTGCCCGCTCCACGGCTTCAGCTTTTGTATTTGTTATCGCAGAAGCTCTTTGTGCGCCCTCTCCTCTTACTTGCCACCCTTCAGGATGCTTGGTCACATGATATATGGTTCCCCTGGGCATGATTACTCCTTTCGTCCAGCGGGCAATTGCATTTCCTCCGCCCATTCGTACGAAATCATTTCGCCATCGGCAGTTTGTTTGTATCCCATTTCGCCATGCGACAAATCAGCTATCTCCCTTGCGCCCATCGTTTGAAAATTGCTTACAATCGAGCGAAGGCAGTCATGCTCAACTTCATTAAAGAGTGATAGCTCGGGTTCTTCTTTAGCTTTGAATATCTCGCCCGCGACACCCTTCTCCTCGTCATAGACGATCTCAATAGATTCTAACGCTCGTTCACGAACTAGGTTCGCCAGGTAGAAGTCATACTCATCTGGAACCGGACCGTAAGGAAGATGAATATAGATAGCACCCGTAGCTGAGCGCATCTGCCGCTTGAATGACAGAAAGTCAAAGTACCAGAGAAGTTTGTTCAACTTGGTCTTGAAAGGCTTTTCCAGCTCACGACAGAAATAAAGGATTGCAGCCTCGAAACGATCAAGATCAAAGCGACGG
>JAJRYJ010000079.1 GCA_024275795.1 Actinomycetes bacterium | reverse complement strand
GGCGGGTCAATTCCGCCCTGGCTGCCGACCCGGTGCTGTCCCGGGTGGACGCGTCCTCCTTCTCCTCTGTCGTCGGCCCGGAGCTGGCAGCCGACATCAGCAAGGGCGGCGGCTCCGCCCTGGTGAACGCGCTCCAGGGCACGCTGGTCGATTCCAGCAACGGCAGTTACGACGCGCCCGTGAACGCTGTGCTGTTGATAAACAACGCGGATAACGCCCAGGCCCCTGAATACATGGAGCTGGAGCGGCAGTTCATCCTCGGGCTGAGAGGACTGGGGATACTGACAATCGGCGCCGAACCCTCAGAGGCCCCCATTTCCGAGGTACCGATGTTCATCAGTACGGGCATCTCCTCCGTCGATAACGTCGAGAGCCGCATCGGCCAGGTCTCGGTTATATACATTATCGGGGGTGAAAGAGGCACTTTCGGGGTAAAACCGACTGCAGACCTGTTAATACCGATATTACGTCCGGCAACAAGGGGACAACCGGCTACTTGATCATGAATTACAGCTTCAGGGGTCTTGTCATTACCGTCCTGTCGGCGGCAATACTTGTTTCCGCCGCCGGCGGTTGCGGTGAGGACACGGCGGCGGGATATCCGTTGGCGGTTGAACAGGGCAGCGGGCCTCCCTACTCCCTGATCAGGCCCGGCCACGATTTTGAACCGATGAGCATGCCTTCCATCCGGCCGGACCCGGTGCGCTTCCTCGATGTACCCATCCTTATGTACCATCATGTGGGCGTCGCCCCGCCGGGCGCCGACAGCCTGCGGCAGGGGCTTACGGTCTCCCCCCGGGAGTTCAGCCGGCAGATGGACTACCTTGACCAGGCAGGCTACAACCCCATAACCCAGGCCCAGCTTTTCCAGGCGCTTTATTTCGGTGACGCGCTGCCGCCGAAACCGGTGCTACTGACATTCGATGACGGTTACATGGATAACTACCAGCAGGCGCTGCCGGTTCTCACCCGCCACAACTTCCCCGCCACCTTCTATATCATCACGGGCAACGTCGGCGACCCCGATTACATGGGATGGCAACAGATCATCGACCTGGACTGGTTGGGAATGGACATCGGCGCCCACACAGTGAACCACCGGGACCTGACGCTGATAGCTCCGGCCGAGGCCCGCGACGAGATCGAGCAATCCGCCATAGCCCTATACGAACACCTGGGCCATCCGGTCTACTGGCTCAGCTATCCAGCAGGCAAGTTCGACGACAACGCGAGGACGGTCGCCTGGCAGGCCGGCTTCCTGCTGGCCACCACCACCATCCGCGGCGAGATCCAGAACAGCAACGCCCCATACGTGCTCCACAGGTACAGGGTGGAAGCGAGCACCGCTTTCGAGGAGTTCGTAAGGCTGCTGCAGTAAGAGTGCGGGCGGCGGCGGACTGCATCTGCGGTGATGTCCGCCTGGACCGGGGGGCGGTTACCGTTCCTGCTGCGCCAGCCTGTTTATCCTGGCCCTGATCTTCAGCAGGTCCATCACCATCAGCACCGGGTCGCTGGTAAGGTTGATCTGGCTGTCGGAGGAATCCACCTGCAGCCGCACTGGCAGCTCCGTGATGCTGTAGCCGAAAAGCCTGGCCAGCGCCAGCACTTCCACGTCGAAGGCGAAGCCGTTGATGGTGCAGTTGAGAAATATGTCATGGGCCGCCTGGGAGCGGAATCCCTTGAAGCCGCACTGGGTATCAGTGAACCCCGGCAGGACAAGCTGCCTTACAATCGCCTTGAACACGGGACCGGTGACCCTGCGCAGCAGCGTCGGCGTCACGTCTATGGAGGACTCCGGCAGGTCCCGGGAACCGGCGGCCACATCATACTCCTCCAACGCCGCCATACAGCTGTCGATCGTATCCACCGGATAGGACAGGTCCGCGTCCATGAAGATGATGTACTCGCCCCTCGCCGCCAGCACACCGCGCCGTACCGCCGCCCCCTTGCCACGGTTATGCTGCTCACGGATCAGCTTCACCTCGGCGAGGCCGTCGAACTTCTCTTCCACCAGGCCGGGGCCGCCGTCGAGGCTGCCGTCGTCGGAAATGATCACCTCGAAGCTCTCGCCCCGCTTGCTGAGGAAATGCCTGATGAGGCTGACGGTGTTGACTATCCGCTCTTCTTCGTTATAAACGGGGATGACCACCGAAAGATCAACAGCCCCGGTGGCCGGAGCTGCGTGTTCCCTGCTGATGACCGCGGTCCCCCGTTCCCCGGCTCCGTGTGATATGTCAGGCGCCATTACCCGGCTGTCTCCCCGGCGCTCGGACTCTCATCCTTTATCCGCTCGGCTTTCTTCTTGCGGTCGCGCCGCTCAAACAGCGTACACAGGTGGATGCTGGTCTCATAGAGGACGTAGAACGGCACGGCCATGGCCAACATCTAAAAGACATCCTGGGGTGTCAGTATGGCGCTGATCAGGCAGCCGAAGAGGACTGCGAACTTGCGGTTCTTCTTCAGTTTCCTGGCGTTTACCACCCCGAGCCGGTCCATGGTCAGTATCATCACCGGCGTCTCGAATATCAGGCCGAAGCCCAGCAGGAACAGGGAAACGAACGAAAAGTACTTGGAGGCCTGCAGTTGCTGGTTGAAGAAGTCGCTCTCGTAATTGAGCAGGAAATCCAGCACCCTCGGAAGCACGAAGAACCAGGCGAATACCACGCCGACAAGAAAGAGAATCGACGTGACGGTGGCGCCGATGAACACTATCCGCTTTTCCTTTTTCTTCAAAGCCGGCGCCACAAACAGCCAGATCTGAAAGATGATGAAGGGGGAAGCGATGATCAGGCCGCAATAAAGGGCAACCTTCAGCACCGTCATGAAGGACTCGGTGGGGGCCAGTGTGATCAGCTGCTTGTCGCTGCCGGCCAGGGGGTCGATCAGCAGGTCGAGCAGATAGCCCCTGAAGATAAAACAGATGGTCACCCCGATCACGAGCGCGAACGCTGAACGGATGATTCTTGATCTCAGCTCGTCCAGGTGCTCCACAAGGGACATCTGGAGTTCGTGGGGTGAGTCTGACACCGCCTTAGTGGGTAGAATCAGCGGGGCCGCTGATTATGAAGGATCGGCTTCCGGACTCTGCGGCTCAGCATTGGTCTTCACCACAGGCTCCTGCGGCTGCTGTACCGTCTCGGTCTTCGCAACGTCGCCGGACTCCTTTTCATCCTGCGAGAGCTGCTCCGTAAGCTCGTTTGTCGACTTCTTGAATTCCTTGATACCCTTTCCTAACGAGCGCCCGATTTCCGGCAGGCGTTTCGGTCCGAAGATAACCAGGGCGATCACCAGAACTATGACTAACTCTTGCCATCCTAATCCAAACATGCTGGACACTCCCTATATGATTGCATGGAATATAGACAATAAAGCGGCTGGTATCTCATTCTAGGGCAGCGACAGGGGCATGTCAATTTAACGCAAGCGGCGCTCCGTGCCATTTTTTCGCTGCAAATGAGACAATTATCGCAACAAAAGTGACCTCTATGGAGAAACCGCCAAAAAAGGGTAACGAGCTGGAATTCACTGTCGAAAGCATGGCCTTCGGCGGTAAGGGGGTCGCCCGCATCGGCGGCTTCGTCCTCTTCGTCGAGGGCGCCGTCCCCGGGGACCGGGTGCTGGCGCGAGTAACCAGGGCAAAGCCATCCTATGCGGAGGCCCGCACCGTCGCCGTGCTTGAGCCGTCAACCGCCCGCGTCGAGGCGCGTTGCCGTCATTTCGGCGTCTGCGGCGGCTGCTCCTGGCAGACCCTCGAATACGCCGAACAGCTCAGGTACAAGCAGCTGCAGGTGCGCGACTGCCTCGAGCGAATCGGCGGTATAGCGGACCTGCGAATGGACGACCCGCTGCCGGCGGAGCCGCTTTGGCGCTACCGCAACAAGGTCGAGTTCTCCTTCGCCGAGGTGGACGGCGCCCTCAGGCTGGGTTTTCACCTCCCCGGACGCTGGCATGAGGTCGAGGACATCGAGGATTGCCTGCTTCACTCCGAAACCACGAACGCGATTCGCAACCGAGTCAGGGAGCTGGCCCGCGCCAGCGGTGTCCCGGCATACGACCAGCGCCGCGGCGTCGGTTTCTGGCGCCACCTGGTGCTGCGGCAGGGAGTCCATAGCGGCGAGGTGCTGCTCAACCTGGTGACCGCGCCCGGGGAATTCCCGGACGTCGAGGGTTTTGTCCGGGACCTGGGCGGCGGCTTCCCCGAGATAAGAACCATGGCCTGGAGTATCAACGACACCCGTGCCGCCGTCGCCGGCGGTTTTCCCTTCACCGTGCTTGCGGGAGACGGTTGTTTCCGGGAGAGCCTGTGCGGGCTGGAACTCAAGGTCTCCCCTTCGGCGTTCCTCCAGACCAACACACTCATGGCCGAGCGGCTCTACAGCCAGGCGCTGGAATATGCCGGGCTTGCCGGCGACGAGCTGGTATTCGACCTCTATTCCGGTGTCGGCTCCATCGCCCTGCTGCTGGCCGACCGCTGCCGGCGCGTTCTGGCGGTGGAATCCATGGAGGAGGCGGGCAGCCAGGCCATCGAGAATGCCCGCATCAACGGCATCGGGAACGTCACCTTCCGAACCGGGAAGGTCAGGCAGGTGCTGCGGGAACTGCGGCTCGACGGCCCGCCGGATGTGGTCGTGCTCGACCCGCCGCGGGCCGGCGCGAGCAAGAAGGAGATCGGCCGCATCATCGAGCTGGGCGCCTCCAGGATCATCTACGTCTCCTGTAATGCCTCGACCATGGCCGCGAACGCGCGCCAGCTGGTCGAGGGCGGTTACAGGCTGACCCGGGCGAGGGCCGTGGACATGTTCCCACATACCCCTCACATTGAATGCGTCGCCCGGTTTGACTGTACCTGACCGTATCCGCGGGCGGGAGTCTGCTGGCGGCGTCAGTCAGCGCCGGCCCATTGTCACGTCCGTCCGTTAAAGGAATTGTCCGGGCTGCGGCAAATAACTAATAGCTTGCGGCCCTTGTGGGGGAGTCGGCGGCCGCTCAAGCAGCAGCTTCGGAAAGCAAAAACTGCCGATCCAGGGGTTCCATTGCCCAGGCCTGACGATATTTACGACAAGCACTTGACCCGCGCCATCTCGGAAATCAACGAACTCTGCCGGGAGCTGACCCATTGCGAGGAGTGCGCCCACGGCAACGCGGTGCCGGTTATCGGTTCCGGACATCCACTGGCGGATATCTTCCTGGTAAAGCACAAAACGCTTCCGGGGGAAGCAGACGAGGGCGTAGCCTTTTTCGGCAGATCGGGTGAGGCCGTGATGAAAGGTTGCCAGAAACTGGGCATCGATTCCCTCCTTCTGTATGGCACCAATATCATCAAGTGCGCCAACGTTCCCGACGAGGAGGCTCCCGAGTGGTGCCTGCAGTACTTGCAGAGGGAACTGGAGATAGTCCAGCCGAAACTGATCGTTATCATGGGGGAAGCGGCCATGGACGCTATCAACGCCATGGGATTCCCCCTGTCACAACAGCTGGAGAACCGGCAGGGAGAGGTCCAGCCTTTCACGCCTGCAACCGAGGCGCTGGTAACCCCGGAGATCGATTCTTCACTCGATGATCAACGCCGAAAAACACGCTTCTGGAAAGCCTTCAAGGTTCTTGGCGACTGGTACGAATCGCTCCCCCCGTACTAGCGATGCTGAAAGCCGCGTAGCACGCCTGCATCGCGGCGCCGAGTCCGGTGGCAGCCTGACCCTGCAGCCCGGGCTCGATGACGGCCGGGAGGTGAAAACCGTCCTGGTCTTCGGCGCCATGATAGCTGTTGCCGCCGTTCTGCTCCTGTCCCTTGTGATTTACGGCGGCCTGGCGGTTGACTCCAACGCCGGCCTGATGCTCGCCTTCGCGTTGGGCATCATCGTTACCTGCGCCCTGTCCTCGAGCCTCGCCTTCCTGATCACCCTGCGCCACAAGCTGCTTCTCCTGATTTTGGCCTCGCTGGCCGTCATCATCGCATCCATCGCTGCGGATATGGGGGCGCTTGAAGCCATTACCAAGGTGATTTTCGCCACCAGCGCCGGCCTCTGGATATCGTTGATGCTCACTTCGATCACGCAGGTCGTGCTGATCGCCAGTCTGATCATCGTCGTCGATTTCTACAGCGTCTTCCTGGGACCGACGAAGAAGATCGTCGAGAGCGGCAGCGCCTGGATCGACTACCTGACCATACACCTGCCCGTCTTCGGCGCTCCGGCCGTCTCCCAGATCGGCATCAGCGACATCATCTTCTTTGCCCTGTTTGTGGGGGTAACGATTAGCTACGGCCTGCGGCGGGTGATTACGGCCTGCGCCATGACCCTGTCCTTCGTGGCCACCATGGTGCTCGGCGTCAGCTTCGAGCTGGGTGTGCCTGCACTGCCCCTGCTGGCGATCTCCTTCATGCTGGCAAACGCCGATATCATCTTCCGCCGCTATCTGCATGAGCCGGGCGGACGCGGTGGTCGGCTGTCGGACTGAGCCGAGTCGGGTCCGCACCATCAATATATGACGACAACAAATCTGGTGGGTTTCCCTGATTTTTATCAGCGTCACCGGCACTCTTGTAATAATCCCTGCAAATAGCCTGATTATTCTCTGTCAAAAGCATTAAAGAATTTCCGCCGTAAGCCGATAAACTAGCATCTTTTTTATTTGTGTCTACTTACCTGTATTCGTTCTGTTTGAGGGCGGAGAGGGCACTGGATAAGGGCTGGGGGAAGCGGAAAGACAAGCGTGGGGCATACGCACAATAGAGAAAACCGCATGATTTCGATCCACGGGGAAGAGCGCTGATGGATCGCCGCATGGTTAAAATCATCTCCGTCTGCTTGCTGACCGTAGTCATCGTTCTGGCCGTCAGCGCCGTTTCGTTCGGAGCTCCGGCCGGTCGGGGCGCCTCCATCTATCAGCAATTCTGCGCCGTTTGCCATGGCTCGGACGGCTCCGGCGGCAGTTCGGGCAAGAACATCCAGGGCGATTCGTACACGAAGGTCTGGGACACCACCCGCCAGGGGGACGGCGGCATGCCGTCTTTTGACGCCTCGGTCATCAGCGATGCCGAGCTGGACGACATGGCCAACTATGTGAACGTCAACCTGACGCAAACCGACAACACGGCCCCGGTAATCAGCAGCATCTCCCCTTCGGGGACCACGCTCAACACCCACTCGGCTACTATTACCGTCTATTACTCGGACGATATCCGCGGCATCGATGAATCCGCGGTGGTCGTCTCCCTTGACGGTAGCGCACTGGGCGGCTGCGACGTATCCTGGGACAAGGCCACCTGCAACGTGACCCAGCTGGGCAACGGCAGCCACAACATCAGCGTCACCGTTCCCGACACGGTGGGCAACAGCAGTTCCGACACCGCATCATTCAGCGTCGACTGGAGCAGCGACTCCACCGGCCCCACCGTCTCGAGCATCACGCCCAGCGGCACCATTGCCGACTCCAGCCCCACCATCGTTATCGACTATTCCGATAGCGGTTCAGGCGTGGACACCGGCTCGGTCGCGGTCACCCTGGACGGCAGCGCCGTCTCCGGCTGCGTGGTCACAGAGACTTCGGCCACCTGCGAGGTATACGGCCTGGCGGATGGCAGCCACACCATCGCTGTCAGCGTAGATGACAACAACGGCAATTCCACGGTGGACAGCGGCAGCTTCACCTATGATTTCAGCAGCGACGCTACGCCGCCCACCATTTCGAGCATCACCCCCAGTGGCGATTATCATTCCAAGAGCGCCTCGCTTGAGGCATATTATTCCGACTCAGACACCGGCATCGACAGCGCCTCCGTCGTCGTTTACCTGGACGGCAGCGTGACCAGCAGCTGCAGCGCCGATTCGGTCAGCGTCAGCTGCCCGGTAGCCGGGCTCGCCGAGGGCAGCCATACGATAAATGTTTACGTGGATGACAATAACGGCAACACCGCCAGCGGCAGCGCCTCGTTCACGGTCGATACCGCCTGCGAGACCAGCTTCACCGACATCAACGGCAACACCGTCTCCCTGTTCAGCGACCCTGCGTATACCAGCCCGGTCTGCCAGTCGGACAACCTGGGGGCCGGTACGGTCTATTACATGCAGGTCGAGCATCCCGATATGGACCTCAACACCGAGGGAACCGACAGGAACCGCATGCGGCTCAGCGACCTGGCGGACATCAACGCCACTTTCGGCAACGGCGCCGCCGAGGTTACTTTCAGTCAGGTGGCCGGCGCCCCCCCCTATCTT
>JAJRYJ010000078.1 GCA_024275795.1 Actinomycetes bacterium | reverse complement strand
GCGCCAAGATGATGATCGTCATGAAACCCGACGCCACCGCAGACCAGGTCAGGCACGTGGTCGAGCGGCTCGAGAGCGTCGGCGGCCGCGGGCATGTCTCCGAAGGTGAGTTCGTGACCATTATCGGGGCCATCGGCGACCGCGAGCAGATCAGCGCCCTGCCCCTGGACGCCATGCCAGGCGTCGACAAGGTGTTGCCCATACTCAAGCCCTACAAGCTGGCCAGCCGCCAGACCCATCCGGACGATTCCGTTGTGGTGGCGGGGGACAGGAAGCTGGGCGGCGGCCATTTCGCCCTCATCGCCGGCCCCTGTTCCGTGGAGAGTGAAGAGCAATACATGCTCGCCGCCCGGCAGGCCAGGGATGCCGGCGCAACCATGCTGCGGGGCGGAGCTTACAAGCCCCGTACCTCCCCCTACAGTTTCCAGGGAATGGGCGAGGCCGGACTCAAGATCATGGCGGCGGCGCGCGAGGAAACGGGGCTGCCCATCGTCACGGAACTGATGGACCCGCGTGACGTGGAGACCGTGCTCAAGTACGCCGATATCATCCAGATAGGCACGCGCAACATGCAGAACTTCCAGCTGCTCTCCGAGGTGGGAAAGGTGGAGCGCCCCGTGCTCATCAAGCGGGGCATGAGCGCCACGGTGGAGGAGCTGCTGATGGCCGCCGAATACGTGCTCAAGGAGGGCAACGCCAACGTCATCCTCTGCGAGCGCGGCATCCGCACCTTCGAGACCGCCACGCGATTCACGCTGGACATCTCGGCCATACCCGTGATCAAGAAGCAGTGCCATCTGCCCGTGGTCGTCGATCCCAGCCACGCGGCGGGCAAGCGCGAGCTGGTGAGGCCGCTCTCCCTGGCGTCCATCGCCGCCGGCGCCGACGGCCTGCTGATCGAGACGCACCCGGATCCGGAGCAGGCCCTGTGCGACGGCTCCCAGTCCCTGCCCTCGGATGATTTCAAGGCTTATGCAGAGGAAGTCCGCCGCTACGTCGAGATGACCGGCCGGACGCTGTCCTGACCCTCAAATCCGCGGGGATAGTCAGCCATGCCTGATTACAGCGACACCACAATCGCGATTCTCGGGGTCGGGTTGATGGGCGGCTCCATGGGTCTGGCGGTACGGGAACGCCTGGGCGTCGAGCGCGTCGTCGGCTACGGCCGCACCGCCCGGACACTGCAACAGGCGGTGGATGTGGGCGCCATCACCGACAAGGCCGGCAGCATCGCCGAGGCGGTAAGGGACGCGGATATCTGTTTCATCGC
Organism: Actinomycetes bacterium; assembly: GCA_024275795.1. Taxonomy (GTDB): domain Bacteria; phylum Actinomycetota; class Thermoleophilia; order BMS3ABIN01; family BMS3ABIN01; genus JAJRYJ01. Next base: position 8,303 of record JAJRYJ010000078.1, on the reverse strand, counting down.
CACTCCCGTAAGGACCATCCTCGAGGTCACCCGGGCCGCCCTGGAGGCTTCCGCATCGGATTGCATCATCTCCGACATGGGAAGCACGAAATCCAGCCTGATGAAAGCACTGGACTCCACCGGTGAGAAGCGTTTCATCGGCGGTCATCCCGTCTGCGGCTCCGAGACCGCCGGAGTCGCCAATGCGCGCGAGGACCTGTTCGAGAAGGCCACCTACTTTCTGACGCCGGGCCGCGGCGTCGACCCGTCAAACTACGAGCGCCTGCACGGCCTGCTGGCCGGCATCGGCGCCCTGCCCACGGCCATCGACCCGGACGCCCATGACCGCATCATGGCACTGGTCAGCCACATGCCGCACGTGCTGGCCAATACGGCCGTCAACCAGGTGGGAGGCGTCAACCTCGACGGGCGCGAGGCCCTGCTCTCGGCGGGCCCGAGCTTCCGCGACATGACGCGGGTGGCGGGCAGCAATCCCCAGGTATGGACCGACATCTTCATGGAGAACCGCAGCTGGCTCGGAGAGGTGCTGAAGGAACACGGGGAGAACATCAGGCGCATCACCGAGGCCCTGGAACGGGGAGACGAGGATTATATCCGGCAGATGGTGATCGACGCCGCCGTGAACCACAACCGCATGCTTGAAGCTGAACATCTGGCGCCGTCGGATCTCTTTGTGGTCAAGGTGCCGGTGCCCGACAGGCCGGGGGTATTGAGCGATGTCACCGTCGCCCTGGGCAACGCCGGCATCAACATCGACGACCTGGTCTTCCACCGCATCAGCGTCGACCAGGGAGGCGTGCTGTCGCTGGTGGTCTCCGGCGGCGAGACCGGCGACCGGGCCGTATCCGTGCTCAAGGAGATGGGGTACGATGCCGTGTCCGTGCCGTATTCGAGCGCAGAGGCAGGCTGATCGTGGCTGCAGGTAGTGGCGACGCCATGCTGTTTCGGCCATCCGGAGGGCTCAGGGGCAGCCTCCAGGTGCCTGCCGACAAGTCCATCTCCCACCGGGCGGCGTTGATAGCGGCCATCAGTGACGGCCCCGTGGAGATCTTGAACTTCCTCGAAGCCGCGGATACGCACTACACCCTGGAGGCCCTCGCCGCCTGCGGCGTCGGCGTCGAAGACCATGGCGGCGGCACCAGGATGATCACCGGGGTCGGCCTGCGCGGCTTCAGGCAGCCGGAAACAGCGCTTGACCTGGGCAACTCCGGCACCACCATACGTCTTTTGCCCGGCATCCTTGCGGGGCAGGATGGTCGCTTTACGCTGGATGGGGACGAGAGCCTCAGGCGCCGCCCCATGGATCGCGTCGTGGAGCCGCTGCGGCTGATGGGAGTGGAGATCGAGGCCCGCGAGGGCCGCTATGCCCCCCTGGTGATCGAGGGTGGCGATGTCAGGGCGGCCATCTATGAGATGCCGATGGCGAGCGCCCAGGTCAAGTCAGCGATCCTGCTGGCCGGGCTTTATGCTGATGCTCCCACCGAGGTCACGGAGCCATCCGCCTGCAGGGACCACACGGAGATCATGCTGGCCAACGCCGGCGCCAGCCTGGAGAGGAAGGGCCTGAGGACCATCATCTACCCCGCCGACTTCCTCCAGCTGGAAAGCGTGGCGGTACCGGGGGATTTCTCATCGGCGGCGTTCCTGCTGCTGGGGGCCACCATCATCCCCGGGTCGCAGCTGGAGCTCCCGGCCGTGGGCGTCAACCCGACGCGGACGGGCCTGCTGGATATCCTGGTGGAGATGGGCGCCGATATCACCCTGGAGCATACCCATTCACAGGCGGGCGAACCCGTTGCCGACATCACCGTGCAATCGGCGTCATTGAGCGCCGTGGAGGTGGGGGCGGAGATCTCGGGAAGGACCATTGACGAGCTGCCGCTGGTGGCGCTGGCGGCGGCCTTCGCCGACGGGGATACGACCGTGCGTGGCGCCTCGGAGCTGCGGCACAAGGAATCGGACCGCATCAGCAGCCTGATCGACAACCTTTCGGCGCTGGGAGTGCATATCGAGATGCTGGAGGACGGCTTCCGGGTGCGCGGCGGTCCGGGGATACTTGGTGGAACCTGCAACAGCCTCGGCGACCATCGCATGGCCATGCTGGGCGCCGTCGCCGGCCTTGCTTCCCGGGCGGGGGTCAAGGTCAGGGGCTATGGTTGTGTGGACGTCTCGTTTCCCGGGTTTCGTGAGGCGTTGGCGGCCGTGGAAGCCGGGCGGAGCCTCTGATGATCGTCGCCATCGATGGACCGGCCGGAGCCGGCAAGAGCACGGTCGCCCGGATGGTGGCGGACAGCCGCGGCTGGACATATATCGATACGGGGGCCATGTACAGGGCCGTGACGCTGCTGGCTCTGGAACAGGATATCGCACTCGACGACGAGGAGGAACTGGGACAGCTGGCCGGCAACGCGGAGATCGGCTTTAAGCCCGGCTCCGAGGGCGTGCCGCGGGTGTTCGCGGGCTGCCGCGAGGTGACGGCGGACATCCGCCGGCAGGATGTGACCCACAGCGTCTCCCAGGTGTCCGCCCATCCGGAAGTGCGCCGGGCCATGCTTGAAAAGCAGCGCCGGCTGCTGGAATCCGGCGACACCGTCGTGGACGGGCGGGACATCGGCACGGTCGTATGCCCGGGAGCCGACGTGAAGATCTATCTTACGGCGACGGTCGCCGAGCGCGCCGGCCGCAGGCGCCTGGAGCTGGAGGAGAAGGGCGACGCCATCTCCCAGGAGCAGATGGAGCGGGAGATCCGGGAACGTGACGAATACGACTCGAGCCGGCGGGTGGCGCCGCTGAAAGCGGCGGATGACGCGGTGGTGATCGATACCACCGAAATGAATATCGATCAGGTGGTTGCGGCGGTGACGGAGATAATCGACAAGGCGCAGGAAGGGGCTGCGGGCTAGATGTCCTCGTTCATCTACGGCATCACCAGGATCATCCTCACCACGCCCCTGACGCTGCTCTATGATTTCGAGGTGCGCGGGTCCGGGAACTGGCCGCGCCGCGGGCCGGCGGTGATCGCATCCAATCATGCCAGCAACTTCGATCCCTGCCTCATCGGCATCGCCTTTCCGGGGCAGATACGCTGGATGGCGAAGGCGGAGCTCTGGAGGATACCGCTGCTGGGTTGGCTGATAACACGGCTCGGTGCGTTCCCTGTGAAGCGTGGTGAGTCGGATCGCGAGGCCATCCGCCGCGCCCGCCGGCTGATGCGGGAAGGCTGGATCGTCGGCATGTTCCCCGAGGGCACGCGTCAGCGCGACGGCAAGCTGGGCGAGCCCCAGGCGGGCGTGGGGCTGCTGGCGCTGGAGCCCGGCGTGCCCGTGATTCCCGTGCGCGTACGCGGACACGAACGGATAATCAGCGGCCGGCGGCCGCGCCGGCCGAAGATCACTGTCACTGTCGGTGGGCCGGTGGACCTGCATATCTCCGGCATGTCGCGGGGCCGCGCCGCCCACGAAGCCAGCCGCCGCATCATGGCTGCAATCGCCGAGCTATGAAGATCCTGATCGCAGACAGGGGCGGCTACTGTTACGGGGTGCAGCGGGCGCTGGAGATCGCCACGGATACGGCGGAGGCATCCCGGGGACCCATACATACCCTGGGCCCGATCATCCATAACCCGGGGGTCGTGGGCAAACTGGCGGATGCGGGCGTTTCTCCCATCCAGGGAGCCGGCGAGGTGGACGGGGGTACGGTGATACTGAGGACGCACGGAGTGTCACCGGACGTTATCGCTGAACTTGAATCCAGGGGCGCCACCGTGGTCGATGCCACCTGTCCCTATGTGAAGGTGGCCCAGGAGAAGGCGTCGCTGCTGTGTGAGCAGGGATACCTGCCGGTGATCCTTGGAGAACACGAACACCCGGAAGTGGTGGCCCTGGCGGCCCATGCAGGCGAGCGGGCGATAATCGTCGAGAACGTGAAAGAGCTCGACGAGGCCTCGGCGGCGGGCGCCATCAGGGGGAAGGTGGGGGTGGTGGTGCAGACGACCCAGTCCAGCGACAGCCTGGCCGCGCTCAGCGAGCGCCTGGCCCCGCGGACGCGGGAACTGCTGATCTACAACACCATGTGCAGCGCCACCCGTAAATGCCAGGACGAGGCCCTGGGGCTGGCGGGCAGGGCGGACGCGGTGATTGTCATCGGCGGGCGCAACAGCGCCAACACGACACGCCTGGCACAGCTCTGCCGCGCGGTCCAGCCACGCACCCACCATATCGAGGAGACGGGCGAGCTGAAGCGGGAATGGTTCAAAGAGGCTGACACCGTCGCCATCACCGCCGGCGCCTCGACCCCGCCGGAACAGATGCGTGAAGTGGAGAACCTTCTACGGCAATGGTACTCAAATTAATACCCCTCCCGAAGGAGGGGTATTAAGGAGAGTGATTCGTAAAGCGGACAGCCGACCAGAGCTATCCGCAGGGAGTTGTCGTTATACAGGTGGCTTGGCCACGAATACGGGGCAGTGGGCCAGGCCGATGATCTTCTCGGCGACACTGCCGAGGATCATTTTCTTAAGGCCGGACCTGCCGCGGCTGCCGACGAAGATGATGCCGCAGCCCTCCTCCTTTGCCTGTTGGGTGATTTCCTGTGCCGGGTCCCCGCGCAGCAGGCGCGTCTCGACCTCGACGCCCGCCTCTTTCACCCTGGCGGAGACCTCCTCCAGTACCTCATTCGCCCTGGCGCCCATCTCGTCGACCACGTCCGGGGCGTCGGCGTAGAACTCCGGGTGCATGTCGACCACTGCCACCACGGAGATCCTGCCGTCCATCTCCCTCGCGTAGTCAATGGACCGTTCCAGCGCCGCCTCGCTGTGGCTGGAACCGTCCGTCGCCAGGTAGATATGTTTCCAGTTGATATCGATATCGCGCGGCACCACCAGCACGTTGCGCCGCGAGTGGGAGATCACCCTGGCGGTGACGCTGCCGATGAGCATGCGCTCCAGCCTGCGGAGGCCACGCCTGCCCATGACGATCAGGTCGCAGTTCTCTTCCTCGGCCACGTCGACGATCTTCTCGTAGGCCTCGCCCTGCTCCACGTCCGTGAGGATCCTGGCAGACAGCGAATCGGCGATCTCCTGCGCCTCGGCTACGAGCTTGTCCTTGGGCCCCTGGAGCGTCTCCTTGAGGTTGCTGACACCCACGAGCTCCAGGTCTCCCTCGTAGTCGGGGACGACCGCCAGCACCTTGATCCAGCTCTGCTCGCGTTCGGCGAGCGCGATCGCCTGCCTGAGGGCGTTCTTGCTTGACTTGGAGCCGTCGAACGCTACGAGGATCTTGTTATGGCCGCTGTTCATGCCTTGGCCCCGACAGCTTCTTTTCCGGCCTCATCATCCTTGGCTCTGTCCTTGATGATGCCCTTGATCATGGCGACGGTGATGATGCCGCCTGCGGTAGCCAGGGCCGCCACCAGCGCCCAGAAGCTCACTGCTTCCAGGATGCTCTGCGAGCCCTCGCTCACGGAAGCCAGGCCCAACTCATTCATGTAGATAGGGATCTTGGCGCCGCGGCTGACCATGACGATCAGCATCACCGCGCCCATCACTACCTTGATCGTGTAGTCCTTGACATAGGTGGTTCCCAGGGCGCCCAGCTGCACGCCGAACAGGGATGCCGCCAGGATCAGCAGGGTCAACCTGATATCGACCAGGCCGCTGATGGCCCACTGGATCGAGCCCCAGAGGCCCATGATGAAGGCGATGAGCAGCTCCGTGGCGCTGGCCACCATGGCCGTCGCCCCGATCACATAGATCATGCCGGGGACGCCGATGAACCCGCCTACCGCGATGGTGGCGGCCAGCATGCCGGTCGCCAGCCCCACCGGCACCGTCACCCAGAAGGACAGGCGCACGCCCGCCTTGGGGAAGTTCATCATCGGCGGTATCTTGATCTTCTGCATGGCCTTCGCCAGCTTGGGAGTCTCGATCTCCGCGCCCTTCTTCGAGAGGCGCCAGGCATCCCAGAAGACATAGGTGCCGACGGTGATCAGGATCACCACGAAGGCGATGCTGACATAGAGGTCGGAACCGGCCGGGCCCCAGGTGTTGAGGATCATCTTCTGTACCCTGACACCGATCTGCACGCCGATGATGGCGGTCACGGCCATCACCAGGCCGAGCTTGAGATCCACCTGCCCATACCGGTAACGTTTGTAGGAGCCGACCATCGCCTTGGGGAACTTGTGGCACATGTTGCTGGCGACAGCGACGGCACCCGGGGCTCCCAGGGACATCATGGCCGGCGTCAGCACGAAGGCGCCGCCGGAGCCGATGAAGCCGCTGAGCAGGCCGCCGATAAGTCCGACTATCAACAGGGCGATGACCTTGTCCATGGTCATGCCCAGGAACATCACCGAAGCACTGGTGATGACCTCCTCTTCGCCTTCATGGCCCATTGATACCATGACCTTCTTGTTCAGTTCGATGTCTTCGGGAATCACTTCTTCCCCGAGCTTGAGCGTGACGGCTTCGCCGCCGTCCTCCGGCTCGAACACGACGGTGCGCTCCGAGGCGTCCAGCTCCGTGAATACACCCTTCTTGACATCCGAGGGTGGGCCGCCGGCCGCAAAGGCCGAGGAGGCCATGCCGAAGAACATCAGCGCCGCCACCACTAGAAAGATAATCTTTTTCATTACCCGATCGTCTCCTTTGAGTGCAGGTTGGTCATTGGTCAGTGGCCGCTCTTGGCCGGCTCAAGGCCGATCAGCGATATCACGCTGCTGGCGAAAGTACCGTGAATGAACGAAAAATACAGGGCGGTCATGATCGGGAACGCAGCATAATAGCCGCCCTTGGTGAAGTAATCCATGACCGAGTCGATGTTCGAGAAAAGGACAATATAGGATGCGATGGAAAGTGCTCCCGTTATCGCCGCTGTCCCGTACGGCTTTTTCTTGTTAGTGCTCATTATCTATCTCCTCTCCCGTTTTGAAGCCGTCTCAGGAAACAACGGCGAGCGGACAACCGAGCTCACCCCAGACGCCGTCGAGCTTCCTGTCATTCTCTGCGCACTCGATTTCGAGTGAGTCGGTGGACTCGATGACCACACAGAGAAAATCGCGGCGCTTCCTGGTATGCTTGATGACCGCTTCCTTGATACAGCCCTTCTTCTTGCGGACTACCTTGAAACCGGTGTTGCTTTCGGCGGCTCTTTCAGCGAACGAATCCAGCATCTCGTCGACGCCCTTGCCCCTGACATTGACCAGTGCCTCGATATCAGCATCCATGCGCTGGGCCATGTTGACCGCGTACTGGAACGACTTTTCGTCAAGGCCGCGCCCCGTGAGCACCAGCAGGATCTTCTTGCCCCCCGACAGCATCTCCCTCGCGGAGTCAAAAGCACCCGCCTCGGCGAAGGACGCCGCCGACATGTGGTCTTCATACTGTTTGCTGAGCCGGCCCAATTCGACCAGGAACTCCGGTCAGGCGCTCGTGGACGTGGGGCGCATGCCGCCGTGCTTCCCCGTCTTTACCTTGCCGGCGCCCTTTGCGGCTTCCGCGTGCTGCTTGTCGTCCGTCTCCCCAGCGGCCAGTTCGCGTGCGGTGTCGAACTCACCCGCTTCTGCGAACGCGCTGGCTGAAAACATGTTCTCCAGCTTCTTGCCGAGTTTCATCTCCATCTCCTCCTAGCTAGGTTGAGCCCATTATATTACAAATTGCAATACCAATGCAAGTATCGGGAATAGGGCGTTTTCCCTTAAATTAAGGCAAACATGAGCTTTCAATGGACTACGTGATTCATAATGCAACGATTACCCGGCAAGGCAGTTAACTAGCGATCTGCCTATGTTGCAAAAAATATACGCTGGATTGCAAAATGCAATGATTACGGTGTATATTAAGAAAAAAAGGAAACCGGTATCAGAAAATGCGTCTCTTCCCACAGAGTCTCAGGCAGAAGATCTTCCTCGGCTATGTCGCCGGGCTGACACTGATGCTGCTATTCGTAGCGCTGACATGGAGCAATCTCAGCAGCCTGCAGCAGATGGTCAACTCCGGCCAGGTGGTGACGGACCTCTTCGATTCGACGCTGGAGATACGGCGCTTCGAGAAGAACTATTTCCTCTATCGCACCAATGAGGATTACGCTGAGCTGCACGCCTATGTTGATGAAGCCCAGGGGCTCGTCGCCCGGGAGGAGCTGCTGTTGTTCACGGACGGGTCCTCGCTCGCGGCACTGGACCGGGACCTGGAGAGCTATCGCTCCCTGTTGCAGGAGGACGCGGCCGGCAGCGAGCTGGCACAGAGCCCCGAGCTCGAGCAGGCCATCCGCGCGAAGGGCAAGCAGATCGTGGACTCGGCGGCG
>JAJRYJ010000077.1 GCA_024275795.1 Actinomycetes bacterium | reverse complement strand
GCAACAACGTCCTGATCACGGGGAGGGCGGGCACCGGCAAATCCACGCTGCTTGAGCACTTCCGCTCTGTCACGGAAAAACAGATCGTCGTCCTGGCGCCTACCGGCGTGGCTGCGGTCAACGTTTCCGGCCAGACCATCCACTCCTTCTTCCGGTTCCGTCCGGATGTGACAGCCAGGAAGATCAGGGCGGTTAAAGACCCGGTATATAAAGAGCTGGACGCCATCGTCATCGACGAGATCTCGATGGTCAGGGCCGACCTGCTCGACCTGGTTGACCTGTTCTTAAGAAAGAACGGACCGGAGAAGAAGGCCCCGTTCGGTGGCATCCAGATGATATTCATCGGCGACCTCTACCAGTTGCCGCCTGTCCTGACCCGGAACGACAAGGAGGTCCTCGCCAAACGTTACGAGAGCGAATATTTCTTCGATTCGGACGTTTTCCGCGAAACCCGGTTCGAGCTGATCGAGCTGGAGAAGGTCTATCGCCAGACAGACGATTCCTTCGTCAGCCTGCTCAATGGCATTCGCAACCGCAGCATCAGCGACGAGCAGATCGGCATGATCAATGCGCGCCTGGCTGAAGGCGAAGCAGACTGGCCGGTCAACGCCATCCACCTGACTACCACCAACGCCATGGCGCGGGAGCGCAACCGGCGGCAGCTGGCGCTCCTTAAGGGGAAGACATACACATTCGAAGCCGACCTCAGCGGCGATTTCGACAGGAAAAGCGCCCCGGCGGATCTGGAGCTGAAGCTCAAGAAGGGCGCTCAGGTGATGCTGCTGAACAATGACCCGGAAGGCCGCTGGGTCAACGGCACCATGGGCATACTCAAGGCCGTAAAAGGAGAGACGCTGCTGGTCAGGCTGCCCGGCGGCAACGTCGAGGAGGTCGAGCCGTTTACCTGGAGCCGTTTCCGTTACGTGTGGGACGACGGCACCGGGACGGTCACGTCCGAGGACATCGGCAAGTTTACCCAATATCCGGTCAAGCTGGCCTGGGCCGTGACCATCCACAAGAGCCAGGGCAAGACCTTCGACGCAGTCGTCGTCGACATCGGCCGCGGGACTTTCGCCCCGGGCCAGCTCTATGTGGCGCTCTCGCGTTGCCGCACGCTGGAGGGGATCTTTATCAAGACGCCGATCAGGAAGTCGCACATCTGGCTCGACTGGCGGGTGGTCGAGTTCATCACCGGCTTCCAGTACAGCCGGGCCGACGAGCGGCTGCCGCTGGAGGGCAAGATCAAGCTGGTGCAGCGGGCCATCGCCGACGGCGCGCTGCTTAAGATGACATACCTGAAGCCCGACGACACCAGGTCCCGGCGAAAGATAAAACCTTACCGCGTTGAAGAGATGGAATATCGCGGCTGCTCATTCATTGGGCTGAGCGCCTACTGCCTGGAAAGGCAGGCCGACCGCGTCTTTCGCGTCGACCGCATCCTGGAGATCGGCGTGGCCGGCGGGGAGGAGTAATTGACCAAGCCAGGCAGAAACGACCCCTGCCCCTGCGGCTCGGGAAGGAAATACAAGAAGTGCTGCGGACCGGCCGCGGAGCTGGCGGACTTCACGTGGCGGAAGATGCGGCAGACGGAGGCGGAGCTGACCGAGCTGCTGCTGGAGTTCGTTGCCCGGCGCTACGGACAAAACTCCCTTGGCGAGGCCTGGGACGAATACACTTTCTGGAAAGACGCGCCCATGGATCCCGAAATCGAGCCGGAGCTGGATGTGTCCTTCCCGCAATGGTTCCTCTTTTGCTGGACGCCGGACAATGCGCAGAAAGACGAAAGCGAGCATCTCCCCGATATGCCGGCCGCGATGTGCTTCCTGGAGGAGCACCCCGGGCAGTTGGAGCCCTTCCAGCGCCGCTTCATCGAGGAGGTTTGTTCACAGCCCTACAGTTTTTTCATGGTCGCCGGCGTCGAGCCGGGCAGGCATCTGCTGCTTAAGGACCTGTTGCTTCAGCGGGAGCTCCGTGTCCTTGAGCGCTCCTCCTCACGAACGCTGGTCAAAGGCCAGATCCTCTACACCCGGGTGGTCACTCTGGACGGCGTCTCGATCATGGTCGGCTGCGCGCCGGTGGCGATCCCGGCGGATTTCGTCAACGAACTGATCGACTTCCGGGAGAGAATAAAATCGAGGTTCATGGAGATTGATTGGGAGAAACATGGTATCTCGGCAGAAAAGTTGGAACCCATCTTCGACGAGATGCTTTTTGACGCGATCGGGGACAGGGACCTGGAGCTGCGCGACATGTACTATGCGTTCCGCGACAGGGTATTGGACAGCTCCTTCCCCCAGGTGCGCAACACCGACGGCGAGGAGATGCAGCCGGTGGAGCTGCACTACGAGCTCGGCTGCCCGGCGCGGGAGGCCTTCGACGCCCTCAAGTCCCTGGCGCCGGGCGAAAGCGATGACGACCTGCTCATGGATGCCGACTTCGATGAGCGGGGAGAGCTGGTATCGGTGCGGTTTCCCTGGCTGAGGAAAACAAACCGGGCACACGAGGGATGGGATAACACCATCCTGGGGATGCTGGACGTCAAGGGTGACAAGCTCGTCATCGAGGTCAACTCACGCGAGCGCGCCGAGTCCATCAAACGCAAGATAACCCGCCGGCTGGGCAGGCGCGCGGCCTTGAAAAACACGGTCTTCGTGTCGCTGGAAGCAATGCTCGACGAGGCGGCTGTGAAGCGCGGGGCGACGCCCAGTGGCGGAACGCCGGCAGCAGCATCGCCGCCGAAGCCGGGAACCACCGGCCCGCCGGCGGCTTCTCTTTCCCAGGAAGAACTCATGTCGCTGCCGGAGGTGCAGGCGGAGATACGGGAGATGAACGAGCGCCACTGGGCAACCTGGCCGGACATGCCCCTGCCGGCTCTGGAGGGCCAGACTCCCCGCCAGGCCGCCCGCACGCCGCTCGGCCGCGAGCGCCTGGAGGCGCTGCTGCTGGATTTCGAGGGAAGAGCATCGAGAAGGCCCGATCCATTCGGCCCGGACCTGG
>JAJRYJ010000076.1 GCA_024275795.1 Actinomycetes bacterium | reverse complement strand
GTCTGGGTCCGGTTTTCTGAACGTGTTAGCGTATCGCTGTCGGCAGGTTCGCCGCCGCAGCCGCCTGCCACTGCTATCAAAACCGCCAGCGCCGTGGCTGTAATCAATGCCGTCCGGAAGCTCTCTCGATGTCTCACAAGTCTCACCTATGTCAACCTCGAAGTGTTTTCATGCTACGCGATTGCCGCCGTTTATATGATAGCAGAATGATCGACCGCGGCGTCGTCACGTTCATGCCATGGCTCAGAAAAAAATCCAGCAAATTGCGGATAACCGGAGGATGGGGGTATTGAAACACGGCCGTCGGATTGGATAGTATTCATACCCCATTCACCCGCAGCAGGAGGAAGTGCCACGTCACCCAACGGCGTCAGCCTTGCATCGAGTAGAAACGATTCGGCGGCAGGCGCCGACCGTAAGGCGGCAGCCGGATCCAGCTGCCGGGAATGCTTCTTTCAGCAGAGCCGGCTCTGCTCGCTGCCAAAGAGGAAAGTCTGCCCGACGTTCAGAACGGGACAGCTGCAGGGCCTGGCTGCTTCCGGCAAATAGCGGAATCAGGGTGTCTCCAGGTCCTCCTTGATCACCATTACCGGACAGGGCGCTCCGTGCACGACCTTGTTGCTGACGCTGCCCAGCAGCATCCCCTTGAACTCGGTAAGTCCCCGGCTGCCGATGATGATCAGGTCTGATTCTTCCGACTTCGCGATGTCGATGACGGCGTTGCCTACAGACTCGGGCGGGTAATCCGTCTCGACCCGGGTACGGGTGCTGATCCCGGCCTCGTTGAGCGTTTCCGCCGCCTCGGCGACGATACGGTTGGCCGCCTCCAGGTTCTTCTCCTCCGGGTCGAGGTCAGCGGTACAGCCGATGCAGATATGAAGCAGCAGCACCTCTTCAGAGCCGGCGAGTCGGGCCAGCTCGGCTGCGTATTCGATGGCTCTGGAGGCGTTTTCAGAACCGTCTGTCGCTACCAGTATCCTCTTGAACATCTCTGTCTCCTTATCTCGGGTCGGGATAGTGCCTGCAGCTTGCGTCAGGCGCTGACCCTGTCGATGGTTACGGAAAGCTCCTCGCCTTCGATTGAAAGTGTTTCCGAATAGCCGCCGCGGCACTCTCCGGCAATGCGGACTTCCTCGCACAGGGTCTCGCTCCTGAAGAAGCGTTCGTGTTCCCTGAGCACATCCAGCAGCAGCTCCGAGCCGGAGAAGCAGGCTATGATCGTATCCTCGATCTCGAAGCCCGCCTGTTTGCGCATGTTCTGCAGCTTATGCACCAGCTCGCGGGCGAGTCCTTCGCGCCGAAGTTCGTCTGTTACGACCGTGTCGATGGCGACGGCGCGCCCGCCCTGCTGTTCCACGGAAAGGCCCTCCCGCTCGACCTCTTCCACCAGGATCTCGTCGCGGGACAGCACCTCCTCGCTACCTTCGATATTGATTCCCAGGCTGCCGCCCTCCTCCAGCAGGCGCAGGGCGCTCTCGGGGTCCAGTGCCGCGATGGCAGCGTCGACCTGGGGTCGGCGGGGGCCGAAACGGGGGCCCAGCTTCTGCAGGTTCGGCTTGAGCACGATGCCTGAAAGTGAGGAAGCGTCACGCGCGTAGCTCACCTGCTTTACGTTCAGTTCCTCGCGCACCAGCTGCTCCAGGGCCTCAAGCGCCTGCTGCTCCTTCGCGTCGGCGACGATGATCGCCTCGGCCAGGGGCTGGCGCGTCTTGATTGCTGCCTTGTTGCGCGCCGCCCGGCCCAGGTTCACGGCCTTCCTCGCCATCTCCATCTGGAACAGCAGCTCGTCGTCCTCCAGTTCGTCGGCTGCCCGGGGAAAATCGCAGAGATGTACGCTCTCGGGGGCATCAGGGTCCACAGAACAGACAAGATTGCGGTAGATCTCCTCGGAGATGAACGGCGTGAAGGGCGCCAGCAGCCTGGCCACAGTCGTCAGCGTCTCGTGCAGCGTCAGGTAGGCGCTGAGCTTGTCCTGGTCTTCTTCGCTTTTCCAGAAACGCCGTCGGCTGCGGCGCACGTACCAGTTGGAGAGATCGTCGACGAACTCCTGGATGCGGCGGCCGCTGGTGGTGGCGTCGTAATCTTCAAGGCCGTCCCGGACTTCTGCCACTAGCTTCTGCAGCGATGCCAGCAGCCAGCGGTCCAGCAGCGGCCGCTCGCAGGCGGGAACCTGGTGGGCTCCCGGGTCGAAACCGTCGATGTTGGCGTAGACGACGAAGAAGGAATAGGTGTTCCAGAGGGTGAGCATGAACTTGCGCACCACCTCGTCGATGGCCTCGGGGAAGAAACGCCGCGGGTACCAGGGAGAACTGACGGTGAACAGGTACCAGCGGAAGGCGTCGGCCCCCTGGCGGTCGAGCACCTGCCAGGGTTCGACGACATTTCCCTTTGACTTGCTCATCTTCTGGCCTTCGCGGTCGAGGATGTGCCCCAGGCAGACAACGTTGCGGTAACTGGAGCTGTCGAAAAGCAGCGTGCTGACGGCCATCAGGCTGTAGAACCAGCCACGTGTCTGGTCGATGGCCTCGCAGATGAAATCAGCGGGGAAACGGCGCTTGAACAGTTCCTGGTTCTCAAAGGGATAATGCCACTGGGCGACGGGCATGCTGCCGGAGTCGAACCAGGCGTCGATCACTTCCGGTACCCGCTCCATGGTTTTTCCGCAGTCAGGGCAGGTCAGCTTCACTTCGTCTATGTAAGGACGGTGAAGGTCCAGGTCCTCGGGCAGGTCCTCCCGGGAGAGCCGCGCGAGCTCCTCCAGGCTGCCGATGCAGGTCTCGTGTCCTTCGTCGCAGCGCCAGACCGGCAATGGCGTGCCCCAGTAGCGTTCACGGGAAAGGGCCCAGTCGATGTTGTTCTCAAGCCAATCGCCGAAACGGCCGTGCTTGATATGATCCGGGTACCAGTTGACGGTCTCGTTGGCGGCCAGCAGCTGCTCCTTGATGGCCGTGGTCCTGATGTACCAGCTGGCCTTGGCGTAATAGATCAGTGGCGTATCACAGCGCCAGCAATGGGGATAGGAATGTTCATAAGGAACCGCAGCCAGCAGGAGGCCGCGGCCTTCAAGCTCCTCGACGATCCGGGGGTCGGCGTCTTTTACGAAGCTGCCGGCCCAGGGTTCGACTTGCGCCTGGAAACGGCCTTCCTCGTCAACAGGATTGATCACGGGCAGGCCGTTGGCGCGGCCAACGTCGAGGTCGTCCGCCCCGAAGGCGGGTGCGATATGGACGATGCCGGTTCCCTCGTCCGCGGAGACGAAATCGGCGGTAACCACGTAGTGGGCGCGCTCCTGCGGTTCGACGAAATCGAAGGGCGGCCGGTATGCCTTGCCGGCGAGCTCATCGGCCTGGACGTCGCGGACGATCCGCGCCTCTCCGCCGAGTACCTTTTCCACCAGGTCACGGGCCATGATCAGGCGGCGGCCGGCATGTTCCACCTCGGCATAGGCGATTTGCGGATTTACCGCAGCCGCCACGTTGCTGATCAGCGTCCAGGGAGTGGTGGTCCAGACCAGCAGGGAGACCCCCGGGTCATCGGCCAGCGGGAAATAAACATAGATGGACGGGTCTTCCACGGTCCTGTAGCCCTGGTCCACCTCGTGGCTGGAGAGCGCAGTGCCGCAGCGTGCGCAATAGGGAACGACCTTGTAGTCGTGGTAGAGCAGCCCCTTATCCCATATCTGTTTGAGCACCCACCAGACGCTTTCGATATATTCACTGTCGAGCGTGTAGTAAGCATCGCTGGTGTCGATCCAGAAGGCGATGCGCTCCGTCAGTTTTTCCCAGTCCTCGAGGTAGCGGTAGATACTCTCGCGGCAGAGCCGGTTAAACTTCTCGATGCCGACCTGCTCGATGTCCCGCTTGCCGCCGATGCCAAGCTGCCGCTCGACCTCCAGCTCCACGGGCAGGCCGTGGGTATCCCAGCCGGCCTTGCGGGCGACGCTGTAGCCGCACATGTTGCGATAGCGGGGGTAGATGTCCTTGAAGATGCGGGAGAGGACATGGTGCGAGCCGGGCTTGCCGTTGGCCGTGGGCGGCCCCTCGTAGAAGACGTATTCCTCGCCGCCCCGCCTCAGTTCTAGGCTCTTGTCAAAGATGCTCTTATCGCGCCAGAAGGAGAGTATTTCCTCCTCGAGGGCGGGGAAGTCCACCTTGGGTGAGACGGGGCTGTATGGTTGGCGCTGTGCGTTTCCCTGGTCTGTCATCTGACCCTACAATATATGTATTCAACCGGCATGTTTGCAACTGTGAATGGCCACGGCTATCGGATATCATTGCGGTAGATGAAGCACTGGAGTCAAAAAACCCTGTTGTTGGTGGTCCTGTTGCTGGTTCTGGGGTCCATCGGCATCATGCTGCTGGTTCGCTATCCTTTCGATTACATGGGTTCTTCGGCCTTCACCGCCGGCGAGAGTGAGGACGCGCGGCGGGCCAGGCCACTGGCGGAGGCGACGGGATCAGAGTTCCTCACGGTTTTCGTCTATGGCGAGGAAGGGGAAGTGGCTGCCTACATGGTTGGCGGACAGACTGACGAATTCGCCTCGTTCCGCGAAGCAGTCACCGGCGCGACGCCCGCTCCCGGTGGCAAGGATGAGAGTTTTTCGGACCTGCTTGTGTTCTCATTCGAGGATGGCAGCACCCTGGAGGTCGCCTACTCTCCAGGCCGGAACGCAATCTACTACGATGAAAAGCTGTACACTCTTTCCGTGGAGTTGCAGCCGCTGATCAGCGCGGTGGAGGAGCGTTTCAACGAGTGACCATCTACCTTGACAATGCGGCGAGTTCGTGCCCGAAGCCACCCGGCGTGCCTGAGGCGGTGGAGAGGAGCCTGCGCGATTACTGCGCTAACCCGGGCCGCGGCGCCCACGCCAAGGCCGTTGAGGCGGCGCGTGTTATCCATGCCACCCGCAACAAGGCGGCGGCACTGCTGGGTGCAGCCGACAGCGCCGACATCATCTTCACGCAGAACGCCACGGACGCGCTCAACATGGCGCTACGGGGCCTGCTGTCGGCGGGCGACCACGTGATCACTTCGAACGTGGAGCATAACGCCGTGGTGCGGCCGCTACACAACCTCTCGCGGCAGGGGGTTGAGGTCAGCGTGGTCGAATCCGACGCCGCCGGCCGCCTGGATATGGGCGATATACTGGCCCAGGTGCGTGAGAACACCCGTCTCGCTGTCTTTACTCATGTTTCCAATGTGACCGCCGCCATCCAGCCCGTCGCTGAGATCGGCGGAGCCCTTGCCGAGAGGGGCGTGCATCTGCTCGTGGATGCGGCCCAGAGCGCCGGGGCGCTGCCGCTGGACATGGGCTCGATGCCCATCAGCATGCTGGCATGCACGGGACACAAGAGCCTGATGGGCCCCCAGGGCATCGGACTGCTGTATATTTCCCCGGATGTGGAGCTGCTGTCCTCGCGGCAGGGCGGCACCGGCTCCATCTCCGAGGAGCCGGAGCAGGATCTGCTCGCCAGGCCCGACCGCTATGAGAGCGGCACCCTGAATACCCCGGGCATCGCCGGCCTGGGGGCCGGCATCGACTTCATCCTCGAGCATGGAGTGGAAAAGCTGGCGGCGCACAAGGGAGCGCTTACGCGCGATTTGATGCAGGGACTGCGGGCGGTGGCAGGCGTCCAGTTATACGGCCCCGCTGCGGATGAACAGCGGGGACCGCTGGTGGCGTTCAACGTCGGCGGGCTGCCATCATCCGCAGTCGCCGCCAGGCTTGACCGCGAGTATGACATCGCCTCACGCGCGGGCCTGCATTGCGCACCGGGGGCCCATGGCGCCATGGGGACCCTTGACCGCGGCGTGGTGCGGCTGAGCGTCGGTCCTTTCAACAATGATTCCGATATCGCCGCGGCCGTGGAGGCCGTAGCACGTATCGCCAGGTCGGCATGAGCCGCTGTTCAGGGAAGGGACAGGGTCCGCGGGAGCTGCCGTTGTGCGCCACGCTGGCCATCGGCACTGTTCCCCATACGGACCCGGAGACAGCCGTGGATTTCATGCTCAGGCATCATCCCGAGTGCCCTTCATGGCCGCAGCTGCCGCGCGCCGACTTCCGCGAGGGCATGTACGTGCAATACTCGGAAGGCATGCCTTCCGTGGAGCTTGACCTGGAGGGCAGGCGCATATTCTTCGATACCGCGTCCGCTCCGGATGCGCTTGCCTCGTTCTACGAGGAGATGATGGCCGGCGACCGGGAACGCTGCGCCATCGGCCCCGCCTACGCGCGCTCGCTGGAGCCGATGCTGGCAGCTCTGGCCGGCGCAAACGAAGCACGCTTCGTCAAGGGGCAGGTGACCGGCCCGGCGAGCTTCGGGCTGACGGTGACCGACGAGGTCAACAAGCCGGTCCTGTATCACGCGGACCTGTTCGAGGCCATCGTGACGCTGCTCGCCTGCAAGGGGAGCTGGCAGGAAGCCAGGTTCCGCGAGGCGTCGCCGCCGCTGCAAACCGTTGTTTTCTTCGATGAGCCCTATCTCACCCAGGTCGGGTCCGCCATGATCAGCCTTCCCGCTGAGCAGGTCACCGGCAACCTGGAAAAGTGTTTCGCAGCCATCGAGGGTCTCACGGGCATCCATGTATGCGGCGGCACCGACTGGGGGCTGTTGATGACCACGGCTGTGGACATCCTTCACTTCGATGCATGCGACCACGCGCAGGAGTTCCTGATCTACGAGGATGAACTGGGTCGTTTCCTTGAGCGTGGCGGCATGATCGCCTGGGGGATAGTGCCCACGGACGGGCGGGCGGCAGACGGCGATCACGATGAGCTGGCGGCCGCCGTAACCGCCATGGCGGAAAAAGCAGCCGGTTTCACCGGGGGAAGGCTGTCCGCAAGGGATGTGCTCAGGCGGTCGTTCATCTCCGAAGCCTGCGGCACCGGCACCCTGGAACCGGCGCTCGCCGAGCAATGTTTCGGCCTGGCGGCGCAGGTCTCGCGAGCCTTGAAAAAGCAAATATGTTAATCTAACCTACGGTCTGGTCATAGCTTAAGAAAGAACGGGTGGAGCCATGCCGTCAGGGAGAAACCTGGAAAGTCACATGCATAGTGACATGGGTGCGCGCATCAGGCGCGCCATCAACCAGTTCTGGAAATACTGTATCGTCGGAGCATCCGGCTATATTGTCAACTTCCTTATCTATACGATTATTTACGGCGTGGCCGGCGCGCCGTACGTCCTGGCGGCCACCGTGTCCTTCGCAGTTTCCGCGACCAACAACTTCCTTCTGAACAAGTACTGGACCTTCGATAACCCCCGGGGCCAGGTCTCCACGCAGGCGCGCCGCTTCATCGTGGTCAGCCTGGCAAGCTGGACCCTGAACATGCTGTTGCTGGTGCTGATGATAGAGATGCTGTCCATGAACGAGTACGCGGCCCAGGCGCTGTCGATTGCGGCCGTCACCCTGCTCAACTTCACCGGGAACAAACTGTGGAGCTTCAGGCAACCGACTGCCTGAGCGACGTGTCCGTCAGGCGCCGGTGAACCGGGTGCCGAGACGCGCTGCAGCCCTCCTGACTCTCACCCTCGCAGCGATCATGCTGCTCGGCTTTGGCGCCTCCGCCACCCAGGCGCAGTCCGACCCGCGGCTGACGGAGGAGCAGGCAAAGGAGATGGCTTCGCAGCACGGGGGCGTGCCGCTGGTGCTGAGCTCCCACCCGGAGATGCTGATCCATGCCAGCTACAGCAGCCGCCACCAGAGCTGGACCATCACCTGGAGCAACCCCATGAACAACCGCGTGCTCGTGGAGGTAAGGATAGATGACGCCACCGGCCGCATAAGCTTGTCCACAATCGAGTCCGAGGCCTACGAGGACTACCTGCCGGTGATGACCAGCGAAGAGGCGATCCGTCTGGCCGAAGCACAGGGGAAGGTCCAGCGCTGGCTGAGCGACAAGGGCGAGATCACGACCAGCGCCGAGCTGGGGGAGGACCGTGTCTGGAAGGTCAGTTTCTCGTCCGGTCCGGACGTGGTGGCCGAGGTGCTTATCGAGGATGCGGACTTCACTGTCGACGAGATCAGGATCGGGCCCCAGGTGGCCTGGTCCATGGCCCGCGGATACGAGGGAGCCTTCGGGCGCATCATCAACAAGCCCTACATATGGCTGCCGCTCTGCCTTGCCTTCCTGGCGCCCTTCGTGGATATCCGCAACCCCCTGAGGCTGTTTCACCTGGACCTGCTGGTGCTGCTTTCATTCACCGCATCCCATTACTTCTTCAACCGGGGCGATATCTTCACTTCGGTGCCGCTGGCCTACCCGCCGCTGGCCTACCTGTTCCTGCGCCTGCTCTGGATGGCGTTGCGGCGCAAGCGCCGCATCCTGCGCGTGGGGCTGGTGGAGCCGGTCACCGGCAGGCGGGTGATGGCGCCGCAGCCGCCGGCGGGTGACGGCCTCGAACCCGTGTTGCGCCTGAACTTCTCGTCCCGCATCATCCTGGTGGGACTGGTGCTGCTGGTGATATTGCGCATAGTGCTGAATATCGCCGATTCCAACGTGGTGGACGTTGGCTATTCAGGCGTCATCGGCGCCCAGCGCATCCAGGAGCGGGTCTCTCCCTACGGCAACATGTCCGACGATAACAGCAACGGCGATACCTACGGGCCGCTCAACTATCTAGTCTATGTGCCCTTCGAGCGCCTGTTCCCCTGGTCCGGAGAATGGGACGACCTGCCGGCGGCCCACGCCACCGCCATCTTCTTCGACCTGGCGGCCATGGCCGGCATGTTCTTCGCCGGACGCAGCCTTGCGGGCCGGGGCCGTCGCGGCCGCAGGCTCGGCATCGCCCTGGCCTACGCATGGGCCGCCTACCCGTATACGACCTTCGTTCTCAACAGCAACGTCAATGATACGATCGTTGCCGCTTTTATGATCTGGGGTTTCGTGCTTGCCCGCTCCCTGCCGCTGGGAGCGCTGTTCCTGGGCTTCGCCACGCAGGTGAAATTCTTTCCCGCCATACTGGCGCCACTGTGGGCGTCGTTCCCGCGCGCCTACAGCGGCTGGGGCCGCCGCGCCCTGTTCCTGCTTATATTTCTGGCGGCACTGGCGGCGCCGCTGCCGGTTATCTTCCTCGGGGACGGCAGCCTCACGGTCTTCTGGGAACGCTCCCTGGAGTGGCAGATTGGCAGGGATTCGCCCTTCAGCATCTGGGGGCAGTATCCGGACCTGCTGGGGACGCCGCAGCGAATCGCGCAGGTGATACTGCTGGCATTGGCAGCCGGCGCCTATTTCTGGCCGCCGCGCAAGTCGCTGTTCAATCTCGCTGCGGCCTCGGCGGCCCTGGTGATCGGCTTCCAGCTGGTGCAGACGCACTGGTTCTATCTTTACATACCCTGGTTCTTCCCCATGGCGATGATCGCCTTCGTCATCAGTGCGGGAAGGGCGTTCAGGAGGAACCATGGCAGACTGGTTTAAACGCTCGACTGCGAGATTCGAAAGCCTGACGGAGGCACAACAGCGCTGGCTGGCTGCGGCGGCGTTCATGCT
Organism: Actinomycetes bacterium; assembly: GCA_024275795.1. Classification (GTDB taxonomy): domain Bacteria; phylum Actinomycetota; class Thermoleophilia; order BMS3ABIN01; family BMS3ABIN01; genus JAJRYJ01. The sequence goes on along the minus strand of JAJRYJ010000076.1, from coordinate 23,996 downwards.
GCTGCAGGCGTTCATCTGGCTGGTGCTCTTCCAGATCCTGTGGTACGGCGACAAGATAATCACGGATACACCCGTCTATTACGAATATGCGGGGCGCATAGCCCGGGGGCTGGTGCCGTATGCAGATTTCTCCTCGGAATACCCGCCGGTGGCGATGCTGCTGTTCTCGCTGCCACGGCTGCTCTCCGGCAACAGCTACAACGCATTCGTCTTCTGGTTCGAGCTGGAGATGCTGCTGTTCAGCTGCGGCATCATTGCGCTGCTTTCGGCAGTTTCAGGCCGCCTGTACGGCAGTATCAGACGCACCCTGCTGGTGCTGGCGCTCTACACGCTGTTCGTGCTCAGCATCGGCTCCATCGTCCAGGCGCGTTTCGACATCGCCGTCGCTTTCCTGATGCTTGCGGGCATCACCGCTTTCATCTACGAACGCAGTCTGCTTGCCTGGATGCTGCTGGGATTGGGCCTGATGACCAAAGTCATCCCCGTGCTCATCGGTCCGCTCTACCTGGTGGCACATTATCGAAGGCGCCGGCTGCGTGAGCTCTGGCTGGGCCCGCTGCTGGCGCTGCTGACTGCTGCGGCGGCAGCGCTGCCTTTTCTGCTGATTTCACCCTCCGGTCTGGCGGGAGCCTTCCTCTACCACCTGGAGCGGCCGTTGCAGATCGAGAGCAGCTGGGCCTCGCCGCTGCTGATACTAAACAGCATCTCGGATTTCCCGGTACAGATACTCAATTCCTACGGCTCGCACAATGTCTTCGCCTCGATGGCGGAGACCTTCGCCACCATCTCGGGGCCGGTGACGCTGGCCCTGTTGCTGGCTGTCTACCTGGTCTACTGGCGCAGCGGCTTCGACGACGCAGGCGGCTGGTCGCCGCCGGCGCTGGTGCAGTTCGCCGCCATCACCATCTCCGTGTTCATCCTCGGTGGGAAGGTCTTCTCGCCGCAGTTCCTGATCTGGCTGCTGCCCCTGATACCACTGCTTGCCAGCGTCAGGAAACCGTGGCCCGGTGCGATCTACTGGGCTGTGCTGGTGCTGACACAGATCGAGTTCCCCTATAATTACTGGAAACTGTTCTCGCTGCAGCCGGGAATCATCTGCGAGGTTGCGCTCAGGAACCTGATGATGGGCGTGCTGGTGGTGGCGCTGCTGCTGTTCAGTCGGCGGCAAGCCGCAAACGCTCGATAACCCTGGCGTGGCCGTCCCCGTCCAGGTCGATCGTGACGCCCTCGATACGGACGCCGCCGTCGGCGACCTCGAACTTGACGGGCATCTGCGTCAGGAAACGCTTGAGGATGATGTGCCTGTCGACGCCGATGACCGAATCGTGGGGTCCGGTCATGCCGGCGTCAGTGATGTAGGCGGTGCCCCCCGGGAGGATGTGCTCATCCGCGGTCTGGATGTGGGTATGGGTGCCGATGACCGCCGAGACCCTGCCGTCCAGGTGGTAACCCATGGCCACCTTTTCGCTGGTTGCTTCCGCGTGCATGTCGACGAGCACATGGTCCACGTCGCCGGGCAGCTCCGCCAGCGCCTCGTCCACGGCCTGGAAGGGACCAACCGGCGCGCCGATGTAGAGGTCACCCAGCAGGTTGACAACCGCCAGCTTCATGCCGTCCTTCTCAACCACGGCCCAGCCTCTGCCCGGGTTCTGCTCAAGATAGTTGAAGGGCCTGATTATGCGCTCCGATTCATCCATGAAGCTGTAGACCTCACGCTGGCGCCAGACGTGGTTGCCCGTGGTTATCAGATCGACGCCCGCGTCCAGCAGCTTGCGGGCGATATTGCTGGTGATACCGGCGCCGCTGGCGGCGTTCTCGCCGTTGGCGACCACGAAGTCGATGGTGCGCTCCTCCACCAGGGAGGGCAACCTGTCGATGACGGCGTTGCGCCCGGGTTTGCCGAAGATGTCGCTGATGAACAGAATTCTCATGGGGTCGAGTATAGCAGACGCACATCAGCGGGTCCGCGCTCCGGGTACGGCGCCAGGGAGTTGCGCGGGTTCCCAAGTACGTGGCTCTCGTATATCATCGGGCCTGATATGAAGATTCTGATCACAGGCGGCGCGGGATACATCGGCAGTATCGTCACGGAGCAGTGCCTGGAGGCGGGCCACGAAGTGGTGATTTACGACAACCTCTCCACCGGGCACCGGCGCGCCGTGCACGGGCAGGCCCGTTTCATCGAGAGGGACGTGGGCGACCGCTCCCTGGCGGCCGCCGTCATGGGGGAGAGCGGCATCGAGGCGGTCATACACATGGCGGGGTTCATCGAGGCCGGTGAGTCCATGCGCGACCCGGGCAAGTATTTCCGCAACAACACGGCGCGCCCGCTGGAGCTGCTTGATGCCATGGTCGACGCTGGTGTCGAGCGGATTCTTTTCTCATCCACCGCCGCAATCTACGGCAACCCGCAGACGAAGCTGCTGGAGGAGGGGCATCCGCAGGACCCTACCAACGCCTACGGCGAATCGAAGCTGCAGTTCGAGCGGGTGCTCGACTGGTATGAACGCATCCACGGCATCAGGCACGCGGCTCTCAGATACTTCAACGCAGCCGGAGCCTCAGGGCAACGCGGCGAGGACCATCATCCGGAGAGCCACCTGATACCACTGGTGCTCAAGGCGGCCCTTGGGCAGAGGGAGAGCATCACCATCTACGGCACGGACTACCCGACCCCCGACGGCACCTGCATCCGCGACTATATCCACGTGGTCGACCTTGCCCAGGCCCACCTGATGGCGCTGGAGCACCTGGACGGCGGCAGCCTCCACTACAACCTGGGCAACGGCAGGGGTTACTCGGTGCGTCAGGTGATCGATGCCGCCCGCACGGTGACCGGCGTCGATTTCAAGGTTGTGGAATCAGGCAGGCGCGAGGGTGACGCGGCGGTGCTGGTGGCAAGCTCCGAAAGCATCGCCCGGGACCTGGGCTGGGAGCCGGAGCATCCCGACCTGGAATCCATCATCGCCAGCGCCTGGCAGTGGCACAGCAGCCATCCGCAGGGTTACGGTGACTAGGTCCGGCCGGGTCCAGGTTGTCCCGTCACCCGCTTCTACCGCCGCCCGGTCTCATAGCCCAGCTCACCTGCAAGGCGGAAATGGCGCCGCGAGAGCAGTGCGTCGTCGAGCTTCTCAGCGCTCCGCGCCAGGCAGTAGTGGGCATAGCTGTTGGTGGGATAGCGCTCGACCACGTGACGGAACTGTTCCCATGCCTCATGGTAGCTGCCGGAATCGAAACAGGCCCTGCCCAGCGCCTCGCGGATGGAGGTCTTGTCCGGTTCCAGGCGGACGGCGCGCCTGAGCACGACCGCGGCCTGGGCCGGGTTCCTGCTCTCGAGCAGCGACATGCCCCTCTGGAAGAGATCATATGTTGATTCAGCACTCAAGGAATAACACCTCCGGCGGCCAATTCAATTGTAGCGCATCTTGCGGCTTTATCGCACGGCGTTTTTTCCGATAGACTTTGCGGTAGACTGGGGCGGCAAGGCAGAGACCTCAACAGGGAGCGAGAATGCTGGATATCAAGCGGCTCAGGAAGGAGCCGGAGCAGGTGGTCGAGGCCCTCGGACGCCGGGGTGTCCAGGTGCCGATGGACGAGTTCACGCGGCTGGACCGCAGGCGCCGCGAGCTGCTGGTGGAGGTCGAGGAGAAGAAGGCGCTCAGGAACCGGGCTTCCGGGGAGATAGCTGCGGCAAAACGCTCCGGGGGCGACGCCGCGGAGCAGATAGAGGCCATGAAGCAGGTGGGGGAGGAGATAAAGCAGCTGGAGGACGTCCTCCGGGACGTGGAAAGGCAGCTGGATGATATCGTCATGGAGCTGCCCAACCCGCCGCTGCCGGACGTGCCCACGGGCGACGACGAGTCGGCCAATGTCACCCTGCGCAGCCATGGCGAGCCGACCGTCTTCGATTTCCAGCCCAAAGCACACTGGGACCTGGGGGCCGAGCTGGGCATCATCGACCAGGAGCGCGGCACCAAGGTGGCCGAGTCACGATTCACGCTGCTTAAGGGTCTGGGCGCCCGCCTGGAGCGGGCGCTGATAAACTTCTTCCTCGACCTGCACACGCGCGAGCACGGGTACACGGAACTGTTTCCGCCCATACTGGTCAACAGCGAGAGCATGCGCGGCACGGGACAGCTGACCAAGTTCGCCCAGGCGGAGATGTACAAGCTGCGTGACGACGATCTCTACCTGAACCCGACGGCGGAGGTGCCGGTCACCAACCTCTACCGGGACGAGGTGCTGGAGGAGGCGCAGCTGCCCATGCATGTCACCGCCTATCTGCCCAGCTTCCGCCGCGAGGCGGGCGCCGCCGGGCGCGATACGCGCGGACTGATACGCCAGCACCAGTTCAACAAGGTGGAGCTGGTGAAGTTCGTGATGCCGGAGACGTCGGCCGATGAGCTGGAATCGCTCACCGCCAACGCCGAGGAGGTGCTCAAGCGCCTGGAGCTGCCCTTCCGCACCGTCACCCTCTGCACCGGCGACCTGGGCTTCGCTTCGGCCAAGACCTACGACCTGGAGGTCTGGCTGCCCTCCTACGACGGCTACAAGGAGATCTCATCCTGTTCCAACTTCCTCGATTTCCAGGCACGGCGCCTGGGGATACGCTACCGGCCCGCCGACGGCGGCAAGCCGCGCTTCCTGCATACGCTCAACGGCAGCGGCCTGGCGGTGGGCAGGACCTTCGCCGCCATCATCGAGAACTTTCAGAACGAGGACGGCAGCGTCAGCGTGCCCGAGGTTTTACGCCCCTTCATGGGCGTCGACCGCATCGACTGACTACGCCGTTGTCTTAAACATTTCAGCTTGCCCCGCTTTTCGACTAAACTAGACGCCTATGGACGGAGGGGTGGCGGAGTCCGGCTGAACGCACCGGTCTTGAAAACCGGCAGAGGCCCTGCGGTCTCTCGTGGGTTCGAATCCCACCCCCTCCGCCAGATCCGGCCGCAGCCTGTCCGGGGCCATCCGGGCAGCTGCCGTGTCCATATCTCATCGAGCACTCAGGATGGAGGACGAGCTTGCCCCGATTGTCTACGGGCATCATAGCGGGCGCCTGCGCCAGGCATCCCTGGCGGACCATCGTCATCTGGCTGCTGCTGCTGGCCGCCTCCCTGGGAAGCATGGCCTTGCTGCTGGCCGACGCCACCACCACCGAGATGACCTTCACCAACGACCCAGAGTCGTTGCGCGGCTACAACCTTATCGAGGAGGGGTTCCCGGGACAGGGGGCGACGGCGACGGAGGAGTTCGTAATCGTGCGTTCGCAGACGCTGACGGTGGACGACCCGGAATTCCAGAGAGTCACCGGCGAGATCTACAAGGACATCCTCGACCTGGGCCCGGACGTGGTGGAGGGCGCGGTCTTCTATTACCTGCCGCCGGATCCGCGTTTCCCCGATGAAATGCGGGCGGCCTTCGTCTCCCCGGACCGCCGCACCACATTCATCCAGGTAAAGATGGCTGGCTCCGAGGGCCAGGCCATCGACAACGCGGGCCTGATTCATTCCGTGACCATCGACAGGCAGCCCGAAGGTGATTTCGAAGTGCTGGTCACCGGCATCGCCAGTCTCAACGAGGACTTCAAGAAGGCCGCCGAGGACACATTGCAATCGGCGGAGCTGGTGGGCATACCCATAGCCCTGATCATCCTCTTGGTCGTTTTCGGAGCCCTGCTGGCCTCCGCCGTCCCCCTGGCTCTCGCGGGTATGGCGATCATCATGGCCATCGGCGTCAGCGCCCTGGTGGGCCAGGTCTGGCAGATGAGTTACTTCGCCACCAACATGATCACGATGATGGGGCTGGCGGTGGGCATCGATTATGCCCTGTTCATCATCAGCCGTTACCGGGAGGAAAGGAACCGGGGGCTGGACAACAGGGCGGCGATCGTCAAGACGGGCGCTACTGCCAGTCATGCCGTACTCTTCAGCGGTTTGACGGTGCTCCTCGCCCTTTCGGGGCTGCTGATTGTGCCCATGAGCCTCTTCCGCAGCCTGGCCGGGGGCGCTATCTTCGTGGTGGCGATGGCGATATTGATAACCCTGACCCTGCTGCCCGCGGTGCTGCGCCTGGCGGGTAAACGCTTTCGGTCCGAGTGGATCAACGATCTGCTGCGGCGGCTGAAGCCCGGGGGCAGGCGAGACTCACGCCGGATGAGCTCGGACAAGAAGGGCGGTTTCTGGGACTGGGAATCGAGCCTGGTGATGCGGCGCCCGGTCATCAGCCTTCTGCTGTCGGCGGGCCTGCTGGTGGCGCTGGCGTTGCCGGCCCTGCCCATCGACCGCTTCGACTGGGGCATCAGGACCGGCCAGGCGAACATCGAGGACTTTCCCAACGACCTGCCGGCGATAAACGGCTTCATCCAGCTCAAACAGACATTCCCCTTCGCCTTCTCCCCGGAGGCGCTCATCGTCATCGAGGGTGACATCGGCTCACAGCCGGTGCAGGACGCCATCTCCGGGATGAACACCGCCATCGTCGCCGACTAGGCTTTCAGTGAGCCGAAGAGGGAGCCGGAGCTCAGCAACGACGGCCGCTACATGGTGCTCAGGTACCCGCTCAAATACGAATCCAGCTCCCGTGACGCCACGGGCAAGATAGAGGAATTGCGCCGTGAAGTGATACCGGCGTACTTCGGCGGCGTCGATGCCGAGGCCCTGGTCACGGGCGATACGGCGGAGAATCTTGATTACTACAACACGACAGACAGTTACCGCTATATCGTCATCGCCTTCGTGCTCTGTCTCAGCTTCATCCTGCTGATGGTCGTCTTCCGCTCCCTGGTGGTGCCGCTCAAGGCCATCCTGATGAACCTGCTCTCCGTGTTCGCATCCTACGGCCTGCTGGTGCTGGTCTTCCAGAAGGGTTACGGCACCGGGCTGTTCGGCTTCGAACAGACCGACACGATAGATGCCTGGATACCCCTGTTCCTGTTCGCCATCCTCTTCGGGCTCTCCATGGACTATCATGTCTTTCTGCTGAGCCGCATCCGCGAACGCTATCAGCTGACCGGCGACAACGCCGAGTCGGTGGCCTTCGGGCTGCGAACGACCGGCGGCATCATCACCGGCGCCGCCCTGATCATGGTGGCCATCTTCTCGGGTTTCGCCAGCGGCGGGCTGGTGATGTTCCAGCAGATGGGCTTCGGCATGGCGGTGGCGGTGCTGCTTGACGCTACCATCATTCGCTCCGTGCTGGTGCCGTCATCCATGAGGCTGCTGGGGAAATGGAACTGGTACCTGCCCCGCTGGCTCAGTTGGCTGCCTGAGCTACATGTCGAGGGAGAGGCCGACGACGATCGCTAGCGTTCCGCTGCCTCGGCCGCGCCTGTTTGTCATCCGGTTTTCGTTGCGTTAAAATTATCATCCTGTCTCTATACACCGCACAGTAGAATCGGGCAAAACGGACGGATCACCCCAGCTGGCCGCAGTCGGGGTTTTTTATTACCGCAAGGGATACATCTTCCTACCTGAAGGGCCTGGCAATAGCCGTCGTAATGGTCGCTCATTACGGTAGCTACTATGCTGCTGATTTCTACGATGTCTGGATGCGCGAGTACGCCAGCGAGTTCGTGGCGATTTTTTTCGTTCTGGCCGGCCTCGGTTCTTTCTATTCATTCCGCAACCTGCTGAGGCGTCATCAAAGCAGACGCCTCAGCCTGCGGATGGTCGGCGGCTATTACATGAAGCGGGCCCTGCGTATCTATCCCATGTATTGGCTGGCCCTGGCGACCATTCCTTTCATCTTGCCAGAGTACGGCAGGCTGCACGAGCCGACAATACATACTCTTGCCGTATATATGGCTTATCCGGGAGTCGCAGCGCCGGGCATCTACTGGTTCATACCGGCCCTGGTCCAGTGCTACCTGCTGGCGCCGCTGCTGTACCTTTTTTTCAGCAGGTTGAGTATGCGTGTTTATCTCGCCTTTATCGCATTTACGACGACTGTGTTCATGGTAGTCACCCGCTACTATTCGGAGCTGCTGGCACTGACTGACGGCTTCGGCGTTCCTGACCCGGAAGCACTCTTTTACCGGCCGATGTTTATGGCGAACATCGTGCTTTTCGCGCTGGGCATCGCTATTCCCGGGCTTCTGGCCGGCTGGCCCGCCTGGCTGAGGGGCGGCTGGGCCGTGCTGGCGGCGGCCCTGGTGATGCTGTTGATGATGTACCTTGTGCGGGATAACGATACGCTGTTCCGGCTGTCGCACCTGATATTGTTCCCGGGGTACATGCTGAGCATCATGTTCTTCTGCCTTGTGTCGCTCGCATCGGGGCTCAGGCTGCCGCTTTACCGCGTCTTGACTCCGATGGGCGAGAGCTCATACCCGCCATACCTTTTTCACAGGCATTACTTCGGACTGCTGGCCATGGCTGGAATAGTCGTCGGCGACAGCCTGATCAGCGTCGCATTCACACTGCTGCTGTTCCCGCTCTTCCTCCTTTTCTGCCGATGGCTGGAAGGCGCGGGCCGCAGGTTCACCGATGCCGCCTTCAACCGCCTTGCGGGCAGCCCCGCGGTTGCGCTTCCGGAGACGGAAAACTGAAAGATTAATCGCAGTGGTTGATGCGTGTCCGAATGCTCCCGGATGCAGGTATTGCCTGCTGATACGCCTGATAAGTAAGACTAATGGCAGTCCTGCGCTTTCGTCTTGAAACAATTCTGGTGCAGGTATAAAATACCTGCGCAGGTATTTCAGAGTTGCGTGAAAGTTGCCTCAAATGCGCAACCTGCGCCCAGTAACAGCCGTTCACAGTTACTGTTGATCCACCTGTAAAATGCAGCGAAAGACCCGCAGGCGTGCGGGCACTGGGTCTACAGATGCGGGCCCGCCAAACAGAATAACGACACGGCCCGCGATCCACTGAAGCCGATAAGTAACCGCTTTTTTAGCGACCGCAGAGTTTCGGACCATCAAAGCAACGGGAGCTTCATCGGGAGCCGCGGGCCCCCCGGTACGCTCTGGTTATTTTCCTGCCATAAATGGAGGCTAGATGAAACTAGTATTACTGGGAGCACCAGGAGCTGGGAAAGGCACGCAGGCCAAGAAGCTGATCGAGAAGTTCGGCATCCCCCAGATATCGACGGGGGACCTGCTGAGGGCCGCGGTCGGCGAGGGTACGGAGCTCGGCAAGGAGGCGAAGTCCTACATGGACAAGGGCGAGCTGGTGCCCGACAGGGTAGTGCTGGGCATGGTGGAGGAGCGGCTCAGCCAGGACGACTGCAAGAACGGTTATATCCTCGATGGATTCCCCCGCAACACCGCCCAGGCGGAAGCGCTTGACAAGATGCTTGATGATCTGGGTATGCCCCTCGACGCGGCGCTTAACGTCGACGTCCCCACTGAAGACCTGATGAAGCGGCTTACCGGCAGGCGCACCTGCCGCGAGTGCGGGCAGATGTACAACATCTATTTCAGCCCGCCGGCGGAAGAGGGGAAGTGCGACAAGTGCGGCGGCGAGCTCTTCCAGCGGGACGATGACCAGGAAGAGACCATCAGCAAGCGGCTGGAAGTCTACCAGGAACAGACGGCGCCGCTGATCGATTATTACGGCTCCAGGGGAATCCTCAAGACGGTCAAAGGCACCGGAGACATCAACGAGATCTTCGCGAACGTGATCGAGACACTGGGCGTCAGCTGAAACGAATACTCGTAACGGGGGCGCGAAAACTTAACAGGAGGTTTGGATATGGCACTGGTTAACCCGCACGGAAAGGAAAAGAAGCTCAAGCCGCTGCTGCTGGAGGGTGAGGAACTGGCGGCTGAGAAGGAGAAGGCCAAGGGCCTCACCGAGGTAAGGATATCCTCCCGCGAGGTCGGCGACCTGATCATGATGGGAATCGGCGGCTTCACGCCGCTGGAGGGCTTTATGACCAAGGCCGACTGGCAGGGTGTCTGTGACAATTACAGCATGGAGGACGGAACCTTCTGGCCCATCCCCATCACGCTCTCCGCTTCCGAAGGCAAGGCCGACAGCATCGCTGACGGCGAGGAGGTCGCCCTGGTGTCGGAGGAGAACGGCGAGATCATGGCCACCATGAAGGTGACCGAGAAGTACACCATCGACAAGGAACACGAGTGCAAGCAGGTCTACGGCACCACCGACACCGAGCACCCCGGAGTGCTGATGGTGATGAACCAGGCGGACGTCAACCTGGCCGGCCCCGTCAAGGTGCTCAGCGAAGGCATATTCCCCACGGAGTACGAGGGAGTCTACATGCGCCCCGCCGAGTCCCGGGCCCTGTTCGAGGAGAAGGGGTGGAGCACCGTTGCGGCCTTCCAGACCCGCAACCCCATGCACCGCTCTCACGAGTACCTGACCAAGATCGCAATCGAGATCTGCGACGGCGTCTTTATCCACATGCTTCTGGGCAAGCTGAAGCCGGGCGACATTCCCGCTGACACGCGCCAGGAAGCGATCGACACCCTGATCGAGAACTACTACGCCAAGGACACTATCACCGTCGGCGGCTACCCGCTGGACATGCGCTACGCCGGCCCGCGCGAGGCCCTGCTGCACGCGCTCTTCCGTCAGAACTTCGGTTGCAGCCACCTGATCGTCGGCCGCGACCACGCCGGTGTCGGTGACTATTACGGCCCCTTCGACGCCCACGACATCTTCGACGAGATCCCCGAGGACGCCCTGGAGACCCAGCCGCTGAAGATCGACTGGACCTTCTACTGCACCGCCTGCGACGGCATGGCTTCCATGAAGACCTGCCCCCACGGCAAGGACGAGCGCCTGATCCTCAGCGGCACCAAGCTGAGGAAGATGCTCTCCGAGGGCGAGGACGTGCCTGATCACTTCAGCCGCCCGGAGGTTCTGAAGATACTGCGCGCCTATTACGAGGGCATCGCCGAGGAGGACAAGGTCAAGATCGAGACCCACAAGTACTCGGAAGGATAGGAACGGCAGCACGACGCCGCGAGACCATATTGTCAATTCGAGATCACATACGAGTGAGAGGGGGTGCAGCACCCGTAGCCCTAGTAAAGCAGTAACAAGGCAAGGCAAACTTCTATCAATCAAAGGAGGTCGAGAGCTAAATGCCTAGTTTTGTAATGACAGAAAAGTGCGACGGATGCAAAGGCCAGGAGAAGACGGCCTGCATGTACATCTGCCCGCACGACCTGATGGTGCTCGACACAGAGCGCATGAAGGCTCACAACCAGGAGCCGGAACAGTGCTGGGAATGCTACAACTGCGTCAAGATCTGCCCGCAGCAGGCAATCGAGGTCCGCGCTTACGCCGACTTCGCGCCGCTGGGCGCCGCGGTTATCCCGCTTCGCGGTTCCGATTCCATCATGTGGACCGTCAAGTTCCGCAACGGGAACCTGAAGCGTTACAAGTTCCCCATCAGGCTCACCGAAGAAGGCTCGGTGGATCCGTACGCCGGTACCCCGGAGCCCAATTTCGACGATGTGAAAAAGCCCGGCTTTTTCAACATGCCCATCAGCTAATCACGAGCAGTCAGAGGAGGATAGATCATGGAACAGGAAACAAACGAATTCCGGTTTGTAGAGAAGCCAGAAGTCGTTGAGGTGGAGACCGATCTTCTGCTCATGGGTGGCGGCATGGCCGGCGCCGGAGCAGCTTTTGAGGCTTGCCGCTGGGCAAACCCCAAGAACCTCAAGGTGGTAATGGTTGACAAGGCCGCCGTCGAGCGCAGTGGCGCCGTGGCGCAGGGCCTTTCCGCCATCAACACCTACATCGGTGAGAACGACCTCGATGACTATGTACGTTACGTGCGCGGCGATCTCATGGGTATCACCAGGGAGGACCTGGTGTACGACCTGGGACGTCACGTGGACGACTCCGTGCATCTCTTCGAAGAGTGGGGACTCCCCATCTGGAAGAAGGATGACGAGGGTCACTCCATGGACGGCCACCAGGCCCGCGACGCAGGCACAGCCCTGCTGAAGGACGGCGGCACCCCGGTGCGTTCAGGCAAGTGGCAGATCATGATCAACGGTGAGTCCTACAAGGCCATCGTCGGCGAGGTCGCCAAGAAGGCCCTGGAGACCAACAAGGAAGCCACGGGCATGGAAGAGAACCTCTATGAGCGCGTCTTCTGCACCAGGCTGCTGCTTGACGCCAACGAGGAGAACCGCGTCGCCGGCGCCATCGGCTTCAGCGTTCGCGAGAACAAGGTGTACGTATTCAAGGCCAACGCCATCCTCAACGGATCCGGCGGCGCCGTGAACGTATTCCGTCCCCGCTCCGTCGGCGAGGGCATGGGCCGTGCATGGTTCCCGGTCTGGAACTCCGGTTCCGGCTACGCCATGGGCGCGCAGGCCGGCGCCGAGATGACCCTGATGGAGAACCGCTTCGTACCGATGCGCTTCAAGGATGGCTACGGCCCCGTCGGCGCATGGTTCCTCTTCTTCAAGGCAAAGGCCACCAACGGCCTCGGCGAGGACTACTGCGAGAAGCATGCCGACATGATACACGAGGAGTTCGCTCCTTATGACAACCCGATGGGCACCTGCCTGCGCAACCACGCGGCCATGATCGAGATGGCAGACGGCAACGGCCCCATCATCATGCACACGGACAAGGCCATGCAGGCGCTCGCCGAGTCCATGGACGAGAAGCAGATCAAGCACCTCGAGGCCGAGGCCTGGGAGGACTTCCTCGACATGACCATCGCCCAGGCAGGGCTGTGGGCAGCCGAGAACGTCGAGCCCGACAAGGTCCCGTCCGAGCTGATGCCGTCCGAGCCGTACCTGCTCGGTTCCCACGCCGGCTGCGCCGGTTTCTGGGTCAGCGGCCCCGGCGACATCGAGGGCGCTCCGGACGAGTGGTCCTGGGGCTACAACCGCATGTCCACCGTCAAGGGCCTGTTCATGGCCGGCGACGTCGTGGGCGCTTCCGGCCACAAGTTCTCCTCCGGCTCCCATGCCGAGGGACGCATCGCCGGCAAGGCAATGGTGGCTTTCTGCCTCGACAACGCGGATTACACGCCCACCTTCAAGGAGAGCGTGGATGAGCTGGTTGCCGAGATGTATCTGCCGATGGAGATCCACGGCAAGCACAAGGCATATACCACCGCTCCCGAGAACATCGACGTCAACCCCAACTACATCAGGCCGCGCATGCTGCAGTTCCGCCTGATGAAGATCATGGACGAATACGTGGGCGGCGTCTCCACCCAGTACAAGACCAGCAAGTCGCTGCTTGAGGAAGGCCTCAGGAAGCTGGATGTCCTCAAGGAGGACTCCAAGCACCTGGCCGCACAGGACCTGCACGAGCTGCTGCGCTGCTGGGAGAACTACCACCGCATCTGGGCTGCCGAGGCGCACGCGCGCCACATCCTCTTCAGGGAGGAGTCCAGGTACCCTGGTTACTACTACAGGGGCGACTTCCCGGGAATCGACGACGAGAATTGGAAGTGCTTCACCAATTCCAAGGTCAATCCCGAGACAGGCGAGTGGGACGTCAAGAAGGTCGACTACGTCCAGCTGGTGGCGGCACCGGCGCCGGCGTAAGCCTGAAAGACACCGCTCGAACCGAGATAGCATCAACGGGCGGGATGAGCCACGCGGCTCATCCCGCCCTCAGAATGCCGTGATGCGTTATGCGCAGCGCGAGGCAAAGCGTACCTGCACATCACGGATCACGGAGTCTTAACTGCTTTAGAGTCTCACAAGGAGGGACCTTATGGCTGACAAGGGAGTTTTAGTAGTGGGGGGAGGTATCAGCGGCACCACTGCGGCGGTCGAAGCGGCGGAGGCGGGGCTGGAGTCGGTTATCGTGGAGAAGAACCCGTATCTCGGCGGCAGGGTGGCGCAGTTGTACCGTTATTTCCCCAAGCTCTGCCCGCCCTATTGCGGGCTGGAAATCAACTTCCGCAGGGTCAAGAACAATCCCAGGGTGACCCAGTATACCCTGGCCGAGGTTGAGAGCGTCTCCGGCAGCGTCGGAGATTTCAACGTCACCGTCAAGCTGAACCCGCGTTACGTCAACGAGAAGTGCACCGCCTGCGGTGACTGCGCAAAGGTATGCCCGGTGGAGCGGCCCAACGATTTCAATTACGGCCTCGATACGACCAAGGCCATCTATCTTCCCCACGACCTGGCGTTTCCCATGCGCTACGTCGTCGATATGAACGCCTGCAAGGGCGAGTCCTGCGGCGAGTGCGTCAAGGCATGCAAATACGACGCCATCGACCTGGGCATGCAGGCGGAGACGAAGGAGATAAACGCAGCCAGCATCGTCTACGCTACCGGCTGGAAACCCTATGACGCCGCCAGGATCGAGAATCTCAACGCCGACAGCATCGACAACGTCATCACCAACGTGGTGATGGAGCGCATGGCGGCCCCCAACGGACCGACCGGCGGCAAGATCGTGCGCCCATCGGACGGCAAGGAGGTCAAGAAGATCGCCTTCGCCCAGTGCGCCGGCAGCCGTGACCGCAACAACCTGGAATATTGCTCCGCGGTCTGCTGCATGGCTTCACTGAAGCAGGCCACCTACCTGCGGGAAAAGTCACCGGAGGATTCGGAAGCGACCATCTTCTACATAGACCTCAGGGCGCCGGGCAAGTACGAGGATTTCCTGCGTAAGCTCGAGGATGACGAGAAGGTGACACTGAGGAAGGGCAAGGTGGCGAAGATCGAGGAGGACAGCGCCACCGGCGATGTCATCGTCACCCTGGAGGACGTGCTCGGAGACGGCAAGATGACAGAGACCTTCGACATGGTGGTGCTGGCCACTGGCATGGAGCCTTCGGTCGCAAGCGACAAACCCGCCGGCGATGTGGCCCTGGAGGAACACGGTTTCATCGACGCGGACGCATCACCGGACGGTATCTTCGCCGCCGGAGTCGCCCGCAGGCCCAACGATGTTGCAGAGTCAGTGCAGGGGGCCACGGGAGCCGCCCTCAAGAGCCTGCAGAGCGCCAGGGAGGTGTCCAATGTCTGAGGAAGCAAAAAACGAAGCTGCGGCCGAGGAGAAGGAAGAGTTCACACAGAAGATCGGCCTGTACATATGTACCGGCTGTGAGATCGGTGACGCCCTTGACATAGACGCCCTCAAGAAGATCGGTGAGATCAAGAAGCTGGAGAACATCAAGACGCACGAGTTCCTCTGCAGCCAGGACGGCGCACAGATCATCAAGGACGACATCAACAACGAGGGTGTGAACTCCATCGTTGTCGCCGCCTGCTCAATGCGGGTGAACACGGACGTCTTTTCCTACGATCCGCTCAAGTACGTGACCGAGCGCGTGAACCTGCGTGAGCAGGTGGTCTGGACCCACGAGCCCGGAGACGAGGATACGCAGATGCTGGCGGAGGACCAGTTGCGCATCGGCCTGGCGCGCATCGCCAAGGCTGAGCCCATGGATCCCGAGATCGAGCCCATCACCAGGTCCGTACTGGTGATCGGCGGCGGCGTCGCCGGCCTCACATCGGCGCTCGAGTCCGCCGGCGCCGGCTATGACGTGGTGCTGGTGGAGAAGGAAGCGGAACTGGGCGGCTGGTCGCGGAAGATGCACAAGATGCTGCCGGCCAAACCGCCGTTCGACAACATCGGACCCTCTGACATCGGCGAGAAGATCAGCGCCGTCGAGGGCAACGACAGGATCAAGGTAATGACCGGCGCCGCTGTGACCAAAACCGAGGGAGCGCCCGGCCTGTACAAGGTGACAATCAGCCGGAACGGCGGCGAGGAGACGGTGGACATCGGCTCCATCATCATGGCCACCGGCTGGCGCCCCTACGACGCCGGCAACCTCGAACACCTGGGATATGGCAAGTTCAAGAATGTCGTGACCAACGTGGAGATGGAAGAGATGGTCGCCGCCAACGACGGCAAGATACTGCGCCCCGACGGCAGCGTCGCCAAAAAGGTGGCCTTCCTGCAGTGCGCCGGCAGCCGCGATCCGGAGCATCTTCCCTATTGCTCATCAGTCTGCTGCCTGACCTCGCTGAAGCAGGCCACTTATGTGACCGAGAGCGACGCGGATGCGGAAGCCTATATCATCTACAAGGATATGCGTACGCCGGGCCTCTACGAGAATTATTACGAGGCCGCCCAGGACAACCCCGGTGTCATGCTCACCAAGGGTGAGATTGTCAGTATCGAGGAGGGTGCCGACGGCGGCGTATCCATCGAGATCGATCACACCATGCTCGGCGAGAAGGTGCGCTTCGATGCTGACATGCTGGTGCTGGCCACCGGCATGGTAACCAATATGGTGCCGGAGGGTCGCACCATCAACGACCTGACGCCGGACTACATCGGCCAGTGGAAGGAGACCGAGACCCCCGACGGTATCATCAAGGAGGTCATAGCCGATCCCCATATCTTGAACCTGGAATACAGGCAGGGCCCGGAGATGCCATACCTGAGCTATGGCTTCCCCGATTCCCATTTCGTGTGCTTCCCCTACGAGACGCGCAGGACCGGCATCTACGCCGCCGGAACCGTGCGCGCTCCCATGACCGCCATGCAGTCTGCATCCGATGCGGGCGGGGCGGCGCTGAAGGCCATCCAGTGTCTGGAGCTGACTTCCGAGGGCAAGGCCGTGCATCCGCGTGTCGGCGATATGACCTACCCGGAGATCAACTTCACCAACTGTACCCAGTGCCGCAGGTGCACCGTCGAGTGCCCCTTCGGAACGCTGGACTAGGACGAGAAAGGCACGCCCAAGACCAACACCTACCGTTGCCGGCGCTGCGGCGTCTGCATGGGGGCCTGTCCCCAGAAGATAATCTCCTTCAAGGACTACAGCGTACCCATGGTCGCGGAAGCGATGAAGGCCGTGAACGTCCCCGAGGAGGAGGATAAACCCAGGATCATCTGCCTCATCTGCGAGAACGATGCCTACCCCTCGCTGGATATAGCGGGTCTCAACCGCATGCAGTTGAACCCGTTCTTCCGCTTTATCAACCTCAGGTGCCTTGGAGGGACGAACCTGGTATGGATAGCCGATTCCCTGTCAGCCGGCGTCGAGGGCATCATGCTCATCGGCTGCAAATACGGCGACGATTACCAGTGCCATTTCATTAAGGGATCGGAGATGTGCAACGAGCGGCTTGGCAAGGTCCAGGAGACCTTGAGCAGGCTGATGCTTGAAGCGGAACGCGTCAAGCAGGTACAGCTGGCTGTAAACGAGTGGGACCAACTGCCGCAGATCCTCGATGACTTCGCCGAGGAACTGAAGGGCTTCGGGCCTAACCCGTTCAAGGGATTCTAGGAGGAGGTTGAGATGGCAGAAGAGACAGTTGACAACAACCAGGCTGACGAGTCAGCCGATGATGTGAAGGACGAGGCCTCCGAGGCGTCCGAAGAGACAGCCGTGGCCACCGAAGCCGACGCCGAAGCCGGAAGCGGCGGTGAGGCGGAAGGGGAGCCTGCTGCCGATGCCGGCGATGACGCTGCCGCGGAAACCGAAGGCGCAGATGAAGCGGCCGAGCCTGCCGCAGTAGTGACCGAGGCGGTCAAACCCGACCTCAAATTCGTCAAGCAGGTTATGGCTTCCGGCGGCGAGGACCTGAAGAAGTGTTACCAGTGCGCCACCTGTTCGGTGGTCTGCAACCTGACACCGGACGACAACCCCTTCCCACGCAAGGAGATGCAGTGGGCCCAGTGGGGTCTCAAGGAGAAACTTGTCGGCAGCCCCGATGTCTGGCTTTGCCACCAGTGCAGTGATTGCGTGGCTCAGTGCCCGCGCGACGCCAAGCCGGGAAGAGTGCTGCAGGCCATCGCCAAGATGACCATCTCCAACTACTCCGGCGGCGGTATTACCAAGGCGCTCGGCAGCCTCGGCGGCACCATTCTCATGGCTGTTATTCCGATTGCGGTGATCCTGATAGCGCTGGCTGCGAATGGCAGCTTCTCGGGTGTCGAGCGAGGCGAAGAGGGTCAGATAGTCTACTCCAATTTCATGCCCATATTCACAGCCATCGACCCCATATTCACCATCGCCTTCGCTTTTGCCGCAATAGTTCTGATACTCGGCGGCAGGAAATACTGGAATGACATGATGAACCATCATGTCTCCGGCGGCGGCAAAAAGCCCGCAAAGGGGTTCTTCGGGAACCTTGGGCCGACGCTCAGCGAATTCCTGGCGCACAAGCGCTTCCGCGAATGCGATGAGACTAAGGACAGGGCAAACTCGCACCTGTTGATATTCTACGCGTTCATCGGCCTGGCCCTGACAACTGCGTGGGCTGTAGTCTATTCAGACTTTCTGCCCCTGTTCGGAATCGAGCATCATTCACCATATGCGATGACGGATCCTATCAAATGGTTGGGTAACGTAAGCGCCGCAGCAGGTATCATCGGCATCACGCTGATCCTCATCTATCGTTTCGTACATGCTGAGAAGGTGGGCCTGGGCAGTTACTTCGACTGGTGGCTGATTGTCACTATTTACGTGATACTGCTTACCGGAATAGGTGCTGAATTGCTGAGGCAGGCAGATGTTGCTACCGCTGCTTACACTGTTTACGCCACGCATCTGATGAGCGTGCTCTTCCTGTTCCTCTATGCGCCCTTCTCAAAGATGGCGCACATGATATACAGGTTCGTGGCGCTGGTCTTTGCCCGCGCAACGGGCAGGGACGTGGGTGTGGGCGTGTAACGATGCGCATCAGACCGGCGGCGGCCCTGCGGGCCGCCGCCGGTTTTTTTCGTTTAACGGACGGCGCCGAAGCAATAACCTGGCACTGTAAAGCAGCGCCTTAACTGCAATAATGGAGTCTGTCCATTTAACCGTTCTGACAAGGGAAATCAGCTGATAATGAAAAAGGAAGACGACAACCAACTTAACGACAGTATCAACGAAAGTCCGAGGCCCGGCCTCGAAGACGACAGGAAGCACATCGAGGAGCAGGCCCGGCCTCCCAAACAGAGCCCGGTAGTGCCGGAGCAGCTCAGCCTTGATTCAAAGCTGAAGTTCGCCTGTTACCCGGGCATCAGCTGCTTCACCGCCTGCTGCGGCAACATCGACATCATGCTGACGCCTTATGATGTGCTGCGCATGAAGAACCGCCTGGGCATCTCGTCCGACGAGTTCCTCGAGAAATACACCCGCTCCCGCATCGACGAGAAGACCGGCTGGCCGCAACTGCTGCTGCTGATGGGCGAGGGAGAGGAGCGCCCCTGTCCCTTCGTTACCGAAGAGGGTTGCACGATCTACAGCGACCGTCCTGCGATGTGTCGTTACTACCCCGTGGGCCAGGGCATCCACCGGCGCGAGATCGAAGGCGAGGTGGAGAACCGCGAGTTCTACATGCTGATCCGCGAGGACCATTGCCGCGGTTTCGAGGAGGACAAGCGCTGGACAATCGCCGAATGGCGCGAGAACCAGGAGGCCTCCCACTACGACGAGATGAACCGCGACTGGAAGGACATCTTCATCCGGCGCGTCACCAGAGAAGAGGATGAGGACGGCCGCCGACAGCAGATCTTCTTTATCGCCAGTTACAACATCGACCAGTTCCGCAAATTCGTCTTCGAGAGCCGCCTGCTGGATGTGTTCGTGCTGGATGACGAATATGTCGACCGCATCCGCGAGGACGAGCTGGAACTGATGCGCTTCGCATTCCGCTACCTGCGGTTCCTGTTCGGAGTCGAAAAGGACCTGGAACTGCGGGAGGGCGCATGAACGGGCGTTGAACGCTTCAGGCTGCCCTGGGCCTCAGTCCGCCGGAGCGGCTGCGGCTCGACTTGACGGCGTCGGCATAGGCCAGCAACGTGATGGTGGTCACCAGGGTCATGGAGATGACGCACATGGGGCAGACCGCCTTGAGGATGAAGAACTCGATGTACGTAAGCGCCAGTGAGTAGACGAAAGCGAACAGCGCCGCCGTCAGCAGCAGCGGCAGCGTCCAGCCCCCGAGGTACCTGCCGGACAACATCAGGGAGCAGACCGCGATGAAGAAGAGGTAGCCCGCGAGGCCGATGCCGGCGACGGGAACCCCCGACATCTCCGAGTAGACGCTCTGGTTGACCACGTCGCAGTTGACGGTGGCGTTGATGTTGCAGGCGGCGTCGCCGCTGGTGTTGTAGTGCTGATAGATGGAATAGCTGGTGTCCAGCACGCCCAGCAGGGCGAGGATGATGATGGCGATCAGCACAGGCTTTGACAACATGACGCTTCCTTTTCCCGTCGATTGCGCCTTGCCATTAAAGCAATTCAATGCGGCGGAAACATTCCCTTTATGAATATCGGCAGAAGCACCCTGGACTTATGATAGCATCACGAGCTACCGGTTAGTGTGAGTCGGGGAAACCGGTTCGACGGACCGCGGCGGGTGGAATTCCGCCTTTGATAACACTAAAATCATAGGCTGGAGCATGATGGAGAGGTGGCCGAGCCGGCTGAAGGCGATCGCCTGCTAAGCGATTAAGGGGGTGAATGCCTCCTTCGAGGGTTCGAATCCCTCCCTCTCCGCCATCTGGCCGCCGGCGAGCTCATGCTGCTCGACGGGAAAAGGTATTGTGTCCCCCCGGTGGCCCCTGGTGGCCCGGGACCCTGGGGCGTAGGTTGAGAGGCGCGTATGGCGAAAGCGAAAAAAGGCGACAGGGTAAGGGTCGATTATATCGGCAGCGTCCGCGGCGGCGCTGTCTTCTTCGATTCGCACGGCAAGGAGCCCTTCGAGTTCACGCTGGGCGACGGGCAGCTGCTGCCCGGCTTCGAGGACGCTGTCACGGGGCTCGAGGCAGGCAAGAGCGTGCGGGTGGAGATACCCGTGGACGAGGCCTACGGACAACGCAGACCGGAGCTGGTGCAGAAGATCGACCGCAGTCAGATACCGCCCGAGTACAACCCCAGCGTGGGGGACGTGCTGCAGAGCGACATGGATGACGGCGGCGCCATCAGGGCCATGGTGGTGGAGGTGGACGATGAGGTGCTGACGCTGGACTCGAACCATCCCCTGGCCGGCAAGGATCTGGTCTTCGAGATAGAACTGCTGGAGATTCTCGACTAGAATAACCGCTGCCGGCCGCTTTGCCCGGCGGACGGCATAACAAATACGCGCGCCCGTAGCTCAGCTGGATAGAGCGCATGACTACGAATCATGAGGTCACAGGTTCGAATCCTGTCGGGCGCGCCAACTTTCCGCCGGCAAGTCTCCAGGACGCAAATCTTGAATGTCTCTGTATTCATGATTAATATTGTTCTATAACTATGAATATGGCACGGCACAAATGCTCGTGCCGGCCGGTCTCCTCCGGCGGAAAGGGGTATGCTATGCAGACGGTCAGGGGTGACGGGGCAAGCTGGGGGAGATACCGCCTGACGGTCAGGCTGGCGGCTTCCGTCCTGCTGATGCTGATGATCGTGGCCGTCATCGCCGGTCTCGCCGCCGATGATGAGGCGGGGGCATCCCCGCTCGTGATTTCCCGGGTCTCCACCGACGCCAGCGGCGGAGAGGGCGTCGCAACCAGTGATTCTCCAGCTGTTTCCGCCGACGGACGCTACGTCGCCTTCAGTTCCTATAACGCCCTGGCGGGGGGCGAGACCAACAGCGTCAGGCAGATTTACGTCAAAGACACCGCCACCGGTAAGATCGAGCCCGCCTCCGTGGCCGCCGACGGCACGACCTTCGGGGGATTATCCAGCTACTCACCGGACATATCCGCCGACGGACGCTACGTCGTCTTTTACAGCCCGTCGACAAACCTGGTCGCTGACGACAGCAATAGTGCCATCGATATCTTCAGGAAGGACATGCAGACCGGCGCCATCGAGCTGGTATCAGTGATAGTCGCAGGGAATCAGAAGCTGCAGCTTAACGGAGACAGCACCGCAGCATCCATATCCGCGGACGGCAGCATGGTGGCCTTCCAGTCAAAGGATACCTACCTGGACCCCCTTAATCCCGGTACGGAGATTTACGTAAAGGACATGCAGGGCGGCAATGTTTTCGTGGCGTCGTCGCTGGAAAGCGGAGCTTCAGGAAATGACAACAGCTACGCCCCGGATATATCCGCCGACGGCAACTATGTGGTTTTCCAGTCGGCGGCGACCGATTTTTCCGGCAGCGACAATGATGGACTGTATGACATCTATATCAAGGACATCAGCAGCGGGAACCATACTGGCCGCATCGACCTGGTATCCTGGGAGGGCGGCACCAAGGGCAACGGAGCCAGCATCGCACCGAGCGTCTCGTCGGACGGGAAGAAGATAGCCTTCACCTCGAAAAGCACCAACTTCGACGCAGGCGATACCAACGCAGACAATGATATTTATCTTGCCGCCGATGTTGACGGTTGGGCGACGGCGAATGCCGACATAAAGCTGGTGTCAAGCAACAGCGCCGGCGTCAAAGGCAACTACCCAAGCGTGGATCCGTCGCTGTCGGTTGACGGCCGTATGATTACGTTCAGTTCCGCCGCCACCAATCTCGACCCCGCGGATACCGGTGCAACCAGCGACGTCTTTCTCAAAGACATGCTCACCGGTGCCACGCAGCTGGTTTCCGCCAACCTGAGAGGCGGCAGCGGCAACGCCGAGGTATCAGACTATGCCGCCATCTCCGCCGACGGCGGCTACGTGATTTTTCAATCTTTCGAGAATGACCTGGTGCCCGGCGACACCAACGCCCAGGGGGACGTCTTCATCACTCCGGTGGGGCGCCACTATCTGTTCACCTGGTACGATAATATCGGTGGTGATAACTGGGTCCTGATGGGACAGCCGGAGACAGCGACGATTGATGCCTGGGTAGGTCTGAAAATAGCCGGAACCGATCGGGTGCTAGACCCCAAAGGAATCGGTAATGCCCCGGGACAGGTGCCGTCCGGAATGACGGTAACGTAGAAGTATGACGGTCTCATGGGCGGGCCGGTGGATGCGCTATCCATTACCGGAAACCCGATAATCGCCTCACAGCGCATACTCTGGCCCAAGGGCCGCTATTCGCTGGAAGAAGTCCTGGGCATGGATACGCAGAGGCTCTCCGACCACTGGTACTGGACCTGGTATGATCAGCTCTCGCCCGGCTACAGCAACTGGATACTGATAACCAACCCGGGGGTGGATACGGTGACCGTGGAGGTGTCGTTCAAAAACAGGGTTGAAGGCAGCGCCGATTACCTCCAGATGGTGTCAAAGACCGGCGATATCGCCCCAGGCGACAACTGGACGCCCCAGTTCCCCGGAAAGATGGGCGGGCCGGTCGAAGTGAAGGCATACCGCAAGGGCGGTTCTTGGGACACTCCGGGCGATCGCAGGCCGGTAATGGCCTCACAGAGGGTGCTGAGCGGTGGCGGCGCGGCCTTCAACGAGGCTGTGGGCGTCCCGGCCGAGGAGCTCTCCGACGTTTATACATGGCCCTGGTACGACGACGAAGGCGGCAGAAACTGGATATTGCTGGCCAACCCCAGCACTAAAACAGCAGAATACCAGATAGATATCGGTATGGGCTGCAGCGCAAGCGCACCCGATCCGGCCAAATGTATTTATGGCATCCTGCGGCCCGCCGGAGACCCCAACGGAGAAGACATGGCATTCCTGCGCCTGGGCATCGCGGACGGGCCGGTAACGGTAACTTCCGAGACGTTTGACCCGGGGGCGGCACCGGATCTGATAGTGTCACAGCGCAGCGTCTTCGGGAACTCATTCGGCGAGTCCATGGGCACCCCTACCTCCAGCCTGGCAAGCACCTATCACTGGACCTGGTACGATCAGCAGAGCCCGGGGATGCAGAACTGGATAGTGGTGGCCAACCCCTCCTACGACCAGGCCATCGACGTGGAGATCTGGATAGCGGGCCAGCAGGCCGAGGAAGGGGTGGGCGTGCCCACGTCGTCGCCCACAAAGCGGACTCTGGCCCCAAGAGAGATATGGTCTCCGAGGTTCGGTTCCTGTATTGGCGGGCCCGTCGAGGGGCGGGCATACAATGCGGGCACGACGACGCCGGCGACGGACCACGTCATTACCTCCCAGCGCGTGCTCTACAATGGATATTTCAACGAGGTCCTCGGCCTCGACCTCGACTGACCCTCCGGGTACGTAACACTTTGGGGGAC
>JAJRYJ010000075.1 GCA_024275795.1 Actinomycetes bacterium | reverse complement strand
TGGTGGAGGCGGCGGGAATCGAACCCGCGTCCGAAGCCACCCGAAGGGGAGCCGCTACAAGCTTAGCCCGCGCTTTTAAGTCTCACGGTCCGGCTCCGCGTGGGCAGGATACGGACCGCCAGCCTCCTCTAAGGTTTTACCGGCGCGCCTGGAGGCCTGCGCGGCGGCTGAGTCCGCTCAATGATGCCGTGATCTCCACCCGCGGACGAGGCGGAGGCGACAAGCCACCGTTATTAGGCGGCTAACGCGAGATTGTCGTCTGCGTTTGAGTTAGGTTTCCGGCAGTTTAACGAGCCCGCCGGAAGCTCGGCTTGCTGCTCCCATCCAGATTGACCCCGTCGAAACCAGGTCGCCCCCACGAAGTGGGAAATCGGACAGTATGTGCTGCTCTCGCGTCCCATCAAATTATACCACCCTTGAGGGACGTTGGTTCACAAAGTTCAGTAACTTAAGAAACGGTAACTCAATAAACGGTGGGGTCAGTGAAAATCGGCTGGAAAAGTTTGTGAACTTTGTGAACCAACGTCCCTCAGTCTTTCTGGCGCTCGCGCAGGGCGCGGTCGATGTCGCGCCTGGCGTCGCGGTCCGCCATGGCCCGGCGCTTATCGTGCAGCTTTTTACCCTTGGCCAGGGCCAGCTCCAGCTTGGCGCGGCTGCCCTTGAAGTAAAGCTTCGTGGGAATCAGCGTCAGGCCGCTCTGCTGGGTCTTGCCGATAAGCGTCCTGATCTCGCGCCGGTTCAACAGCAGCTTGCGGGTTCGGGTAGGGTCGACGTTGTGAATGTTGCCGGCGTCGTAAGGACTGATATGCAGCCCCACCACAAAGACCTCGTTGTCCCTGATCATGGCGTAGCTGTCCTTGAGGTTGGCCTTGCCGGCGCGCAGGGATTTGACCTCGGTGCCCACCAGGACGATGCCGGCCTCGAAGGTGTCCTCGATGAAGTAGTCGTGGTAGGCCTTGCGGTTGGTCGCTATCGGTTTGATGCCGTCAGCCATGGCCTAGATTATACCTGAGGGCGGGGAGGGAGAGGGGACGTGGTTTCCTTTGTTTCCTTTTGTCTCTTTCGCCTCCGCCCCCGCCTGCTAATCCGCAAAAGGAAACAAAGGAAACCACGTCCCTGATCGCGCGTCCCCGATCTTCAGCGGGCGGGCTCCAGCTCCACCTTGCCTCTGAGCTTGTCGATGCGCACCACGCGCACGGTCATCCTGTCACCCAGGCGGAAGGGACGGCCGGAGCGCCGTCCCACCAGGGCGCTGCCCTTGTCGTTGAGCACGTAGTAGTCGCCCCGCAGGCTGCGCGCCGGCACGAAGCCCTCGTAAACCTCCTCGAAGCGCAGGAACAGGCCTTAAGTTATCAGGCTGATGATCTCGCCCTCGAAGCGGCGATCCCAGCCCTCCTCGAACAGCTGCCGATCCAGCAGATCCGCCAGCACCACGTCATCTCCCGTGTGCTCAACCCTGGCGGCGCGGCGCTCATTCCCGGAGCTGTGCTGCGCGACTTCCTCAAGGTCGAGGCGGTCGGCGCTCCAGTCCGCCGACCCCAACGCCGCCAGCAGCGAGCGGTGGGCAATCAGGTCCGGGTAGCGGCGGATAGGTGACGTGAAGTGCAGGTATGCCCTGGAAGCCAGGCCGTAGTGTCCCAGGTTGCGTCCCTGGTAATGAGCCCGTTTCAGTGAACGCAGCACGGTTTCCGTAAAGAAGACACCCTCCCGGCGCCCGTCAGCCAGGCGCGCGTTTCCCGCCTGGTCGCCCACCGCCCCGGCGGCGTCGCGCGAGGCCAGCAGCCGACGCACGGCCTCGCCCGCCCGGCGCGCGCTCGCCTCCCGCAGCGAGAAAGGCGGCGTCGCAATTCCCAAGTCCTCCATCAGGTCGAAGAGCGCTTCCACCGCGACCGGGTCCGGCTCCTCGTGGACCCGGTAGATGCAGGGTGCGTCCCGGCGCTCCAGGAAGCGCGCTACCGCCTCGTTGGCGGCGATCATGAATTCCTCGATGAGGGCATGGGATTCAGAGGCGGGCATGGGACTTACGCCCACGACTTCCCCGTCTTCCGAGAGCCGGAACTCCGGTTCGAAGGTCTCGATGGCAAGAGCGCCGCGGCCGTAACGCGCCCGCCTGAGCGCCGCGGCCAGCAGCCGGCAGCGCTCGAGCAGCGCCGCCGAACGCTCGTCCAGCGGCGCCCGGCCCGCCAGGTGGCCGTCCACCTGGTTATAGGTAAGCCGCTCGTCACTGCGGATGATGCTGCGATAGAAGTGAGTCCGCAGCGGTTCGAGGCCCGCCTCGCTGTCGGCACCCTCTCCCGCCCGGCTCCCGGCGCCGCCGTTACCGTCCCATTTCCCTTCGCCCTCTCCCGCCGGAAACACCATCTCCACGGTGACGCACTTGCGCTCCAGCCCGGGGCGCAGGCTGCAGATATCGGTGGAAAGCTCCGGCGGCAGCATCGGCTCCACCCCCAGGGGCAGGTAGACGCTCACCGCCTTGCGGCGGGCGTCCCGGTCCAGCGCCGAACCGACGGCCACGTAATGGCTGACGTCGGCGATATGCACGTAGAGGGTCACTTCCCCCTCGCCGGGACCGTCCTCCAGGGATACGGCGTCGTCGAAGTCGCGGGCCTCGTC
>JAJRYJ010000074.1 GCA_024275795.1 Actinomycetes bacterium | reverse complement strand
TCGGCTCCAGCTTCCAGGCCCACAGGTTCGGCCAGCACCTGGGTGAGCGCGGCGACACGCCGGAGCGCAGGGACGACCTGTTCAGGGGGGAGACGGCCCGCAGGCGCATCGGCATCCCCATGTTCAACGTGGATGTCAAGTAGGGCGGAGGGGATAGAGATGAGGAGGGGGACGACGGGGGGCGGCTTGAGGGTGAATCTGGTACGCCCGACAGGAATCGAACCTGTAACCTTGGGATTAAGAGTCCCCTGCTCTGCCAATTGAGCTACGGGCGCAATTTTGTTGTATTCAGCCGTGAATGACTGACCGGTGGAATAGTGTAGCACAGAGGCACGGCCGGATGAAGCTGGCGGCGGGCTGCGGCCCCGGGACCAGCGGACGTGCGCAGGGCTAGATGGCGTAATTCAGGGCGAGCGCGACGAATACCGCATACCAGCCCCCGCCCAGCAGCAGCATCCACCAGGTAAGGTCCCGCTTCAGCCTGGTCCAGAACAGCAGCAGCAACGCGGAACCGAGGGCGAAGCAGGCGCTGATGATGGAGATGCTGTCAAGGCGCCAGTCCGTCAGCAGCAGGCCTATGGTCACCGGGAACGTACTCTGGAAGACCATGGCGCCGGTGATGTTTCCCAGTGCCAGCGTGTCCTTGCGAGCGCGTATCCAGAGGACGCTGTTGAATTTCTCGGGAAGCTCTGTGGCGATGGGGGTTATCAGCATGGAGATGACCAGGGCCGAGATGCCCAGGTAGGCCGCAAGCGAGTTGACGGCCCCGACGAACATGTAGGCGCCGCCGATGATGGCGGCCAGCGAAATGGCCACCTGCAGCAATATCCAGCGCAGCCTGGGGAAGTTGGGCGGATGGCTGCTGTAGAGGTAGAGGGGCCTGGTGTGTCCTTCAAGGTCACCTTCAGCCTTGAGTGTCTGGTATACGTAGATGCCGTAGCCGAGGAACAGGGCTCCCGCGATTGTCCACTTGAACGTCGTATTGTGGAGGAGGCCCGCCAGAACCGCCATCGAGTAGAACGGGATGAAGAACAGCAGGTCGCGGCCGATGATACGCGTATTCACCTGGGGATCTTTTTCGCGGCCCCGGGTCCAGTGGAAGATCACAAGTGAGAGGCCGACGACGAACATGGCCAGGGTCGAGAGCATGAATGGCGCCCCCAGGATGGCGCCGATGCCGATGTCCTCCGAATGCTCGCCGGTGGCGAAGACTATAGCCACGAAGGGAATCAGCGTCTCCGGCAGGGCCGTGCCCACTGCCGCCAGCACGCTGCCGACGGCGCCTTCCCCCAGGCCGTGTTTCTTGCCGAACCACTCGATGCCGTTGGTAAAGCCCTCACAGCCTCCGAGGATGATCGCCAGGCTGATGACGAGCAGCACAGCGGTCACCCGTCAGTCCTCGCAGCGGCTTCTGGGCGCCTGGCAGGCCCTCGCGGCAGCCTCTGGGCCCTCGTCAACCATACCTGTAGCTGCGGAAGACCAGCCCGGTGAGCGGTTTTGGATAGAAATAGGTGGACTTCTGGGGCATCTTGTCGCCCGCGTCGGCCACGGCTCTGATATCGTGCATCGACGTGGGGTTGAGGAAGAAGGCCACGTGATAGTCGCCGGAATCGAGCTCGTGCAGGGCCTTGCTGGTGCGCTCCAGGTAGCGGACGCTTGCCCCCGGGTTTTCGCCTCCGGGCCTGATTCCCAGCAGGCGCGTGAGGATGACCTGGTCCAGCACTGCGACGTCAAGTGACCGCCAGGCCTGCGAGTTGCTGCTCTCATCGCTGCTTATCAGCGGCCGCGGCCTGCGGGCCGCCAGCACATGGAAACTGTCGCTGCCTGACAGGTACATGCCGAAGGCGTTGCGCTCAGGGTGGAGGTCGGCGATGCGTTTCAACATGGCAGCCGCCGGGTCCGGCGAATCGGTTTCGATCTGCCGGAGCTCGAATTCAGTTTCCAGCAGGTCCTGCAAATGATCGAGAGTCTCGGCGGAAAGGCCCGCCACAAACCTGTGGACCGGCAGTATCGGCTGTCCCTCCGTGTTCATGCTGGAGAGATACATCAGCATGTAATCGTATGGTTGCCTGGTGTCTTCGTCGCTGACGCCTGCCTGTGCCCGCCGGCGGTCGCGCAGGGCCAGCGCCGTCTCGTAACGGTGATGGCCGTCGGCGATGTAAAGCTTCCTGTCTGAGAAAGCGGCGGACAGCCGGCTCGTGAGGTCCGGGTCGTCAATGGCCCACAGGGTCTGGTGTGTCCTGTTCTCGTCCGTGAAACCGGCTGTGGGCTCCCGGGAGGTAGCCTCGTGGATGATGTCCGCCACCTTTCCGTCGGCATCAGGATAGACACTATAGATAGGGCTCAGGTTGGCGTTGGTCGCCTCCATCAGCCTCAGCCGGTCCTGTTTCGGGCCGTCGTGAGTCCTCTCGTGTGGCAGGATTACGCCCTCGGAGAAGTCTACCAGGCCGACGGCGGCGATAAACCCTTCCCGCACCGAGTCGCCGCCGCCCGGGAGATGGTATTCCTCGTGGCAGAAATAGAAACAGGGCTCGGCGTCCGGCACCAGCACTTTTTTTTCCAGCCATGCCGCCAGGTCTGCTGCGGCTCGCGTGTAGCGGTTCTGGCGGGCGCCGTCGTCGGCGTGTTCAAGGCCGTACTCAAGGCGGATGGCGTTGTATTGATGCTTGTCATGATAGTATCGTTGCCGCGCGGGGCTGATGATATCGTATGGCGGTGCGACCACGCCGGCCAGGTCGGGAACCAGCTTGCGATTGTAGCGCAGCCCGCGGAAAGGTACTACCTCAGCCAATCTCACCACTCGATCCGGTGTAGGCTGCTGTCCCCCCGGGGTTTCCGGTGCGAAAAGTTTTGCGGTATAAATGAGGAAAATTCACTGGTTCAACCTTGTCTGAAGCAGCTACTATTGTTAGAGTGCTATGGTCTAAATATGAGGAGTTTCCCATAAAAATATTAATAATCCAACCTTATCATAAGTCCAATGTTAAGACCCGCGGCGTCATCTACATGAGCCAGCTGACGCTGCCGCTGATGGGTGGCCTGACGCCGGAGGAACATGAAGTCGTGGCCATCGACGAGAACGTGGAGCCCATCGATTTCGACCAGGAGGCGGATCTGGTTTCCATCACGGCGCTGACGCCTACAGCCCCCCGCGCCTACGAGATTGCCGACGAGTTCCGCAAGCGGGGGAAGCCCGTGGTGCTGGGAGGCGTACACCCCTCGCTGATGGTGGAAGAGGCGTCGTCCCACGCTGACGCGGTGGTCATCGGCGAGGCGGAAGATACCTGGCCCCAGCTGCTCGAGGACTTCATGAACGGCGGCATGAAGCCGCGTTACGTGGCGGAGACCAAGCCGGACCTGGTGGGGCTTCCCTTGCCGCGGCGTGACTTGATGAAAAAAGACGCCTACCTGAACATCCCCAAGGTGGAGACCTCGCGGGGCTGTCCCTATCGTTGCTCCTTCTGCTCGACGACCGTTTTCTATGGCCCCCGCATGCGCTTCCGCCCGGTGGAGGACGTGGTGGCGGAGGTGAAGTCGCTGGACCACCGCTTCGTCTTCTTTACCGATAACAACATCACCGCCAACAAGAAGTATGCCAAGCGCCTGTTCCGGGCACTGGAGCCGCTGGAGATCTACTGGCTCAGCCAGGGCTCCATCGACATGGCCGACGACCCGGAACTGATGGAGCTTGCGGAGCGCAGCGGTTGTGTAGGCATGCTGGTGGGCTTCGAATCGCTCTCGGACGAGAATATCGAGGGCATGGGCAAGAAGGCTTCCAACCGCGTCGATGAATATGAAGAAAAGATCAGGATCTTTCATAAGCACCGCATCGGTCTCATCGGCTGTTTCGTCTTTGGTTTCGACGGCGACGACAAGTCCGTGTTTAAGAAGACGGTGGACTTCATAAAACGCAATAATATCGACTGTCCGCAGCTGACGGTGCTGACGCCTTACCCCGGCACGGCCACCAGGACGGAACTGGAGGCGCAGGGGCGGATTCTGCATTCAGACTGGAAGAAATATGATGTCAGCAATGTTGCTTTCAAGCCCAAGAAGATGACGGCGCAGGAGCTGCAGGAGGGTTACAACTGGGCCTGCAGGAAGGTGTATTCGCGGCCGGCCATCATCAAGCGTGGCCTGAAATCGCTCAAGTACATGAAGCAACCCTACCGCTCCTATGTTTTTTCGCGTAACAGCAGCATCTACCGCAAGCTGTTCGAGGTCAGCCAGCAGGATTGACCGTCGGCGGCTGATGCCGGCGAAAGGCGTCGCGCCTGTTGTCCGGCAGGCGCTCCAGGGCCAGGGGACCGTTTGGCAGACAGGGAAAATGATGTGTCGAAGACATCCGGCTACTTCCGTGACGAGTTCGGACGACTGGCACGTTATTATGACGCCGGGCTGAAGCTGGGTTTCCTGGTGGTGGGCGGAGAGGGGGCTTTCCGCCGGGATATCATCGAGACAGCGAGCCTGGAGCCGGGGCACTCCGTACTTGATGTGAACTGCGGCACGGGTACCCTGGCGCTGATGATGGCGCCGCTGGTGGAAGCGGGAGGGCGGGTAGTCGGCATAGACCTGGCTGAGCGGATGCTGGACGTGGGGCGGGGCAAGGACAGGCGGGCCAGCGTCGAGTTCATCCTGGCGAATGCGGAAGACCTTCCGTTCCCCGACGCCTCTTTCGACCGGGTCACATCATCACTGGCTATCCACGAGATGAACCGCGAAGGGCGCGTCAACGCCCTGAGGGAGATCTGGCGGGTGCTGCGGCCGCGGGGCCGCCTGACGGTGGCGGACCTGAGGCGTCCGGATACGCGCTGGACGCGCCTGGCGATGCGCGTGGTGATGCTGGGGGAGACCGACACGCTGCCCGACATGTGGGAGAACGACCTGGGCCGGGAGATCAGGCAGCCTGGTTTCGTTATACATGAGAGGCGGGCGGTGAGCCGGGGCCTTTTCGAGATCATCAGCGCGGTCAAACCGGGTTGAGCCGGCGCCGCCGACTGTCAGCCTAACCGTCCCCCTTTCCTTCTTTTGCCTCCTCCTTGAGCCTGAGCGTCATCTCGTAAACCGTCTTCCGTGGGGCATCGGTGAAGAACGACACCAGTTCGACTATCCGCTTGGAGGACATGCCCTCGGCCATCAGTTCGCGGATGGCGTAACGCAACTCTTTCTCGTCAAGGGGAGTCAGCTCCGCCTCCGGGCCGGCCTCGAAGACGAGGACGATCTCACCCTTCACCTCGTCCGGAAGCCCGGTGAGCAGGCGGCCGGCCGGGCCTCTCGATACCTCCTCGTGTTTCTTGGTCAGCTCGCGGCAGACGGCGATGCGCCGCATACCCAGGATGGTCTCCGCCTCCTCCAGCGTGGTCTTGAGCCGGTGGGGAGATTCGAAGGCGACTACCGTGTGCGGCGAGCTCGCCACCCGGTCGAGCGCCTGCCTGAGCTCGCCCTTCTTCCTGGGAAGGTAGCCGATGAACGTGAAGGAATCGCTGGTGAAGCCGGAGGATACCAGCGCCGTCTCGATGGCGGAGGCTCCGGGCAGCACCTCCACCGGCAGCCCTTCGTCCAGGGCCGCAGAGATTATGGAATAGCCCGGATCGCTGATACCGGGCATGCCGGCGTCCGAGACCAGGGCGATGTTCTCCCCGGACCTGAGCCTCTCCAGCAGTTCAGGCAGGCGCCGCAGTTCATTATGCTCGAAGAAGCTGACCATGGGCCTGCTGATCTCGAAGCGGCTGAGCAACTTGCGGGTGCGGCGGGTATCCTCGGCGGCGATCAGATCCGCCTGCCTGAGCGTATCCAGCACGCGCTGGGTGATGTCATCCAGGTTGCCGATCGGTGTCGGGCAGATATGCAGCAACAGCGGCCTCCGTAAAATGGAAGAGCAAGAGCCGCGGCCCTTGCTCGCTGGATACCGTCATATTATTGAAATGAAACTAGATCTGGCTGATGGAATCGTTGGGACAGACCTCGCTGCAGGAACCGCAATCAGTGCATTCCTCGGCGTCGATGATGAACTGGTCCTCTGTTTCTGAGATGGCCTCCACGGGGCATTCATCCATGCATACACCGCAGACAAGACATTCCTCGGAGATCTCAAAGGGCATCTATCTTCCTCCTGCTCAGGTTGAAACGTTACTTCTGTAATACACTTTATGCCCTTTGAATCAGTTTTTGTCAAGTCGTACCAGCTTGTAATCCATCGTTCCAAGGCCGATTTTTTCTCCATGAACCAGCTGGGC
>JAJRYJ010000002.1 GCA_024275795.1 Actinomycetes bacterium | reverse complement strand
GTTCCCGGAGCTCACCGATGGGCCGGTCAGGGTGGTGAGCACCAACGACCAGCCGCTGCAGGCCTCGCAGCGGATTATCTTCCGCGACAGTTTCGAGGAAGTGCAGGGCGTGCCGCCTTCCTCCACGTCGAGCAGCCTGCTATTCCCCTGGTACGATTCCATGCTGGTTAACTACATGAAGGGCGACTGGCTGCTGATAGCCAACCGCGGCGCCGGTGACGCCGTGGTGGAAGTCAGCATCGGCGGTGAACCGATGCGCGACCCTGCCGCCCCCGACAACGATTATTTCGTCATCCCCAAGGGAGGACTGATCACGCCTCAATTCCATAACACCATGGGCGGGCCCGTCGAGGTCAGATGCACAACAGGACAGCCGCTGCTGGTAAGCCAGAGGGTGCTCTACAAGGACGGGCTGGTCCGCTAGGCGGTCAGTCCCCCTTTTCGGACCTGCCACCGCCGGGGCTTCCCGGCTCGATGTGGATTACCGTGTCCGTGTTGCGCCCGAAGAACTGTTTCAGCCGCAGCTCCACCAGGAAGGCGATGCGGTGGGATTCACGCGTGCTCATCTCCGGATCAACCACCAGGTGCAGGTCTATCCAGTAACCGGCCTCGCTGCCCCGGGTGCGTACCCGGTGGCAGCCCTGGAGTCCGGGCGTGCCGATACCCATGCAGACCGATTCCACCTCCGCCGGGTCGAGGGCCGCGCGGTCAAGCAGTATGTAGGAAGCTTCCTTCATGATCTTGAAGGCGGCGTAAGCGATGACAATGGCGATGGCGCCACCCACCAGCGCGTCGATCTCCGGATAGCCCAGGCGCACCGCCACAAGGCCCGCCACCACCGAGAGGGAGACGCCCACATCGCTGAGCGTGTGCCTGGAGTCCGCCACGAGGAAGGTGCTCGAAAGCTTCTGCCCCTGGCGGCGCTCGTAGGAGCTGACAGCGATGTTGACGACGATGGTGACACCCATGACCACGAAAGCCAGCATGGTTATCTCGGGTTCCTGCGGAGAATCGGATGCCAGGCGCTCCAGCACGCCCATGCCGATCTCGTAGGCGGTCACCAGCAGCAACACGACGATGCCGATGCTGGCGAAGGTCTCGAACTTGGCGTGTCCGTAGGAATGGTCCCTGTCGTAGGGGCGCGCCGCCAGCGTTATGCCGATGAGACCGATGACATTGGAGGCACCGTCCATCAGCGAATGGAAGGCATCCGCCACCATGGCCAGGGAGCCCGCCTGCCAGCCGACGACGCCCTTGCCTGCAGCCACCGCCACGTTGGCGACCAGCACGTATATGAGCACCAGGCGGATGCGCCTGTAGCGCCCTTCCGATGATAACTGCACGCGCCCTTTCCCCATCAGCGTCTTTCCCTCGGCCTTTTTCCGCAGCTGCTCAACCACGGCCGCGCGCCATGCGCGCAACGCGTGAGAATACGCCCATCCCCAGCAGCGCCGCCGCCGCTCCGACGCCCAGGAGCACCGTGCGGCTTCTGCCCTGCGATTCCAGCTCCGCCCCGGAAGGCAGATAATCCTGCAGCAACTGGCCCCACCTGGTCTCGGCCATCAGGCAGACACGCGGCCAGCCGACGAACGGGTACCAGAAGTATTCGTCGTAGAGGCCGGCGGCCTTTCCCGGCAGCCTCGCTGGACGCAGGAAGCCGCCGCCCCGGCTCTCGCCGTTGCCGCGGAAATGGAAATTCACGCTGGAGATGTCTTCACCTGCGATTTCGATGTCATCGACGACGCCGCAACCCAGTCCCCGCTCATGGGCAAGGCAGATGTACCTGATGTCCATGGGGTCGAAACCCATCATCTTCGCCGCCACGGCATCGACCGCCACCTGGTCGGCGCCGGCGAGGATGAAGTCTTTCTCGAACGGTTCCAGGGCGCGGGGGCCCTGGCCGTCACCGCAGATAGTGCCGTCCATCACGGCGAACAACCCCGAATGCACCTGCTGCTGAATCGCCAGCAGGTCAACCAGCGCCTCATGGATGACGCCCCCATCCAGGCAGCCTTCAGCCTCGAGCAGGCTGGTGAAGGCGTTTCTCATGGCGCCGGCGGTCACGGTCGCCGCATCCGTCTTGACCGTTGGCAGATGGATGATGTTCGTCCCGGGGAAACCGTCCGGAACGTAGATGCCATCGCCGTGCACCCTGTCCAGTACCAGCATCCCGGGCGGCGGGTCGATACGCTGCCACCTGGACGCCTGCTCATGGATGCGCGCCGACGGTATGCCATAGCGCTCCGCAACCATGGCCAGGCCGTTGTTAACGAGCCCGGCGCCGCCACCCGCTGCCGCCGCGCCTTTGTCGACAAGCAGCAGCGAGTCGCTGTCGTAACCATCGTCCAGCAGCGTCCTGATGACGCCCTCGAGCTGCCAGGGCGCGGTTGAACTGGCTGGAAACCACAGGTCCCAGGGGATATCCATATTCAGGTGGGTACTGCGGTCCTGCGGCAGATGCTCCCTGTAACCGGCGAGCTGCATCAGCCGCCCGTAATCCTCGATCACCGTCTCCGGTGCGGTCTTGAGCACCGCCACACGGGAACTCATCGGCTCTCCTCTCCCCCCTTGCCGGGACTCGACGGCGTCATACCGCCGCCGCCTTCCTGATTAGATTTTCCGCGTGGGCGCGCGCCTTGCCGTCCCCGGGGCGTGAACCCATCATGCGGCAGAGCTCGTCCACAACCTCGCCGCCCTCCAGGCGGCGCACCGCCGTCACGGTCTCACCGGCTGAATCATCCACGGTCTTCGTTACCGAGAAATGAGCGTCCGCATAGCTGGCTATCTGGGGCAGATGGGTGATGCAGATCACCTGTGAACCCCGTGCCAGCCGCTTCAGCTTGGCCCCGACGGCGGAACCGGTCTCACCGCCGATGCCGGCGTCTATCTCGTCAAACACCAGCGTCGCCGCCTCTCCCGGCGAGGCTACGGCGCATTTAACTGACAGCATGATGCGCGATAGCTCGCCACCGGAGGCCGTTTCCCTGATGGGCGTCGCCGGCATGCCCGGATTCAGCCGCACGTAGAACTCGATGTCATCGGCGCCGCTGCGGCTGAGCGCTCCCGCCCCAAGGCCGCCGTCCCCCTCCCGCGGCCTCAGCCTGACCTCGAACGAACAGTCGGAAAAGGCCAAATCGCGCAGGTGACTTTCGACTTCTGCTGCCAGGCCCGGCGCCGCTTTCTCCCTGAGTTTTCTCAGGGAGCGGGCCAGCTCCAGCAGTTCCGCTTCGTTCTGCTCCAGCTCCGCGTCCAGGGACCTGCTGTCGGCTTCAGAGCTCTCCAGCGCCTGCAGGCGCACGCCCGCCTCTTCAGCGTAATTGATCACTTCACGGATGCTGGTGCCGTATTTGCGCTTCAACTGGGAAAGCAGGTCCAGCCGTTGCTCGACCTCTTCCAGCAACGCCGGATCCGACGCCAGCCCCTCGTTGTAGTCGCGGCAATCCCTGCCCAGGTCCTCCAGCTCGAAGAAGGCCCGCTCCAGCCGGGCGGCTGCCTCATCCAGCCGCTCATCTACGCCTTTCAGGGCGTCCAGGCGGGCGCGGGCGCCGGCGAGCGCACCCATGACGTCTGCGTCCCCGGCGACGCCTTCGGAACCGGAAAGCATGGCCGCCACCTCGGCGGAAACCTGCTTCAGTTCATCAGCCCGCGTCAACGCCTTGCGGCGTTTGACCAGCTCTTCCTCTTCGTCTTCGCCAAGACCCGCGGCCTCGATCTAGTTCAACTGGTAACGCAGAAGCTCAGCCTCGCGCCTGCGCGCATCATCGTCCTTGCCGAGCGCATCAAGCGCCTTGACGATCTCCAGGCGCCGGTCGAAAAGCGCCTGGTATTCATCGCGCATGTCCAGCAGCTGCGTCCCACAAAATCCGTCAAGTATCTCAAGCTGCTTCGAAGCCATCATCAGGCGTTGCTGTTCGTGCTGCGCCGAGAACGCCATCAGCCGTCCCGTGAGCTGCCCCAAAAGGGAGAGGTTGGCGGCCCTGCCTCCAACATAGGCGCGGCTCTGGCCGGCGCGGGACAGCCGCCGCCTCACCGCCAGCACATCATCTTCACCTGGCAGCTCCACCGCGTCCGCCAGGTCCGCGAAACATCTGGGAGGAAAGGAGAAGACCGCTTCCACATTGGCGCTGTCGGCGTCCGGCCGGATGAGTCCGCTGTCGGCCCTCATGCCCAGGAGCAACGCCATCGCCTGTGCGAGAATGGTCTTGCCGGCGCCCGTCTCGCCGCTGATGACGTTCAAACCCGGAGCGAAAACGATCTCAGCTCCGGGTATCACCGCCAGGTTCTCGATTCTCAGTTCCTCCAGCACTATCCCGCGAGACCTCCCCTCAGCCAGACCTGATGAACTTGTCCCTGAGCTTCCTGAACATGTCCGCCCCCGGCTGCTGCACCAGCCTCGCCTTCTCGGCGGCCAGCGCCACTTCGACTGAGCTGCCCGGCTCCATGTCGGCGCTGTGCCGCCCGTCGATATAGATGGCCGCCGGCGAACCCAGGGAACGGTTCCAGACGGTCAGCCGCCGCCCCGGTGCCAGCACCAGCGGACGGGCGCACAAGGTGTGCGGGGCGATGGCGGTGACCACGCATGCATCCAGGTCCAGTGAAAGCAGGGGGCCGCCGTTGGAAAGGTTGTAAGCCGTGGAGCCGGCCGGGGTCGATATCACCATGCCGTCGCAGATGACCGAGTCGAGCTCCACCTCGCCCACCTGGTAGGAGAGCCTGACCACGGAGCCGCCGTCGGGCTTGTGGATGACCACATCATTGATCGCCAGCGAGCGCTCCCTGCCGTGCTTCAGCTCCAGCAGGCTCAGCTCCAGCAGTTCGTATTCACCCCGTAACATGCCCCTGAGAATCTCGCCGATGCCATCGGGCTCGATGGCGGAGAGGAAGCCGACGTTACCGAAGTTGATGCCGAGGATCGGCGTCTGCATGCCGCGGAAGCGGCTGAACGCCCTGAGTATGGTGCCGTCGCCGCCGATGGCGATGCAGAAATCAACCTCTGCGTCCGCCATGTCTCCCACCACCTGCACAGCGCCGCCCATATCTCCGAGCGAGTATTTCTCCACCTCCCGTTCGGGAAGCAGCACCTGCACATCCTCCTGGCGGCACAGTTCCAGGACCTCCAGCAGGGCGCTGCGTGTATCCCCCGAGAGGCGATGGGTGATGACTGCGACTGTTGCTGCCAGGACTTCCCCCTAATCCGGACCGAGCAGGGTCTCGACCCTCTCCAGGAGGCCTTCAAT
Organism: Actinomycetes bacterium; assembly: GCA_024275795.1. Taxonomy (GTDB): domain Bacteria; phylum Actinomycetota; class Thermoleophilia; order BMS3ABIN01; family BMS3ABIN01; genus JAJRYJ01. Next base: position 47,858 of record JAJRYJ010000002.1, on the reverse strand, counting down.
CACCCGGTCCCTGTCCGGGATGGCAGCCCCGGCGCCTGCGCGCCCGTCAGCCGCGTAAAGAAGATACTCCACGTTTCCCCTGGGGCCTCGGATTCCCGACTCCACCAGCCCGCGTACCTCCAGACCGGCCTCGGTCAGGTGGTCCCAGATGCCCTCAAGAACCTGCCGGTGGACGGCGATATCCCGCACGACGCCGCCCTTTCCGACCTGCCCCCGCCCCGCCTCGAACTGCGGTTTAACCAGGAAAACCGCCTCGAAGCCGGGACGCAGACATTCTATCACAGCGCCGATTACTTTCTTAATGGAGATGAATGACAGGTCCAGAACCAGGAAATCCGGCCGTTCGCTCAGCCGCCCGGGGTCCAGGTAGCGGATGTTTGTGCGCTCCAGCACCTCGACCCTCGGGTCCTGTCGCAGCTTCCAGGCAAGTTGACCGTAGCCCACGTCCACCGCCATCACCTTGCGCGCGCCGTGACTGAGCAGGCAGTCACTGAAGCCTCCGGTGGAGGCGCCGCCGTCGAGCACGGCCCTGCCGCTGACATCTATGGGGAAGCGCTCGAAGGCCCGCTCCAGCTTAAGGCCGCCCCGGGAGACGAAACGGCAGGCCTTGGCTACCGCTATCTCGGCCCGGGGGTCGACCTGGGCTCCGGCCTTGGTGACAGTGGAACCGCCGACGGTCACCTCCCCCGCCAGCACGGCGGCCGCCGCCTGGGAGCGGGTATCAAAAAACCCCCGCTGGACGAGGATCCTGTCGAGACGCTGTTTCATTGTCAGCCTCCGGCCGCGCCTATTCCTGTCCCGATACCTTCCAGTGTTTTGAAGCGACGACCTTGCGCTCAAGCAGCCTGCCGCTGACGTAAGCGGCCACGGCCTCGGGCGTGAGCCCGATCTCCTCCAGCAGCTGCTTGCGGTTGCCATGGGGAATGAAGCGGTCCGGTATGGCGAAGCGCCTTACCGGCACCGGCTCCTCGGAGAACAGTTCGCTTACCGCGGCGCCGAATCCGCCCATGGCCGTGCTCTCCTCCACCGTGACCACGACCTCGTGCTCGGCGGCCAGTTCCCTGATGAGCCCCTCGTCCAGGGGCTTCAGGAAGCGCGCGTTCATCACCGTCGGCCTCAGGCCCTCGCGCTCGGCCAGCAGGCGTGCCGCCCGGGAGCAGATGGCGGTGCCGCTGCCGATACCCAGCAGCAGCGCGCCCTCGCCACGGTCGATCACCTCCGCCTTGCCCGCCTCGAGCAGCTCAAAGCTCTCGGGCATGGCGACGCCCCTTCCCGCGGCGCGCGGATAGCGGATGGCGCAGGGGCCATCCAGCTGCAGCGCCGTATACAGCATGTGCTGCAGCTCGGCCTCGTCCTTCGGCGCCATCACGGTCAAGCCCGGAACCAGCCTCAGGTAGCCCAGGTCGAAGGCCCCGTGGTGCGTAGGGCCGTCATCCCCCACCAGTCCGGCGCGGTCCATGGCGAAGACCACGGGCAGCCGGTGCAGCGCCACGTCCTGGATCATCAGATCGAAGGCCCGCTGCATGAAGGTGGAATATACAGCGACCACGGGCTTGTAGCCGCCGATGGCGAGGCCGGCGGCGAAGGCGACAGCGTGTTCCTCGGCGATGCCCACGTCGTAGAAGCGGTCCGGAAATTCCTGTTCGAAATGGTAAAGGCCTGTACCCGAGGACATGGCGGCGGTGATGGCGACGATGCGCTCATCCTCGGCAGCCATGCGTGTCAGGCCCCGGCCGAAAGCCTCCGTGTAGCTGATGGGGCCTGGCTGCTTGATGGTCTCGCCCGTCCCTACCTGGAAAGGCGCGATGCCGTGGAAGGTGTCCGGATGCGCCTCTGCGGGCTCGTAGCCCTTGCCCTTGGTGGTCTTGATATGGATCAGCACCGGCCGCTCGATCTCCATGGCGGCCTTGAGGCTCTTTCTGAGCGCCTTGATGTCGTGCCCGTCGATGATGCCCACGTAAGCGAAACCCAGTTCCTCGAAGAGCATGCCCGGCACCATCAGCGCCTTCATGCCCTCCTTGATGCTCTTGAGGCCCCTGATGCCGGGGATGCGCTCCAGCCCATGCTCGAAATCCTCGCGTATCCGGTAAAGGGTTGGGTCCAGGCGCAACCTGTTGAGATACTGTGATATGGCGCCGACGTTGGCCTTGATGGACATCTCGTTATCGTTGAGTATCACCATCAGCGGCGTCTTCAGGTGCCCCGCCTGGTTGAGCGCCTCGTAGGCGATGCCGCCGGTGAGGGCGCCGTCGCCGATGACGCAGGCGACATGGCCCTCGGCCTCGCCGCCCGACGCCAGCCTGATGGCCTCGCGCACGCCCACCCCGTGGCTGATGGAAGTGGAACTATGGCCGGTGCCGATGACGTCGTGCTCCGATTCCCGCCGGTTGGGAAACCCCGAGAGCCCGCCATGCTGCCTGATGGTGTGGAATTCGTCGGCGCGGCCGGTGATTATCTTGTGCGTATAGCACTGGTGTCCCACATCCCAGATTATCTTGTCGTGCGGACTGTCCAGAACGCTGTGGAGCGCCAGCGTCAACTCCACGACCCCGAGGCTGGGCGCCAGGTGCCCGCCGGACTTGGAAACGGCGCCGATCATGAATTCCCTGATCTCGTCCGCCAGCACCTGCAGCTCGCGATCGTTGAGACGCTTGAGGTCGGCGGGGGAATTGATCTGGTCGAGAAGTGACATCGCTATTTCTGCCGTTCGTAGATGAAGTTGGTGATGCCTGCCAGCTCTCCGGTCTCCCCCTCGATCCTGCCCAGGGCCTCCAGGGCCTTGTCGCGGGAGCTGCCGGCCAGCCTTTCGGCCTCTTCCAGGCCGTAGACGCTGACGTAAGTGTGCCGTTGCAGCCTGGCGTCGGCGCCAGCCTGCTTTCCCAGCATGGCCGTCTCGCCGACCACATCCAAAATATCGTCTTTTATCTGAAATAGCAAACCAAGCTCGGCGGCGAAATCCGTCAGCTTTCCGATATGCCGTTCCCCCACTCCGGACAACATGGCGCCGCAGCGCACGCAGGCGATGATCAGCCTGCCGGTCTTCAGCGAGTGCAGCTTCTGCACGGTCTCGGGCCCGTTCCCCTCGATTCCGCATACATCGAGGTACTGCCCGCCGGCTATGCCCCTGACGCCGGTAGCCTCGGCAATCTCCCCCATCACCGCCAGCAGCACCGCGGGATCATCCCGTTGGCGCTCACAGATGAGCGTGAACGCCTCCGCGAACAGAGCATCGCCGGCGAGAATGGCGACGTTCTCGCCGAACTTCACGTGACAGGTAGGTTTGCCGCGCCTGAGATCGTCGTCGTCAAAAGCAGGCAGGTCGTCATGGATGAGGGAATAGGTGTGGATCATCTCGAGAGCGGCGGCGGTCGGCAGCAACTCCCGCGGGTCGCGCCCGAAGGCGGCGCCGGTGGCCATCAGCAGCACGGGCCTGATGCGCTTGCCGCCGCCGAGCAGTGAATAACCCATGGCCTCGCTCAGGCGTGAAACAGGCGCATCCTCGCCATAATCGAGCCCGCGGATAAAATCATCGAGCATCTGCGCCAGATGTTCAGGATAGGCCACGGTGACCGCGTCAGTCTCCTGCGTCCTCAACCGGCTCCCCCTCCGCTTCCTCCTCATCGCCGCCGTAGACGACATCCTGGACGACCTGGTCGAGCTTCCGGTTGCTGGCGGAAGCCAGTTCGTTGGCCTCAGCCAGCAGTTCGATATTCTCCTGCCAGTCCGGATCCCCCGCCTCAAGCCTGCGTACTATCTCCTCCATCCTCTCGATGGAACGATTCAGACCTGCCAGCGTCTCTTCCAGGGCCTCGGTGAGCTCCTCGCCGGCGCCCTGCCTGTCATTCTCATTATTCATTCCCTGAGACCTCCCCGGCGACCTGGCTGAGTATGCCGTTCACCAGCGAGCCGGCCTCGCGTGAGCTGTAGCGCTTCGCCAGCGTCACCGCCTCGTCGATGCTGACCTCCATGGGGATATCGTCGCGCCGCAGCATCTCATAGACGGCAATGCGCAGGATGCTGCGCTCCAGGGCCGCCAGCCTGTGGGCGGGCCAGCCGCTGGAAGCCCGGTCGATGGCGCCGTCGAGCTCAGCGGCCGCCGCCAGCACCCCGGCGACCATCTCCCGGGTGAACTCGGCAGCCGGGTAACCCCTGTCCTGCTCCAGGTCCCGGAAAAGGCGCTCGGGCGGGGCACCGGTGAGATCGTGCTGATAGAGTACAACCATGGCGTCCCTGCGTGCCTGGCGCCGCGAGGCTGTCGGAGATTCTTCCATGTCGGAATCAACCTGTGTGTTGACTTGTGTGATCATCGCTTATGCGGGAAACCCGGCCCATCCGGGAAACCCCTGGATATTGTAACAGACAGGGGCCGCCCCGGGCCGGACGCCGCAACCATCGCCGTCCGTTGCGCTCAACCACCGCCGGCGTCAGGGTGCAGGCGGCTGCGCGTTCTCTTCAAGAAAGGCCGTCGTATACCTGCCGGCGGCGAAATCCGGGTTCTCCAGTATGCCTCGGAAGAAATCCTTGTTGGTGACCACGCCCTCGATGACGTATTCGTCCAGCGCCCTCAGCGCCCGGCTGATGGCTCCGGGGCGGTCCTGGTCCCAGACCACCAGTTTCGCCAGCAGCGAATCGTAGAACATGGGAATCTCGTAGCCTTCGTAGAGGTGGGAATCGACGCGGATACCCGGCCCTCCGGGGGTGACGTAGCGGCTGACGGTGCCCGTGTTGGGCTGGAAGTCGTTGTGCGGGTCCTCGGCGTTGATGCGCAGCTCGATGGCGTGGCCGCGGGTCCTGACGGAGCCGGTCATCTCCAGGGTGCTGCCGGCGGCTATCCTTATCTGCTCGCGGACGATGTCGACGCCGGTGGTCATCTCCGAGACCGGATGCTCCACCTGCACGCGCGTGTTCATCTCCATGAAATAGAAGTTGCGCATGTCGTCCACCAGGAACTCTATGGTGCCGGCGTTCTCGTAGCCGCAGGCGCGGCAGGCCGCTATCGCCGCCTCGGCCATCTTCTGGCGCGTGGCGTCATCCAGCAGCGGTGAAGGGCGATTCCTCCAGCAGCTTCTGGTGGCGCCGCTGGATGGAGCAGTCGCGCTCACCCAGGGTCAATACGGAGCCGGCCTTGTCCGCCAGCACCTGCACCTCCACGTGGTGCGGGTTGAGCACGGCCTTCTCCAGATACATGGTGCCGTCGCCGAAGGCGGTCTCAGCCTCGCTGCTGGCCATGTTGAAGGCCTTCTCCATCTGCTCCGGGCCCTCCACCATGCGCATGCCGCGGCCGCCGCCGCCCGCCGATGCCTTCATCAGCACCGGGTAGCCGAACTCCTGCGCCAGCCGGGAGGCCTCGGCCACGTCGGCCACGGCGCCGTCGGAACCGGGAATCACGGGAATGCGCGCCTGCTTCATTATCTGCTTGGCCAGGGATTTGTCCCCCATGCGCCGCATGATACCGGCGCTGGGCCCGATGAAGATGAGGTCGTTTTCCTCGCAGGCCTCGACGAAATCCGGGTTTTCCGCCAGGAAACCGTAGCCGGGATGGATGGCGTCGCAACCGGTTATCTCGGCGGCGCCGATAATGCAGGGGATCCTCAGGTAGCTCTCGACTACGGGACCGGGGCCGATACAGACCTTCTCATCAGCCTCCAGGGTATGCAACGACTGGACATCCGCTTCCGAATAGACAGCCACTGAGGTTATGCCCAGCTCCTTGCAGGCTCGTATGACCCTGAGGGCGACCTCGCCCCGGTTGGCTATGAGTATCCTGGATATCAAGTGATTACGTCGACCGGTTCTCAGGCTTCCAGTTCCGCTTCGACTTCCGCAGTCTCATCAAGCTCCACGGGCTCGATGTACAGCAGGTGGTGTCCGAACTCCACCGGTGTAGCGTTCTCGGGGATGATACGCCTGACGATGCCGTCAACCTCCGATGTCACCTCGTTCATCAGCTTCATGGCTTCGAGGATGCAGAGGGTCTGCCCGATCCTCACCTCGTCCCCTTCCTCCACGAAGGGGTCGCTGGTAGGTGACGGGGCCCGGTAGAAGGTCCCAACCATCGGTGACTTGACGATGAAATAATCGCCTGCGTCCTCGTCGCTGCTCACGGAGGACACCTCCGTCCCCGCCGGGGTCTCTGCCGGCCCTGAGGCCTGTGGCGCCTCCGTCCCCGCGGCGGCCTCGCCGCCCTTGCGCACGGTGACACGCGTGTCGCCTTCCTCGATGGTCACCTCGGCCACAGTGGACTGCTCGATGGCGGTAATCAGCTCCTTGATCTTGTCTACATCCATTGTTGTACCACTCTCCAACTCGTCTGAATCGGTCAGGAAAACATCCTCCTCCGCCCCGTGGTGGCGCTGCTCCAGATAGGTGCGCGCCGTCGCCGGGAAGAGGGCGTAGGTAATCACGTCCTCCTCATTGCGGGCCAGTTCGCCGATCTCCCCGGCGTACTGCTCGAGGGTCTCGTGAACATCATCCGCAGGCCGTCCGGTGATGGGCTTCTCGTCGCCCAGCACCTTCTCGATGACCTCGGGCGCAATCGGCCCGGGGGCCTTGCCGTATTTACCCCGTAAATAGGATTTCATCTCATCGGGAACCACCTGCCAGCGCTTCCCAGAGAGCACGTTGAGCACCGCCTGGGTGCCGACGATCTGGCTCATGGGGGTAACCAGCGGCGGGTAGCCCACCTCGGCGCGGACCACGGGAATCTCGTCCAGCACCTCGTTGAGCCTGTCGGCGGCGTTCTGCTCGGCGAGCTGGCTCTCCAGGTTGGAGATCATGCCGCCGGGCACCTGGTGGGAATAAACCTGCATGTGGGTAAGCGAGGTGACGCCGCGCTTGTGGCCGCCCTTCTCGCGTATGCCCTCGAAATACTTGGCGATGTCGAACAGATCCTCCAGCTCCAGTTCCGTATCATAGGGTGTGCCGGAAAGAGCGCTGACCACCATCTCGGTGGCAGGCTGGCTGGCGCCGAAGGCCAGCGGCACCGTGGCCGTGTCGACGATGTCCACCCCAGCCTCGATGGCCTTGAGATAGGTCATGGGAGCGAGGCCGCCGATGTAGTGGCAGTGCAGTTCCAGGGGCAGATCGATCTCCTCCTTGATACGCCTCACCAGCTCCTGGCCGTGGAAGGGCGAGAGCAGCGCCGCCATGTCCTTGATACAGATGGAATCGGCCCCCATCTCCACGAACCTGTGGGCCACTTCCAGATAATGTTCCAGGGTGTGGACGGGGCTGATGGTGTAGGAGACAGCACCCTGGAAATGCTTGCCTGATTCCTTGATGGCGGCGGCGGCGGTCTCGATGTTGCGCATGTCGTTGAGGGCGTCGAAGACGCGGAAGATATCGATGCCGCTGTCGGCGGCGTGGGCTACGAACTTGCGCACGATCTCGTCGCCGTAGTGACGGTAGCCCACCAGGTTCTGCCCCCGCAGCAGCATCTGCAGCGGCGTGTTCGGACAGTGGTGCTTGATGGTGCGCAGCCGTTCCCAGGGGTTCTCGCCCAGAAAACGCAGGCAGCTGTCGAAAGTGGCGCCGCCCCAGACTTCAAGGGAATAGAAACCTATCTCGTCCATCTTGCGGAGGATCGGCAGCATGTCCACGGTGCGCATGCGCGTCGCCCAGAGGGACTGGTGCGCGTCCCTGAGGGTTGTGTCTGTTATCAGTATCCGCCTGGCTTTTACCATGAGTCAGGCCCTTTCCACGTACTCACCGCTGCGGGTGTCTATCTTGATGCTGTCGCCGATGTTCATGAACAGGGGAACCTTGACCACGGCGCCTGTCTCGACGGTGGCGTCCTTGTAGCCGCCGCCGCTCGCCGTATCCCCCTTGAGGCCGGGTTCAGTCTCTGTTACTTCCAATACCACGAAAATCGGTGGAGTAATCCCCACCGGATCGCCGTCGATCAGGTTCAGCTCCACTTCCTCGTTCTCCTTGACGAAGGCCAGGGAGTCGCCCGCCAGCTCCGGCGGCAGCGATTGCTGCTCGTAGCTCTCGTTGTCCATCAGCACGACTTCATCCGGCGTCGAGTAAAGGTAGAGCATCTTCTTGCTCGATGTATGGACCTTGCGGAACTTCTCCCCCGCCCTGAAGGTCTTGTCCAGCACGTTGCCCGTCTCCAGGTTCTTGAGCCTGGTACGCACGAAGGCGCCTCCCTTGCCGGGCTTGACATGCTGGAACTCGACGATGGAGAAGAGTTTCCCATCGACTTCGATGGCCATGCCGTTCTTGAAGTCGTTCGTAGATATCAAAAAGGCCCTCCACGGGTCAAAAGGACGGAAAAACGAGGTACAGGGATTTTACACTATAAGGGGGGAGCGTGTAAAAGACGTCAGCGGTTTGGCGCCTTCGGCGGTTATCAGCAGCGTATCCTCGATGCGGACGCCGCTGCGCCCCGTATAGATGCCAGGCTCGATGGTTACCACCATGCCGGCCTCCAGTATGTCCCACGATTTCTGCGCCAGCAGCGGTTGCTCGTGGGCCTCAAGGCCGACGCCGTGCCCCAGGGAGTGACCAAAGGCGTCCCCGAAACCGGCCGCCCCGATATGGTCACGGGCGATCTTGTCCAGGGCGGCGCAGGCCATACCCGGCCTCGCCGCCTCGATGGCCAGCTGCTGCGCCTGTCGTACGGTCTCGTAGATAAACAGCTGGCGCTTCGACAGCCTGCCGGTGGCAAGGGTGCGGGTGATGTCGCAGCAGTAACCGTCCACCGATGCGCCGAAGTCGATGACCACCGGTTCATGCTTGCGGATGATGCGTTCGCCGGCGACGCCGTGAGGCATGGCGCTGCGGTGTCCGGAGGCGACGATAATCTCGAAGGGCATGGGACCCGAACCGGCCTCGCGCATGAAAGACTCCAGCAGCCAGGCCACCTGGCGCTCGCTCCTGCCCGTCAGCCTGTGGCGCCTCAACCTGCTCAGGGCTTCGTCCGCGATGGCCGACGCCCGCCTGATGCGGCCGACCTCCCGGCGGCTCTTGACGCGGCGTTGCTTCTCAACGAGGCCGCTGTTGTCGATGAGCCTGGTTCCCTTGAGCCGGCGCCTGAGCAACAGGTAGTCCGCGTGGCTCATGTGGTTGCTCTCCACACCCAGGGTCTCGAGCTTCAGCCGTCGCGAGCGGACATAGGCGCAGAAACCTGATAGCAGCGCCCCCTCAACGATGCGCACATCATAACCTTTCACCTGGCGCTCGGCCTGGCGCCGGTAGCGGAAATCTGTGAAGAAGAGCCTGCGGCGCCTGCCGAGCAGCACGCATCCGGAGCTGCCGCTGAAACCTGTGAGATAGCGGACATTGGGCGGGTGCGTGACCAGGGTGTCCGCGGCGCTCTGCATCTAACCCTGTTCCTTGAACCTCGCCACCAGCCAGCGTATCGCCTCGAAATAACCCTTGACGCCCTTGCCGGAGATGGTGATGTCGCAGACGTCGCTGATCACCGAATGACGGCGCCATTCCTCCTTGCGGCCGGCAACGTCCGAGAGGTGGACCTCCATCACAGGCGCCACCACCAGCTCCAGGGCGTCGTGGATGGCGTAGCTGTAGTGTGTCCAGGCGCCCGGGTTGATGAGCATGCCGTCGACCCGTTTCCTGTATTCATGGATCTTCTCCACCAGCTCCCCTTCATGGTTGGTCTGAAAGGTGTGGCATATCATATCGTAGCGCCGCGCCTCAGCGACCACCTCGCTCTCGAGCTCGCCCAGCTTGATGACGCCGTAATGTTCGGGGTCGCGGTCGCCCAGCATATCCAGATTCACTCCGTGAAGCAGCGCGATGGTGCGTTTTCTCGCGATACTCATCAATCTTCTCCCAGTCCCCTGACGACCGCTTCCATCTGCCCCGGCGGCACGTCGCAGTTAATGACCGGCCTGCCCAGCTCCTCCAGCAGCACCATGTTGATGGAATCATCGTCGGCCTTCTTGTCGCTGGCCATGGATCTCAGGACCAGGGCAGGGTCGACACCGTGCATCTCTACCGGCAGGCCCAGGGCCTCGAGCAGCACCCGCAAGCGCTCACCATAGGCTGCATCCAGCTGCAATATCTCGCTGGAGAGCCTGGCGGCGGCCAACAGCCCCAGCGAGACCGCCTGCCCATGGGAATAGCGCTCGTAGCCGCCGGCGGTCTCGATGCCATGAGCCACCGTATGCCCAAGGTTCAGAACGGCCCTGCGTCCCAGGTCGCGCTCGTCCTCGGAGACGACCGCAAGTTTGTATTCGATGCAACGGCGCACCACCGGCTCCACGAAAGCCATGTCCATTCCAAGGAACTTCTCGTAGCTGCTCTCCATGGCGGCGAAGAAATCCTCGCCGCTGAGCATGGCGTATTTGACCACCTCGGCCAGCCCCTCCTTCAGCTGTGCGTCCGGCAGCGTCCGCAGGAGATCCGGATCAGTGACCACCATGTCCGGCTGGTAGAAGCTGCCAACGTAGTTCTTGGCCTCGTCGATGTTGATGCCGACCTTGCCGCCGATACTGCTGTCAACCTGGGCCAGCAGCGTCGTCGGCACCTGAACCAGGCCGATACCCCTCATGTAGGTGCTGGCGATGAAGCCGGCGAGGTCGCCGACGACTCCGCCGCCGAGGGCGCAGACGGCGTCACGCCTGCGCACGTTTAGCGCGAAGAGCTTCGAATAGAGCTCGGCTGCCCGCTCCAGGCTCTTGGCAGCCTCGCCCGCCTCCACGATGATGCTGCTGGCAGTGATGCCTGCATCATCCATGGACGCCTCCACCTTACGCAGCCAGAGTTCAGCCACGTTGCTGTCGGTGATGATCACCAGCTTGCCGCCGCGCCCCTGTGATGACCAGAGGCTGCCCACATCCGAGGCGGCGCCGCCGCTCAGGTATATGGGATATTCCTTGCTCCTGGTGCTGGCAAGCAGCTGTATCATTTCCCCTGCGCCTCCTGCACGACGATAGCCGCCATCTCTTCGGCCACCGCCTCCACATCCTTCCCCCTGGTATCTATCGAATGCTTCGCTGCCTGCCGGTAAAGATAAGTGCGCTCATCGTAAAGGCGCCTGAAACCAGCCGCTTCTGCTGCCAGCGGACGCGAACCGTCGCTTGCCCTTGCGAAGGCCGTCTCGACATCCTCATCAAGCATTATCACAAGCGGCTCATCCTCCAGTCGCTCGCGGACTTTTTTCCCAGTGACCGCGCCGCCGCCGAGCGAGATGACGCTGCCATCCACGGCTTCTTGGGCCTCGTCCAGCAGCTCCAGCACCAGGCGCTCCTCCAGCTCCCTGAAATATTCCTCTCCGCGTGACGCGAACGCCTCGGCGATGCTCATGCCCATGGCTGCCTCGAGCTTGCGGTCTGCGTCCACAAAACGCCAGCCCAGCCTGCGCGCCAGTTGCTCTCCGGCGGCGGTCTTGCCCGTCCCCATGAAGCCGATGATGATTACTGCTGGGGCCAACTGCCCCTCAACCTCCTGAGATAGGCCAGGTACGCCTCACGCAGGTCGGCCACGCAGTCGCCGCCGAACTTGTCGAGCATCGCCCGCGCCAGCTCGATCGCCACCATCGCCTCGCCCACCACGGCGGCGGCAGGCACGGCACAGACATCGCTGCGCTCCTTGTGCGCAGGCACCTCGGCGCCATCGCGGATATCGACGGACTTCAGTGGCCGTGTCAACGTCGGTATCGGCTTCATGCATGCACGCACCACCAGCGGCTCTCCGTTGGTCATGCCGCCTTCCAGCCCGCCTGCTGCATTGGTCTGACGGAAGTATCCCCCATCCTTGCGGAAGAAAATCTCGTCGTGCGCTTCCGAACCGGGCATGCCCGCCAGGGCGAAGCCCGCGCCCACCTCGGCCCCCTTGATGGCGGGAATGCTCATCAGCGCGCCGCCGACGCGTCCGCCCAGCCTCTCTGGTCCCGATACATGCGAACCTAATCCAGGCACCAGGCCGAAAGCCTGCACTTCGAATATGCCGCCCACCGACTCGCCGTTCTCGCGCGCCTCATCGATACGCTGTTTCATCGCTTCAGTGGCTTCCTCGTCCAGGCAGCGCACCGGCGATTCATCGACCGCGGCGAAATCCTCAAGGCTGAGGGGCTTACCGGCGTCGTAGCGCGCAGAACCTATCCGGATTACATGGCTGACAACGGTGACATCGAAACCCGAAAGCAGTCTGCGCGCAATCGCTCCCACCGCAACCCTGGCTGCCGTCTCCCGGGCGCTGGCGCGCTCGAGTACGTTGCGGATATCCACGTGGCAATACTTCTGGATTCCCGCAAGATCCGCATGGCCGGGCCTGGGAACGGTCACTCGGTCCCGTTCTGTGTCATCGCCGGGCTCGTCAGGACCCATCACCCCCCGCCAGTTCTTCCAGTCGGCGTTCTCAATGCGCAACGCGACAGGTGACCCCAGTGTCAGACCGTGCCTGACACCGGCCGTGATCACGGCCCTGTCCGTCTCTATCTTCATCCTGCCGCCACGTCCGTAGCCAAGCTGCCGGCGCGAGAGGTCGTTGTTGATGTGCACGGCTTCGAGCCCGAGCCCGGAGGGGATGCCCTCGACGATCGCAGTCAGTTCCGGTCCGTGAGATTCACCTGCCGTGGTATATGCCAGTCTCATGCTTTTCCGCTCCCATCACTTTCACAGCATCTAATAGAACACAAAACCGTGCGGGAGGCTTGGCCGGGCGCGGCCACGGGGCGCATTGCCGGTTCTACTTGGAAGGTGTACCCGAGGTGCCGCCTGTGGTGCCGCCGCTCGTACCCCCGGAAGTGCCTCCCGTAGTGCCGCCGGTGGTGCCGCCGGTGGTTCCCCCGGTCGTGCCTCCCGTAGAGCCACCTGTGCTGCCGCCGCTGGTGGTCGTGCCGCCGGTGGTGGTTGTCGGGAACGTCGTCGGCGATGTCGACCCGGATGACGGCGTCACTGTCCCTGACGAAGAAGGTGCAGGCCGGCCCTCCTGCTGCACGAAGGGGTCTTTGCGCGAGAAAACGCGTGTCCACATGGTGGATGCGCTTCCAGGACTGCTGGGCGCCTGGGAGGACTGGCTGGATGAACTCGATGACGGTTTCTCCTTGACGATGGTCGTCTCCGCCTTGGTTTTCGTGTCTATCTGAGTCTTTTCCTTGGCCGGCGGCGTCGGTGTCTCGTCCTCGCCGCAGGATACTGCCAGCCCCGTGGAGACCATCACCAGCACCAGGGCGACGACGGCAGCCAGCAGCGGCGAACTTTTCATGCTATTCACTCTGTCGATCATTTCCCGCATCAGTAACTCATCTTCCTCCGGCAGGTCCATGGCTTGCCTGCCCTGTTGACATGACTCGCCCGCCCTATTGGCCGGCCTGCGCTTCCGCCGCCGCCTGCTCGGTCTGCCCGTCAGAACTGCTTCTCTTGGCGCGATCCGCTGAAGCCCCCTGCGGCGGCGGGCTGGTCATGTAAGTGTTCACACCCAGCTTCGTGGTAACGTTCGGCCATTCCAGGTAATCGGCTTCCTGCATCAGGATCTCCACTACGCTGACGAAACGGCCGCTGACATTGACGTCCGAACCCTCGATCCTTGCATAATTCTCCACCCTGTAGAGAAAATCGTTGACATCGAAGAAGCGACCCTCGAACGTCAGGTCCAGCGGTACGACAGTCTCGTTGCCCACGACAACCTCCGTGGAAGGCGTGATCTTCACGAAATCGATGCCGGCCTGGTTGGCGCTGTTGTTGAGCTCGATAATCAGCGATGGAATCTGTTCGTCCACCGGCACCAGCTTGTTGATCTTCAACAGGTCCTCGGTAGCCTGACGCGCGGCGCTGCGCTCCTCTGGCAGTCGCTCAACGCGGGCCCTGTCGGTCTCGAACTTGCGTTGCTCCGTATCGCGCCTGTCCTTCGCCTCGGCAAGTTCATCGCGCTTGGGGCTGATGATCAGGAAATACCAGGCGACGATAATCACCAGCACGCCCAGCCCCACAAGTATGTATATGTCCCTTCGCTTCACGCTTCAGTCTCCATGCGGGTCAATTCCCCGTCGTGTTGGTGGAGCTCCCGGTCCCGGTGGTGTCAGTCCCGGTTGTGCTGGAGGAACCGCCGGTACTTGTTCCCGTAGTGCCGGTGGTCCCCGTTCCCGTAGTGCCCGTAGTCGTATCGGACGGTCCGTCCTCGCCGGTGCTGGGAGCGACGGCCGGTTTCTGCAGTTCACCGACATCGCTCAGTGTGGCGCCGATCTCAAACCGGTACGCCAGCCTGCCTGCGTCGGTCTGCTCCAGCTCGGAGGTGATCAGCCTGATATCGCGCAGCCCTGGTATCAAACCCATCCTCACCATCAGGATTGCGACGTAATCCATGTCGTTGGTGTTGCCACGCACAACGAAGTCATAGTCGAGCGCGTCCTTGTCGGCTTTCTTGTCCCCGCCGGCGATCAGGTTGGGAACCTTGCCCTCGATCTCTTCGAACCAGACCTCGGAGGGCACAACGAAGGCGAGATCGTCGAGAATCCGCGACCAGCGCACCCGCTGCGAGTAGAGCTCGACGACACTGTTCAGCCGCGCCTGTTTCTCCGACTGTTTCTCTTCGTATGATTCCAGTTCCTTCACCTGGGGGGCGAGCTTGGCGTTGTTCTGGACAAGGTCGTTGTATTCCTTGTCCGTGCTGATGACCTGGCGGTCGAGATAAACATAGGTTGCACCCATGGCGATAAGCAGGATCGCAGCGCCCGCCACGGGCACGATTACGAACCTGCGCCGGAACTCCTTATGCTGTTCTTCAATCGGTACCAGGTTTACTCTCGGCACATCTACTCCTCGTCCTCGAGCGCCAGTCCGATGGCGATGGCCAGCCTGGGCGCCAAGGCCCTGAGCTCGTCATCGGAAAGGTCCGACTTGTTCTGCGTGATCCTCGCCAGCGGGTTCCCAAGCTCCACCGGGAAGGGGAATATCTGCGAAAGATGGGCAACCAGGTTCGGCAGCAGGGAGCCACCGCCACTGAGCAACAATCGGCCGATGGGCAATGAATCGTCCTGCGACATGTAATAATCCAGGGAGCGGCGCAGTTCCTCGGCGAACGAATCGGCCGTGATCTCGAGAGCCCGCCTGACCACCATCTCCCTTTCCTTGTCCTCATCCTCAGCGTGGACCTCGGGCCAGTCCAGCTCGCCTTGTGAACCGGGACCGGCTTCGCCCTCCCCGCCCTCTCCCGGGGGAACACCTCCACCCTCTCCCGGAGACGTTCCCGCCCCCTCACCGGGGGTGCCGGGAGAATCTTCCGGCCCGCCGATGGGCGGCCCCTCGAGGAAATCTCCGCCCTGTGGCGGGGCGCTCTCATCCGGGGGACCGTCTTCCGGGGGACCGTCTTCCGGGGGACCGCTATCCGGCGGCCCTTCGCCTTCGGGGCCATCGCCGCCGGGCAAGTCACCGCCGGATCCGTCATCCGTCGGCGTTCCGCCGTCCGTCAGCGGTTCACCGCCCGTCTGGTTTCCCGTCTGGTTCGGCGCCGCCAGACCTACCTGCGCCTTCAGCAACTCCGCCTCGGCGAAGGAGACGCCGGTCTGTTCCTGGACGGCGCGCGTGAAATCGTCGCCGCCGAAAGAGGTTATACGCGTGAACTGCGGCTCGCCGTTGGTCTCGATGATCATGTTCGTCACATCCGAGGCCACGTTGACGATGGCCGTCGCCTGTCCGCTGGGCGCGCCCGCATCCAGGAAGCTGCGCGTGGAAAAGGTCCTCAACATGGCGAAGGCCTGCAGGTCGATACCGTCGATGGTGAGCTTGGCCTTCTTGATGGCGTCGATGAAATTCATCACCATCACCTTCTGGGCGGCTATCACCAGCACCTTCTGCTTCTCCACACCATCCTCGTCCGTGAAGCGCCCCATCACGTGGAAGTCGAAGACGGCCTCCTCGATGGGAATGGGGATGTAATCCTGGGCCTGGTACTCGATGGCCTGCCGTAACTCCTTCTTGTCAAGCATGGGGAAGTCCAGCGTCCTCACTACCACCTTCTGGCTCGCCAGGCCCAGCGATACCTTCCTGCCCCTGATCTTGTAGGTCTTCCAGAAATTCTTCAGCGCCGTGGCCAGCGCCGCGACGTCGATCACTTCTCCCTCGTTGATGATGCCCTCGGGGAGCTGGTCCAGAGCTGCGGAGTGGATCACTGAACCTGCGGCCGTATGCTGCAGGCGCACGGCGGAGATGGATCCCCTGCCGATATCAAGCCCCACAGGACTGTACCTGGACCCACCGAAGCCGCCGCGTTTCTTCTTTTTTTTCTTTGGTTCCGGCGGCGGAACGCCCTTTTCCTCACGTTTCGCCTTACCCTCTACCTCTTCTTCGCCTTTATCCTTGCTCTTGCGCTTGAAGAGGCCGCGCTTCCCGGGTTTCTCCGTTCCGGCTTCGGGCTTGGCTTCGGGCTTGGGCTTGGGCTTGGGCTCGGGGCCGGGTTCCGGAACTGTTCCGGATTCGGTTGCCGTCACGGGTTCTGACGGCGCGGCCGCTTTCTTCTTCTTTTTCGCGAAAAGGGGCTTCCTGGGGCCCTTGGGTTTCCTGGGCTCCCCCTGTGAGGATTCAGCTGCAGCCTCGCTGCTTTCAGCGGGAGGCTTTCGTTCCTGCTCCTCGTCCTTCTTCGGCTTTTTCTTAAAGAGACCGGCCATAAATTATCGGACAAGCACAATCTTTCCCGGCGGGACTGGAGATAAGCTTCGACGGTTCAGTATATTTTCCTCTATAGCCAACAGCAGGACTGATTACCCACGTGGCAGCCGGAGAAACCGTTCGAATCAGTGGAATGACAGCAGCTCATCTATCTTTCTGCCGGGGTCGGGGGCGCGCATGAGGGTCTCGCCGACGAGGATGGCGTCAAAACCCGCCTCGGCGAGCCGTGATACGTCCTTCCTGTCACTGATGCCGCTCTCACCGACCACAATAACATCATCGGGCACTAACTCTATCAGATTTAGGCTTCTCCCTAAATCCACATCGAAGGTCCTGAGATCACGATTATTGATGCCGATGATCGCCGGCGCCGTTTCCAGCGCCCGCTCCAGCTCATTGCGGTCATGCACCTCCACCAGGCATTCCAGTCCGACGGCCTCCGCATCCCGCTGAAGCCCTGCGAGCCGGTCGTCGTCCAGCGCCGCCGCTATCAGCAGCACGGCGTCGGCGCCGGCAGCCGCGGCCTCCAGCAGCTGGTAGCCGTCGATGATGAAATCCTTCCGCAGCAACGGCAGGCCGCAGGCCCGCCGCGCCGCCCGCAGGTCGTCGAGGCTGCCGCGGAAATGCCGCTCCTCCGTGAGCACGGACATGGCCGACACCCCGGCGCGTTCGTAGGCCGCGGCCACTGCGGCGATATCGGCATCGGGCCTGATATCGCCCTTCGAGGGCGAGGCGCGCTTGAACTCGGCTATCACGGAGATACCCTCACGGGCCAGCGCCCGCGAGAAGCTGCCGCCGCCCTCCGCCGTATCGCCGCCGGCACCCGTATTGCCTGTCCCGCCGCCTGCGGCGATGGCCTGGCGCAGGCTTTCAGCCGGAAACCGCCGCTTGCGCTCGTCCAGGTCCGCTGCCGTAGTTTCCAGGAGGCTTTCCAGGAAATCCAGCACTCCATCAGCTCCCGGCTTGTGTCGCCTCGATAAAGGCCTGCAGCTTGCCGAGGGCCGCTCCCGAGTCGATGCTCTCGGCCGCCATCTGGACGCCGGAGGCGATGTCACCGGCGACGCCCACCGTGTAAAGGGCCGCGCCGGCGTTCAGGACCACGATGTCCCGCCTGACGCCCGTCTCGCCCCCGAGGATGTTCCTCAATATCTCCGCATTATCCGCAGCCGAGCCTCCCGCCAGCATCTCGATGCCCTCGGTGCGCTCGATACCGTAGTCCTCCGGCTTGATGGTATAGACGGACATCTCCTTGCCTGCGCCCACCTCAGCCACGTCCGTGGCGGCGCCGATCGAGATCTCGTCGAGCCCGTCCTGCCCGTGGACCACCAGCGCGTGTTCGCAGCCGAGCCTGGCCAGGGATTCGGCGATCACCTCCAGGTAGGCGCGGTCCGAAACGCCGATCAGCTGGAAACGGGCTCCGGCCGGGTTGGTCAGGGGGCCGAGAAAGTTGAAGATGGTGCGCACCCCCAGTTCCCTGCGCACCGGCACCACGTGCTTCATCGCCTGGTGGTGCACCGGTGCGAACATGAAGCCGATGCCCACCTCTTCGATGCAGCGGGCCACGTCCTCCGCCGAAAGCTCCAGGTCGGCCCCCAGGGCCTCCAGCACGTCGGCGCTGCCGCACTGGCTGGTGGCGCTGCGGTTGCCGTGCTTGGCCACCAGCCCCTCGGCCCCCGCCACCACGAAGGCGGCGGTGGTCGAGATGTTGAAGGTATTGGACCTGTCGCCGCCGGTGCCGCAGGTATCCACAAGCTGCACGTCCGGTGCCGCCACCGCCAGGGAAAAACGGCGCATGGTGCGCGCCAGGCCGACGATCTCGTCCACGCTCTCGCCCTTGGCCCTGAGCGCCACCAGGAACCCGGCGGTCTGCGCCTCGCCGACGTTGCCGGACATTATCTGCTCCAGCACCGACTCGGCCTCCGCCTCCGTCAGATCACTGCCACCGGCCAGGCGGTCGATGGCGTATGTCAGGATCTCGTTGGGCATCCCCGTCCACCTCCCATGGTCATTCGCCGCCTTCCGCGACCGTCATTTCCAGGAAATTCGCCAGTATCTGTTTGCCGGTGGCGGTGAGGATGCTCTCCGGATGGAACTGGACCCCCTCCAGCGCCGGCAGCGTCCGGTGCCTGACACCCATGACCACGTCGTCATCGGTCCAGGCGCTGAGCTCCAGCACCTCGGGAAGCGGCGTGCCGACGATGAGCGAGTGGTAACGCGTCGCCTCCAGGGGGCTCTTCACGCCGGAGAAGATGGTCCTGCCGTCGTGGTGCACCAGCGAGGTCTTGCCGTGCACCGGCTCCTCCCCCCGCAGAATCTCGCCGCCGAAAACCTGGCAGATGGACTGGTGCCCCAGGCAGACGCCCAGTATCGGTATGCGGCCGCCGTGGACGCGCACCACGTCCATGGAGATACCCGCCTCGTTGGGCGTGCAGGGACCCGGGGAGATGACGATGTGGCCGGGAGCGCGCTCCCCGATCTCCTCCGGCGTGATGCGGTCGTTGCGGTGCACGTCCACCGATGCGCCCAGCTCCCCCAGGAACTGCACCAGGTTGTAGGTGAAGGAATCGTAATTGTCCACTACCAGCACGTCGGCGGTCATTTATTCCCACTCCTCCTGCCCCTGGGCCAGCTCGATGGCCCTGAACATGGCCCGGGCCTTGTTGCGGGTCTCCTCGTACTCGTTAGCCGGCACCGAGTCGGCGACGACGCCACCGCCGGCCTGCACGTAGGCCGTGCCGTCCTTGACGATGATAGTGCGGATGCAGATACAGGTATCCAGCTCGCCGCTGAAGCTCAGGTAACCGATGGCGCCCGCGTAGGGGCCCCTACGGGAGGGCTCCAGCTCGTTGATTATCTCCATGGCCCTGATCTTGGGGGCGCCGGAGACCGTCCCCGCAGGGAAGGCGGCCCTGAGGGCGTCCGTCGCCTTCAGCCCCTGCCGCAGCTTGCCCACGACGACGGTGACTATATGCATCACGTGGGAATAATATTCGATGCGCATCAGGTCCACCACCTCCACCGTCCCCGGCTCGCATACCCTGCCCAGGTCGTTGCGGCCCAGGTCCACCAGCATGATGTGCTCGGCGCGCTCCTTGGCGTCCGCCAGCAGGTCGTCCGCCAGCTGCTTGTCCTCCTCAGGCGTGGCGCCGCGGGGCCGGGTGCCGGCGATGGGCCGGGTCTCCACCCAGCCGCGGTCCACCTTTATCAACGGCTCGGGGGAGGAACCCACCAGGGCGAAATCCGCAAAGTTGATGTAGTACATGTAGGGCGAGGGGTTGACCGTGCGCAGGCCGCGGTAGATGCCGAAGGGTGAGACGCCCACGTCTACCTGGAAGCGCTGGGACGGCACCACCTGGAAGGCGTCGCCCGCGAAGATATATTCCTTGACCCGTTCCACAGCCGCCTCGAACCCGGAGCGCTCGAAGTTTGACGTCGGTTCCTCCAGGGCCGGCCGCCGGTTCTCCGCCGCAGCTGCCAGCGGCTTCCGGAGCAGCTGCTTGAGCCGCCGCACGCGGCCGCAGGCCTGTTCATAGGCCTCCTCGATATCTGTATCCCCTTCGATGAAGACGTTGGCCAGCAATACGATGGTGTGCTTGAGGTGGTCGAAGATGACGATGGAGTCGGAGACCATGAACGCCATGTCCGGCAACCCCAGCTCGTCGGGCCCCGCCGGCGGCAGCTGCTCGATCCAGCGCACCAGCTCGTAGCCGAAGGAGCCGACGGCGCCGCCGATGAAGGGCGGCAGCCCCTCCAGCTCCGGCGCCCGGTAGCGGGACATGTAATCCTCTATAGCCCTGAAGGGGTCATCCACCGCCATGACGGTCTCGACGTCTTCCTCGGTGATGGTCAGCTCACCGTCGCTGAAGCGGATGATGGCCCTGGGGTCGCAGCCGAGGAAGGAATAGCGGCCGATGCGCTCACCCTGCTCGGCGCTCTCCAGCAGGAAGGAGTTGTCCCTGTGGCCCAGCTTCAGGAAAGCCGACACCGGCGTCTCCAGATCGGAGATGAAGCTGTGGTAGACGGGAATCAGGTTGTAATCGCGGGCCAGGGCGCGGACTTCTTCCAGGGACGGCTTTATCTCGAGGCTCGCAGCACCGGCGTTTGCCCCGTTCATTTCCATCGCTTCAGCAGCTCCTCCCGCACGTCTTCAAGCTCGACGCCCGCGTCGGCCAGCAGCACCGTCAGGTGGTAGAGAAGGTCCGCCGCCTCGTGCCTGACCTCTTCCGGGCCGCCGCCCCCGGCGGCCGCTATCAGCTCCGACGACTCCTCTTCCACCTTCGCGAGGATGGCGTCGGTACCTTTGTCAAAAAGCTCGCCCGTGTATGAGCCTGCCGGCGCCTGCTCCCGCCGCTGCTTCACCAGCTCGAAGAGTTTCGTCAGCGCCTCGAAGCCCGCCGGTCCGATGCGGGAGCCGTCCAGGGCCCTGTGGAAACAGCTGTGTTCATTGGTATGGCAGGCAGGGCCTTCCTGGTCCACAAGTATCAGCAGGCAGTCCAGGTCGCAGTCGTAGCGGATGCCCCTGACCTCCTGATAGTGGCCGCTGGTGGCCCCCTTGTTCCAGAGTTCCCGGCGCGAACGGCTCCAGAACCATGTGCGGCCCGAATCCAGGGTCTTCTGCAGCGACTCCCTGTTCATGAACGCCATCATCAGCACCTCGCCGCTGGCGTATTCCTGGATGATGGCCGGTATCAGTCCGTCGGCGTCGAAGGTGAGGTCGGATATGGCGATGGGGTCTGCCAAGGCAACCGGGCTATTCGCCCTTGGTCTCGGAGAACTCTTTCATGATAGCGACGGCGGAGCTGGTGCCCAGGCGGGCGGCGCCGGCGTTGATCATCGTCTCCGCGTCCTCATCGGTGACGATACCGCCGGCGGCCTTGACGCCGATGCCCTCCGAAAGTTCATCACGCAGGAGCTCGACCGCGGATACGGTGGCGCCCTCGGGGCCGAAGCCGGTGGAGGTCTTGACGAAATCGGCGCCGCCGTCCTCGATCATCTTGCAGGCGAGGCGCATCAGCTTCTTGTCCAGGTAGCAGGCCTCGATGATCACCTTCACCAGCACCAGGCCTTTGCCGACATTGACGCTCTTCATCCTCACGGCGCGCACCACGGAGGCGATCTCGTCACGCACCAGCCGGAAGTTCCCGGAGAGCATGGCGCCGATATTGATGACGAACTCCACCTCGTCGGCCCCCACGCCGACAGCGTTCTCGGCCGCCCTGACCTTGGTGCGGGTGGTGTCTCCGCCGAAGGGAAACGAGAGAACGGTGCAGACCTTGACGTCATCGCTCTTCAGCAGGTTCGCCGCCAGCGGCACCCAGGCCGGGAATATGCATACGGAAGCGAAATGGTGCTCCCTGGCCTCGTCGCAGACCTGCTCGATATCGGTGCGCGTGGCCTCGGGCCTGAGCATCGTGTGGTCGATGGTCTTGGCCAGTTCCTCTATTCTTAAAGCCATCAATGGCCTCCGATCAGAAGCGGTCCGGTTCCGCCGCCCGGCTCTTCCCGAAAAGGGCCGACGCTCGCGGAACTATAGCAAACTCATATTATCACAGGGGTCAAGCGCCGGAACGCTGTTCCGCGTCATAACCCCAACTCTCCGAGGCGCCGCTCATCGTTGCGCCACTTCTTTCTCACCTTCACCACCAGGTCCAGGTAGACGCGCGAACCCAGCAGCGCCTGGATCTCCCTGCGGGCGCGGGTTCCGATCTCCCTGATCATGCGCCCCTGCCTGCCGACGATGATGCCCTTCTGCGAATCCCTCTCCACCAGCACGGCTGCCTCGATATCCACCAGGCCGCCTTCGCCGCGCGGCTCCATGGACAGGACCTCCACCGCCACCGCGTGAGGCACCTCCTCCCGGGTCAGCCTGATCACCTGCTCCCGCACCAGCTACGCCACCAGCATCGCCTCCGGCTGGTCGGTAACCATGTCCTCCGGATAATACCTGGGCCCTTCCGGCAGATCGGCGGCTATGGCCGTCAACAGCGGTTCCAGTCCCTCGCCCGTGAGGGCGCTCACGGGAAACAGTTCCCGGAAATCCCCCAGCCTCGATGCCTCATCCAGCTGTGGCAGCAGCCTGCCGCGTCCCACCAGGTCGATCTTGTTGACAATGACGATCACCGGTGTCCCCGCGGCGAAGACGCTGTCAGCCACGAAACGGTCGCCGGCGCCGATAGCTTTCGACGCGTCGAGCATGAACAGTATCAGGTCCACCTCCGCCAGCGTCGCCTCCACCGCCTCCTGCATGCGCCCAGTCAACAGGTCGCGCGGTTTCTGGAAACCGGGCAGGTCCAGCAGCACGACCTGGCAGCCCGGGCCGTTGATGATGCCGGCGATGCGGTTCCTGGTGGTCTGTGGCTTCGGAGAGGTGATGCTCACCTTCTCGCCCACCAGTGCGTTCACCAGCGTCGACTTGCCCGTGTTGGGCCTGCCCACCAGCGCCGCGAAACCGGAGTGGAAGGGCCCGGTTTCCGGGCCGGGAACGGTATCCGCAAAATCATGTGTATCCCGCCCGTCACTCATCGCGGCTCCTCCACACCCAGAGCGGCAGCCATCAGCAGCCTGCTCCGCCCCTTTCCATAGAAATCCCCGAGCTCCTCGACCGCCTGGAAACCCGCCGCATCGTAGAGCGCCATGGCGGCCCCGTTCTCCGGGTCAGCCGTCACCAGCAGGCGCCGGCCGCCCTCATGCCCCAGTAGTTGCAATACCTGTCCCAGCAGGGTAGTGCCGAGGGACCGCCTGCGGAACCGCGGCCGGATATAGAAACAGTCCAGGTAGAAGTCGCCCTTATCGGAGCAACGGAAACCCTGTGCCGAACCCGCGGGCTCGCCGTCGAGTTCACCGACGAACAGGAATCCCCACGCCGCCGCCACCGGCAGCAGCCACTCGTCCAGCGCCGCCTCGCCCAGCGATTCGCGCCCGTGTTCAGCCAGCCGCCCGAGCGTTTCCGGCTCAAGCCTGAAAAGCCTGCGCACCACCAGTTCGCTCACGAAAACACCCCGCCCGCCGTCATCCCCAGAGCTGGAAGAATATCGTGGTGACGATAATACCCAGCACCGCGCCTGCGAACACCTCGGCAAGGGAATGCACCCCTGACTCGACCCGGCTCTGAGCCACCAGCACCGCCATCATGAACGCCAGCAGCGAAATCAGCATGCCGTGGTTCATGGAGGCGGAGATAAAGGTTATCGCCGTCCAGCCCGCAAAGGCGATGGCGCTGTGTCCCGAGGGCATGCCGCCGCTGAAAGGCGTACCCCTGTGGGTCACCGCCTTGGCGATGATCACCAGCAGCAGCACTATCACCAGGGCGATCACGGAAAGGTGCATGGGAGACTGGCGCACGTTGGTGACCAGGGCGCGGGACGGTTCCTCCAGGCGGTCGAAGAAGATCAGGTAGGCGACGGCGATGGCATTGAGCGCCGCGATCAGCACTGCACCGGCGGCGACGTCCTTGGCTATCTTGGCCATGGGGTCGAAGGCGGTGCCGAAGGTATCGATGGCCGCCTCGATTGCGGTGTTGATCATCTCCATCACCAGCACGAAGCTGACCGTGAGCAGCAGGGCTATCAGCTCCGCCCGCGACAGCTCGAAGAAGAGGCTGCCGAGCATCACGACCACTGCCACCGTGAAATGGATCTTCATGTTGCGCTGGGTGCGCAGCACGTAGACTATCCCCTCGAAGGCCCAGGTGAAGCTCTTGAGTGTGCTGCGGCGGAACATGACGGCCGCCCGCTCAGTCCCCGAAGCAGAGTTCGTTGTAGTACTGGTTCTCCAGCGCCTCCATCTCGCCCTGGTCTATCTCGTGGTCGGCGCCGATGATGTGCAGCGTCCCATGGATGACCAGCAGGCAAAGCTCCTCGGCCAGGGTCGTCCCCTCCAGCTCCGCGTGGCGTCCGGCGATGAAGGGACAGATGATGATGTCGCCGATTAGGGTGGGAATCCCCTCCGGGTCCTGGTAGTCATCATCGTCAAGGGGGAATGAGAGCACGTCCGTAGGGCCTATCTTGCCCATGTGCTCCTCGTTTATCTCACCCATCTCGTACTCATCGACGAACAGCAGCCCCAGCTACCCCTCATCGATGCCGTGGCGCCTGAGAATCTTTTCCGCCAGATCCATCAGCCTCTGTTCGTCGAACTCCCTCTGCGAACGGTTCTCCAGATCGATCACCAGTTTTTTCATGGTCTGCTTCCACTCCTTGTCTCTGTCCGCCGGGCTCCGGTATCCCGGCCGGTCTCGTCTTCACCCTGTTCCCCGCCGGGATACTCGATCCTCGACGCTCCGAAGCCCTGAAGGCTTTTCTCGAAAACATGCCTGACCTTCTCCAGGTCGGCAAAGGTCATGCTGCTCTCGTTGAACTGGCCGTCGCGCATGCGCTGTTCGAATATCTCGCCGATGATGTTCTTGATGTTGCGCACAGTGGGGTTCTTCAGCGAGCGGACAGCCGCCTCCACGGAATCGGCCATCATCACGATCGCCGCCTCCCGAGAATGAGGCTTCTTCCCCGCATAGCGGTAGGCCTCCTCGTCCACGCGCCCGTCGGGCGCGGTCTGCTGAGCCTTGTGGTAGAAATATGACAGTACGGTCGTGCCGTGATGTTCCTCGATGATATCGATCACTTCCGGCGGCAGCCCCTCCGCCCGGGCCAGCTCGACGCCGTCGCGCACATGGGAAGTGATGGCCAGGCGTGACAGCCCGGGAGTCAGCCGGTCGTGAGGATTCTTCACATGGAACTGGTTCTCGATGAAGTACTCGGGGCGGTTGAGCTTGCCGATGTCATGGTAGAAGGCGCCCACGCGGGCGAGTAACGGGTTGGCGCCGATGGCCTCCGCGGCTGACTCGGAGATATTGCCCATGAGGATGCTGTGGTTATATGTTCCCGGCGCCTGCATCATCAGGTCCTTGAGCAGGGGCCTGGTGGGGTCCGCCAGCTCCAGCAGCTTCATCGGTGTCGAGAGGTTGAATGTCATCTCGTAGACTGCAAGCAGCCCCAGGGCCGTCACGATCACCAGCACGCCGTTGATCGCCCCCCACATCATCCCCTCCAGGAACTGATTGAGGCTGCCGTCGATCAGCAGTCCGGCGGCGGCGGCGGCCAGGGTGACGATGGCTCCCGCCTCCAGCCCCGCCTGGAAGAGATTCTTGCGCTGGGTGACATCGGTCACCAGGAACACGGAGATGCTTCCCCCCAGAAGCGCCACCAATACAAACTGGCTGTCGCCGCCGCCGGCGATCACCAGGTTGATGCTTGCCAGGGCCACCAGTATCAACCCCATGCGCGTCTGCAGCATCAGCGTCCCCAGGATACCCAGGGCGGCCATGGGCACCAGCAGCGGCGTCAGCGGATGCATCAGGGAAATCCGGTCCAGAAGCGTGAAGATGATCAGCAGCGTCGCTACGATGAACATCAGGGCGCGGGACTCGCGTATGCGCCGCTCGAAGCGAACAACGTAAAGGGCGACGAAGACTACCTCGATCAGCACCAGCAGGGCGACGCCGGTGGCCGTGCCCAGCCTGCCCTCGTTCTCCGTGATTCCCAGCGCCTCCATCTTGGCCAGCGTATCCTCCGTCACCACCTGGCCGGCAGCCAGGATGGTCTCGCCGTTGATCACGGAGATGATCACAGGCTCCACCTGGGCGGCGGCCTCCTCCCGCGCCTGGCTGGTCTTTTCCTCGTCCAGCGTGTAGTTGGGCTCCAGGTAGACGGAGCCGATGCCGGAGACAATGTTGCGCTCCGTCTCGGATATGGGCATTGTCATCACCAGCGCGTTCAGGCGGTCCCTGTCCGTGGGGAGCGACGCTTCGGTGACGTTTCCCTGGAGTATGCGCTGCACCGCCTCCAGCACGTCGTTGCGGATCTCGGCGATTCGGGGCGGTTCCAGCGAGGCCAGGATAAGCAGCGTGGACAGCTCCACCTGCGGCAGGTCCTCCAGCTGCTGGATGCGGAAAACGGCCCTGTTGGGGTCATAGGGCTGGGAGGCTGCTGCGGCGGCCGCCTTCTCCTCCTCGATGATGGCGCCGGCCTCCCTGAAGAATTCGTCGATGTTCTCGTTGACCCGCGGCAACACCGAGGCGTCGAAGGTGTAGACATCGGCGACCTCCTCCCTGGCCAGCTGGCGCTGGACCTCGGTCTGGTCCCGGTCCTCGAAGGTGAGGCTGCGGGGGGCCTCGATGCTGTCCGGCGCCACGTCGCCGACAGCCAGGTCATACTCGGCGGTCAGGTAGGTGCTGGCGAGCATCAGCCAGATGATGATCGCCGTCAGCACCGCCAGGGTTACGCCGAAGACCCTCAGATCGATGATGTTGAATCGGCGGCGTACCGCGAGGATGACGCTACGTATCGGAGAAGGAAGGTTCATGACCCCGGGCGGCTGGCTTCAGACCTCCGGGCCTGAATAGTTCTTGTATGCGGCCACGATCCTCTGCACCAGCTTGTGGCGTACGACATCCTTGCTCTCGAAGTTGATGAACGCAATGTCTGATACCTCCCCGAGGATGTCGACGACGCTGACCAGCCCCGAGAAACTGGCCTGGGGCAGGTCCACCTGGGTGATGTCACCGGTCACCACCATCCTCGACCCGAACCCGAGCCTGGTGAGGAACATCTTCATCTGTTCCGGGCTGGTGTTCTGGGCCTCGTCGAGGATGATGAAGGCGTCGTTGAGCGTGCGCCCGCGCATGAAGGCCAGCGGCGCCACCTCGATGGCTCCGCGCTCCATCAGCGCCGTCAGGCGGTCCGGCTCCACCATATCATAGAGGGCGTCGAACAGGGGCCTGAGGTAGGGATCCACCTTCTCCAGCATGGTCCCGGGAAGAAAACCTATCTTCTCTCCCGCTTCCACGGCGGGCCGGGTGAGGATGATGCGGTTGACCTGCTTGGTGAGCAGCTCGCCCACGGCCAGGGCCAGCGCCAGATAGGTCTTTCCCGTGCCGGCGGGCCCGATGGCGAAGGTGATGCTGTGGCTGCGCATTGCGTCCACGTAGTTCTTCTGATTGAGGGTCTTGGGGACTATCTTGCGCCCGCGGTGTTCCCAGACGATATCGCCGAAGACCTCCGTGGGCTTGCCGGAACGATCCGCCACCATGGCGCCGACGGAGGCGACCGTCTCCGCGTCCACCTCGTGGCCGGCGCTCACCAGCTCCACCAGCTCCTCCACCACGGCGCTGCCGCGCTCGACGTCGATCTCGCCCCCTTCGAAGGTGATCACGTTTCCGCGCACTCCTATCTCGCAGTCGAGCCGCTGCTCCAGCGCCTTCAGGGTAGCGTCGTGCTCACCCGCCAGCTCGACCATTATCTCGTTGTCTATCTCAAGCGTCTTCTTCATGCCGCCTCAGTCGCTGAGCGCTTCCCGTACCCTGGCGCTTACCAGCTTGCCGTCGGCGCGCCCGCCGGTCTTCGGCATCACGGCCGACATCACTTTGCCCATGTCACTGACGCCGGCGGCGCCCGTGGCGCTGATGGCCTCGGCGATGATGGCGTCCAGCTAATCCTCGCCCATGGCCTCGGGCAGGTAGGCGTCGATCAGTTCGGCCTCGGCCTCCTCGGCCAGGGCGCTTTCCTCACGGCCTCCCTGGCGAAAGGCCTCGGCGGCCTGCAGGCGGCGCTTCTTCTCCGCCGCCAGCACCGCCAGCTCCTGCTCTTCGCCGAAATCGCCGCCGGCTTCCTTCTGCTCGAGCTGCAACCGGCTCAGCACCATGCGCAACGCCTGGGCCCGTTTACGGTCCCCTGCCTTCATGGCGGTGTTGACGTCGCTCTGTACCCGTTCGCTGATACTCAAAACCCCTCCTCGATATCGAAGCCGACGGACCTCCCCGCCAGCAGATGCCAGTGGATATGGAATATCACCTGTCCACCGCCGCTGCCCACGTTGTTGATCACTCTGTAGCCGCTCTCCCCGACCCCGAGACGGGAAGCAGTCTCCACCGTGAACTCGAGCATGCGCTTGCACAGGCCCGGCTCCAGGCTGCCGATGTCGTTGAGCGTCTCGATATGCAGCCTGGGAATCACCAGCGCATGCACCGGCGCCTTGGGGTACTTGTCATGGATGGCGACGAAATCCTCATCGGAATGGATGAACCCCGTACCGCCACCCTCAATAATACGGCAAAAAAGACAGTTATCGTTACTCACGTCACCACCTTTCCCATCACGGCGTCAGCGGTAACCTCCGTTGCTGCGACCGTGACCAGCTTGCCCGCTGCCGGCTTCACAGCGTTATCCGCAGCTTCATCGACGACGAATCGCGTGTAATCGCCGCTGAGGCCGGTAAATCGGCCCGGTTCCACGGCCGACTCCAACAGGATTTCGCTTGTCCCGCCCGGTTTCCTCCGCCGGTGGGCTTCGCCCAGGCGGTCAGACAGCTCACGCAGCCTCAAGCTGCGTTCCCTGATGATATCAGGGGGCACCTGTCCGGGCCGCGTGGCCGCCGCCGTGCCCGGCCGCTGCGAATAGCCGAACACGTGTACCCTGGTGATGTCCGCCGCCTCCACCAGTTCCAGGGTATTGCGGAAGGCTTGCTCGTCCTCCCCGGGATAGCCGACGATGACGTCGGTGGTGATGTTGACTCCGGGCAGCGTCCCGCGGGCCAGTTCGAGCCGCTCCGCGAACAGGCGCCTGTCATAGCGGCGGCCCATGTCCGCCAGCACGCGGTCATCGCCGCTCTGCAGCGGGACATGCAGGTGCCTGGCAAAGATTCCCGATGCCGCCAGCTCCTGGAGCAGCCCCGGCGTGATGTCCAGCGCCTCGATGGAGCTCAGCCGCAGCCGCAACAGGCCGTCGATACGCGAAAGCCGCGCCAGCAACCCCGCAAGGCCGGCGCCGGCGTCGTTATAAGCTCCGACGTTGATGCCGCTGACGACAAGCTCCGGATAACCCCTGTCTACGGCGGCCGCCGCTTCATCAAGCAGGGCGTCGAGCGGCAGGCTGCGGGGGCGTCCCCTTACCTGCGGAATCACGCAATAGGAACAGTGGTTGGCACAGCCGTCCTGCACCTTGAGGAAGTAGCGCGTGCGCGCGTCCGGGGCTGCAGGAACCTTCGCCGGAGCAGACGCCTGCTTCAGCACACCGCCTGCCTGCCGCGCCGCTTCCCCGATATCTCCCTCGAGCACTACCACGTTATCCGCCAGGTCCCTGAACGATTGCGGATGCAGCCGCGAGGCGCAACCGGTCACCAGGACGGTACCGGCGCCCCCCAGGCGACGTGAAGCGCGACGCACATGCTTGCGCGACTGCTTCTCGCCCTCGGCGGTGACGCAGCATGTCGCCACCAGCGCCACGGGCCCGCCGTCCGCATCCGGCAGCAGTTCCAGCAGGCGCCGGGCGTCGGCGTAGTTGACCTTGCAACCGAGCACATGCATGTCGAGCTTGTGCTTCATCCCATCAAACCTTTTCGGTGCATGACTATGGCGGCGGCCACCAGCGCCGCCGTCTCCGTCCTCAACAGCATCGGCCCCAGGCTCGCAAGCACGGCGTCCCTCTCCCGGAGCCGCCCGATCTCGGCCTCCGAGAACCCGGCTTCCGGTCCGATCAGCAGGGCGAGGTCTCCCTCCAGCGCCTCAACCGCCTCACCGAGGGGAACGCCGTCGGCCTCGGTGACCAGCGCCACCAATGAACCATAGTAATCATCCAGCCATTCGGCCAGCTTTTGCGGCCTTGCTATCTCCATGATCCGGTTACGGCGCGACTGGGCGGCCGCCGTACGGGCGATGCGTTCCCAGCGCCTCTGCCGGGTATCACTGATGCCGCCCCTGGCGACGGAACCGTCTGAATATACGGGCACCAGGACCGCCACTCCAAGCTCGCTCAGCTTCTCGACCACCAGGTCCATCTTGCGGCCTGCCGGCAGGGACTGGACAACGGTGATGCGGGCCGCAGCATCCGCCCCCGGCGCCGCGGAGCTATCCGCCGCTGCCGCCCCCAGTTGCCGTTCCACGCGGGCTTCGACCGTGCCGCCGGTGCGGATGATGGTGGAGGAAAAGACACTGCCCCGGGCGTCCGCCAGCTCGACGGCGTCACCAGGCTTCAGCCTGAGCACGCTGGATGCATGGAAGCTGTCGTCACCCTCGAGAGAGACCCTGTCGCCCTCATCGAGTGTGCCGGCTACAAAGAATCGGTGAATATGTCTCACGCTGTCCACCCCAGGGGCCACGGCCGCGGCCCGCCCGGAAGCCCCTAGCTGAAGGCCGCCCTGATCTTGTCGAAAAGCCCCGTGTCGCTGTTATAGTTTTTATCGGTGGTGGTCTCGGCGAACTGCCGCAGCAGCTCTTTCTGCTCGCTGTTGAGATTGCGGGGGACGACGATATCGATTATCACCTTCAGGTCGCCCCGGCCCCTCCCCCTGAGCAGCGGCATGCCCTTCCCTCTGATCACCTTCACGTCTCCGAACTGGGTCCCCGGCTTTATCTCCAGCTGTTCCTCGCCGTCCAGCGTGGGAATGCTGACGGTGGTGCCGACGGCGGCCTCGACCATCGTCAGGCGCTGATGGTAGATGAGGTCGTCACCGTCACGCTCCAGGCTCTCATGGCCGGCGACGCCCACCTTCACGTAGAGGTCGCCCGCCGGTCCGCCGTGCTCGCCGGCGCTGCCCCTGCCGGAGAGCCTGATGCTCTGCCCGTCGGCGATGCCCGCCGGTATATCCACCTCGAGCTCCCGCTCGGCGATCACGCGCCCGCGGCCTTCACAGGCCTTGCAGGGGGTGGGAACGATGCTGCCCTCGCCCCCGCACGAACTGCAGGCGCCGGTCTGCATGAACTGCCCGAAAGGCGTGCGCGAAACAGTGCGCACCCGTCCGCTGCCGTTGCAGGCGGGACACTCTATCCTCTCGGTACCGGGCTCGGCGCCCGTGCCCTCGCAGGTGCCGCAGGGAACCACCGCCTCGAAGGCCAGCTTCCGCGAAACCCCTGCGGCCGCCTCCTCGAGCGTCAGTTCCACAGCCACGGCCACATCCGCCCCGCGCGCCGGCCCGCCGCCGGCCCTGCCGCCGAAGATATCCTCACCGAAGATGCCCTCCCCGAAGAACGAACGCAGGATATCCTCGAAGGGGAACTGGGAGAAGTCCTGGAAGCCGCCGCGCTTGAGCCCCTCGAAGCCGTAGCGGTCATAGGTGGCGCGGCTCTCCGGGTTGGAGAGGCATTCGTAGGCCTCCGCCGCCTCCTTGAACTTGGCCTCAGCGTCCGGGTCGTTGCTGTTGACGTCCGGATGGATGTCGCGCGCCAGCGAGCGGAACGCCTTCTTTATCTCCACGTCCGTGGCCTCGCGCGAGACCCCCAGCACCTCGTAATAATCACGCCTCATCTCAGAAGATCTCCTCAAGATAACTGCTCAGGCAACGCGCCGTCTGCTCGACGCTGCCGATAATCACGGGATAATCCATCCTGGTGGGCCCCAGCACGCCCACGGTTCCCAGGTTGCGGTCCGAAGGACCGTAGTTGGCCGCCACCAGCGTGCAACCACGCATTGCGGCCGACGGGTTCTCGCGCCCGATGCGCAGGAAGACCCTGTATTCCGCCAGCGTGGAACCGAGCATCTTCATCAGCTCGTCGCGCCGGTCGAGCATCTCCACCAGGTCCCTGACATCGAAATCGTCCTCCAGCTCCAGGCGTGACAGCAGTTTCGGCGCCCCCTCCATCACCAGCTCCGGCCCGTCACCGCCGGAGTATTCCAGCAGCGCCGGGGACAGCGCCTCGATGAAGGATTTCTCCATCGGCTCCAGTTCGGCATCGGCCAGGCGGTGCTTCAGCAGCCTGCTGCCCTGGTCAAGACCGACGGCGGCATCGTTGAGGAATCCATGGGCCCATTTGACCAGCCCCGGGTCCACGCTGCCCTCGAAGGCGAACAGCTTGCGGCTGACGCCGCCGGTGGCGTTGATGACCACCACCGCCACCAGGTCCGGCTGCAGCTGCAGCACCTCGATATGCCGGATGCTGACGTCGCCGCGTTCAGGCGATGAGATCATGGCGAGCATGCCCGTGCTCCTGGCGAGCAGCGCCGCTGCGCCCCTGATGGCCTCCCCCACCTCGCCCTTCAGCGAGAGCATCAATTCTTCGGGGGCCTTCGGCGCCCTGGCGTATCGCGGGGCGTGGTCCACGTAGAAACGGTAGCCCCTGTCGGTGGGCACGCGCCCGGCCGACGTATGCGGCTGCCTCAGGTAACCCATCTCCTCCAGGCGCGCCAGCTCGGCGCGCATTGTCGATGGGGATACGTCGAAACCGGCCTTGCGACAGAGATGCTTCGAGCCCACGGGACGGCCCGTGGCGATATAGCACTCGGCCACGGCCGACAGTATCTGCGCCTGTCTCGGGGTCGGATTTTCCATTTCGGAAAGTATTTGAGAACTCTCTACTTGCTAAGCATTGTCCAGTCTAACTTTAGACGGTTTTCTTGCGATTATCAGCTGGTTCATCCAGAACTGGAAATATTTATGTTTTATTGCCACAAATCCAGTTCTCTCAAGCATTTCCATAATCTCACCCTTTGAAAAATAATGTTTATGATCCCTTATCTCTCCTTCGTCGATCAGATGCAACCTGTATGAAAAAAACTCAAGTACAGGCTTTGAGAACGTGGTTGGAGTAGTTATCAGCAACTCGCCCTGATCAGACAGCAAATCAATTATTCCCCTGAGAATATTTTCAGCATGGTAAACATGCTCGATTACAGCCAACATGAAAACTTGATCGAGTACAGTCCCCTCGGGTAGTGGAAAAACCACTTTTTCACTGTTGTCGAAATCAAATCCTATAAATTCAATCGTAGATTCCTCGTCAGATATTATCTTTTTATCAATACCGTATCCTTTATGAACTTTATCCTGTATCAAGTCGAGAAATCGATGTTGTTTGCCACAACCTACATCCATGACCGCAACTCCCGCCTGGACTTTCTTCAATACTGCGCCATATCGCCATTTCTGCATCCATCTATGTAACTTCATATCATTCGAACCTCAATATTCCTGGTCAATAAATCAGTTTCTTCTCCCGCTACGTCTCGACTTGCTTAAATCTGACTGCTTGAATCCAATTTTATCATTCGCTGAGAAGAATACGCGAACAAAGGTCATCCGCCAGAAAAAAGCCCCTTGATGTCAAGGTCACCAGCCCATCATTTACACACAGCAGACCGGCGTCCCCCAGTTCCTCGAGCGCCTGTTCATCAACTACCTCCCTCGCCTCGTCTATCGGAAACCCGGAAGCATTCCGCAGACCTAACATCACCTTCTCCCAAAGTTTCTTCCTTGCCGATAAATATTCAATCTCCCGAACCGTATCCAAGTCCATTCTCTCCTCGAGATATGTTTCGATATTCTCCGTGTTGTGCCAACGAGTCTGGCCTGTTGTGCTCCAGGCACCCGCGCCCAGTCCGATAAAATCACTACCCTCCCAATAGGAGATGTTATGACGACACTCGTAGCCTGGCATGGCGAAATTGCTGATCTCATACCGCCGATATCCAGCAACCTCGAGTGTCTCTACCACCATCTGATAGAAATGCGGGTTTTTATCCCTCACTTCTGCGAGCTCCCGATGCCAGCGTAGATGATATTCCCCCCTAATATTGTAAGATAATTCGTAATACGAGATATGCTCCGGAGACAGGGCCAGTACATCCTCCAGATCATTTCTTAGAATGCAGGCATCCTGGCCAGGAATACCGAAGATCATATCGATTCCGATATTTTCCAGGCCGGCCGCGCGCAGGTATGCGACGGCTTCAGCCACTGCCTTCATACTGCCACTACGGCCAAGATTGCCGCGCATATCCTTATTAAAGCTCTGCGCTCCCAGAGAGACCCTGGTGACTCCGGAATTCCGTAAACGAATAGCCATAGCTTCGTCAATCGTCTCCGGGTTGGCCTCGGCAGTCACTTCGACACCTGGTGCCCACCTCTTCGCAAGACCATCCAGCAATATACCAAGGAGGCGTTCTCCAATCAGTGTAGGAGTTCCACCTCCAAGGTAAACAGTATCCAGCAATCCCAGGTTTCCGTCGCAGGCGGCCGCCTCTGCCAACAGGCGATCGACGTAAGCAGAAGCACTCCCGGATGCAGCAGTGCTGGAATAGAAATCACAATAGGAGCAACGGCTGGCGCAGAAAGGGATGTGCACGTATAAATGCGATACCTTGTCCATAATGCGATGCGAACCCACGTTGTCCATAAGCCGTCGTGCTGCCTTGACAGGATATCATTGATGGTAATCAACCGACCGATGAGAGGAAGACTGCCGCACCTGCCTGACAAGCCGATCAGTTGAACATCAGGCGGGCGCTCCTCAGGTAGTTGCGGGCAACTCCCACAGATGTGATTTTCCGCAGGTGCCTGGCGATGATGCGGGGTCTCATGTAGAAGCTCCGATAAGCGACTCTCGGTGCCCTCGTCAACTTTTCGTGGGAGATATGCTTATGCCGGTAGACCGGCTTGCCCATCACGTCATAATCTCGCCAGTCCTCTGTCAACAACAGGCCTTCACTGCGATATTTCTCAAACTCCTGTGTCCCCGGGAACGGAACCATTACTGCAAAACCGGCGCTGTCGAGATCTAGCTGCTTGGCGAAATCAATCGTTTCCTGCATGGTCTCCTCTGTCTCTTCCACGAAACCAAACAGGAAATAACCATGGGCTGAAAGGCCAACCCTCCTGGTGTCACTGACGGCCTTTATTATCCTTTCCCTGCTGACCTTCTTGATGTCCTTGAGAAGATCAGGGTTCCCCACCTCTATCCCGTACTGAACAAGGCGGCATCCGGCTTGTTTCATGGCCTCCAACATCTCCAGGTCGACTTCATTGGCACGGCTGCTGCAGGTCCAGCCCATATCGAGGCCGCGCTCCATCATCAGTTCGCACATCTCCATCAGGCGACTGCGCCTACAGACCACCGAGGGATCACGAAAGGAGAACGTCCCGACTCCGAACTCCTCATGGAGCCAAGTCAATTCGTCAACAATATTGACGGCGCTGCGCAATCTGTAACGCTTACCCTGTTGCTCAGTCACATCACAGAAGCTGCATTGATAGGGACAACCCCTGCCGCTGATCATGCAGGAAAAATTGCCCCCCACACCCCAAACGGGGAACGGATTGTATAGTGCAGGCTCAGGGAGCAGGTCGTGAGCAGGGAACGGCACCTCGTCCAAGGCCATACTCCTGGCTCTGGGGGGCGTGCTCTCCAAATCGCCGTTGGTGCTGATGACAATCCCGTCAATATCGGATAAATCGGTTCCGCCTGCCACCGCCTGACAGATTTCAGACATGGTATCCTCTCCCTCGCCCACCACGGCGATATCGACGCTTTCGTGGCCGGCTGATTCCCGGGGGAGGGCTGTAACATGAGGACCGCCAACAACAGTGACGATATCCTTTTTCTCAGCCTTGACGATATCGGCAAGCATTTCAACATCAGGCCACTGCGGCGTAAGCGAGGAGATTCCCACAACGTCCGGCTGTTTCTCCGCAACCTCTCTGGTAATCACCTGTCCTGATAAACCCAGGGAGTATGCATCCAGCATCTCAACCTGGAATCCTTTATCCCGTATCGCTGCCGCCACATACGCGAGCCCAAGCGGCTGTGTGGATATCCAGGGGCGCTCCACCTTCCCTTTCCAGAGACCAGCAGGGGGGGTAATCAGCAGCACACTGCAGCCCGCAGTATTCTTTTTCCCGTCAGTCCCACTCATCATGAACACGACTCTGCTGCGAATGGTTTAACCATTGTTGGATACACGGTTGGATAAGAAATGAAATCCCCTGACCCCGTTCGGACATGCCTGACAGTACCTGTTCAGTCAGAACCGACATTATAAATCATAATCATACTTAGTTAATATTATATTGTTGCTCATATTTCTTCAACTTCTCCATACTGCTATCTGAGTCGATTTATTCGATTGGGTCGAGATGTTCTATAATCAACAAAGACGTTGTTCGAGCCAAAGCCGCGTGGTCCTGATCAGGTTCACAAAGATACAAAAACAAACAGGGCCATGACTTTTGAAATTGTTTACCTTTATAACACTCACTAAAACATGACATCTCTCCGCGACCGGGGAACCGTGGCCGATCTGATTCGGTTTGCAAAAGAAAGCTCTGACAAACTGGAGGCATCTGCTTACGACGTCCATGGCATTACTACCAGGGTACTCACCAATTCCAGCAGGGCAGCGCGCGCGGTAGCAAGATTCCTGCAAGCCTTCGAGACCGGCGACGACATAAGAAAGTGCGATATCGAGTTTTATCTTTTCTTCTTCGACTCACTCACCGACAAGATGTCACCGCTGCCCGACAAAACCGGGATGCTCTATAACTGGGGGATGCTCAAGGTATACCATGACGATTCCCTCAGGTACCTGACGGTGGATAAGCGCGCCAGGGTCACCGCCGATGTCGCTGCTGGTATCGGAATCGGTTTTGCCGAGAGCTCGCTTCTGGAATCGGACTGGCTGGTCACCAACCTGTTCTTCTATCCGCTGTGGGCCCAGCTGCTCAAGGTGTACGGGCTGTTCCCACTGCACGCGGCGGGGCTGGCCAGCGGCGGGCGCGCTTCGCTGTTCCTGGGCAGAAGCGGCAGCGGCAAGTCGACGCTCTCGCTCAACCTGGTCCGTGGTGGATTCGGCCTGCTCAGCGATGATACAGTCTTTCTCAGGGAAGCGGGAGACGGTGTCGAAGTGCTATCCTTCCCCGAGGAGATAAACGTCAAGGAGGAGACGATCAAGTTACTGCCGGAACTTTCCCGGGTAAAGAAGTTCAACGTGAATGAATTGCGCCAGAAATCTTCATTCTCCATCGAGGAGCTCTACCCGGGGTGCGTGGTGGATTCATCCACGCCGGCGGTCATGGTTTTTCCCCAGATCGCCGATTCCGAGGAGACGACCCTGGAGCCGATGGCCGGGACCGAAGCCCTCTCGGAATCGCTGAGATACGGGTTTTTCTTCCTTGACCCATCCACAACCAGGCAACATTTTTATATCATGTCATTACTTGCCAACCAGGCCAGCTGCTATCGCCTCTATTCCGGCAGTGACCAGGAGCGACTTGAGCAGGTGGTCTCCGAACTTCTCACCGGGCACGCGGAAGGAAGCGAAGGGGCGGGAGACGAATCATCCACAGAGGAGAATGGATAATGGAAAGTAGCGATTACCTGATCAAAGACGATGACGTGCTGTTCACCTCCATGGGTGAGGACGCGGTCCTGCTGCATGTGAACCGGGGCGACTATTACAGCCTCAACAAGGTTGGGGCCCGCCTCTGGGTGCTGGCGGACGGCAGCAAGAGCATCGCCGACCTGGCGGGCCTGATCACGGATGAGGTCGAGATATCAAGGGAAGAGGCAGAAAAGGATATCCTGGAGCTTGCCGAACAGCTCGCCAAAGAGGGCTTGGTGAAAGTTGCCGAATCTCCCCAGGACGATAAACCGGCTTAAGAACCCGCGTGACCTCTGGCTGTTCCTCCAGATCCTCGCAATGCTCGCAAGGCTCCCCGGGCTGATCAGGCGGGAGAGACTGCCCGACCTGCTCAACCGGCTCGACCCCGGCGTTTATCCCGGTCCCCGCGACTGGCAGCTGCTGCTGAAAACCGTCGGCTTCACCGATACACTGCTGCGTTACCGCTTTTTCCAGCAATACGGCAAATGCCTGATGCGAACCCTGCTGCTGTTCCACTTCCTCAGGCGGCAGGGCTGGCCTGTTGGCATCCGCTTCGGTGTGAGGAAGACCGCCGAGGGAGATGTCTCCCCCGAAAGCTACGACGAGACCCGCGCAATCACCGGGCATAGCTGGCTGGTGCTGGGCGGGGAGCCGTTTCTGGAGGAATCGCTGGAAAAGCAATACGTGAAAACCTTCTCATATCCAGACATCAACACAAATGATTGATATGACATTCATCAATCGCAGCTGCCCGTCCAGTCTCGTAGCAATCTCCGGATTGATATCAGGCGTTGTCACCGGATACGCGATTGGAAAAACAACCGCTGTCAGTCCGCTTGTGCCGGTGGCAATCCTTGGAGTTTCCGGACTCTTGTCCCTTTTATTGGCTTACAGACTGACAAGCGGTCGGATTGCCATGAGTACCGGTGCGCATCTCGATGCAATTCGGAAACGCACATCGTTGTCTTTTTCTTCGTTTGCAATATTGCCATTGATGCATTCGGTATTTCTGGTATATCAATCGAACAAATTCATCCTGATACCGGGAATCGAACCTGTTGGCGTTTTCTGGCAATTGATATTCATATTCGTGCTTTCCTGCGGCCTTGTCTATGCCCTTTTCTGCTGTCAGTTCCCGGAAGCACAGGCAAGGTTTTTTTTAAAAATTGCGGGAAAGCCCTTAGTAATTCTTACAGTTATGATAATAACCTGGGCTGCGATCAACAGCCTATTAAACATCCTGCAAACTATTAATCTGAATCAACCCGGCAACAATATCGTTATTTTCGTAGATGTATTAAATAACGTGTTCTCCAGCGATGGTCTTCTGTATTCATCCCACATCCAGGCAGATGGTTCGAGTTTGCTTGGTGTACATGCTCAACTTATCTGGTTCCTCATATATCCATTATTCAAAATAGCACCAAATATTTATTGGCTTATCATAATAACCAACGTAGCGTTGGCGCTGGCCGTACTGCCGCTGTTTTATCTCGCTCGAAGTTTTTTCACTCCCGGCCTGAGTCTGGTAATCTCACTTTTTTATCTTTTCAACCGAATTATCCTAGCCCAACCGAGCGTCGGTGATATCTCTGAGGAGAGGTTCCTGCCGGTGCTGCTGATATCCGCTTTCTACTTCTGGCACAAGAAGAAATATCTTCCTTACATCATCTTCACATTACTTGCAATGACCATTCGTGAAGATGTTGCTTTGGTAGTGATGTTATTCGGTATTCTTTCACTGTTAAAAAGACGCAAGCTCAAATGGTCTCTTGTTCCAATTATCCTCGGTATCAGTTGGGTATCAACAGTGATGTTCTGGATAATTCCGTCAATAAATCCGACCGGTGGGGCTACCAAAACAATCCAACTCTACAGCTCCCTCGGTGCCAGCAACCGCGAGATAATCACCACTTTGTTCCTGAAACCGTGGGTTGTTGTTAAAACCACATTCTCGTCCCTGGGCCGCCTGGCAGTCATATTCGGCCTATGGCAATCCATGGGATTAGGTGTACCTATTCTGTCGTTGTCTGTGATAATCGCCCTTCCTGCCGCTGCCGAAATATTCCTCGCAGACACCGTGATCAGCCTGAATCACTTCAACATGCTGGCTTTGACAGCAGCGCTTATGCCGGCGTTAGTTCTGGGCCTCCACAACCTGAACAATTTTTCTATCATGAGAAGCGGTAAGTCCATTGCCATGACCGTAGCTATAATAGCCCTGTTTTCCACTTTCGCGCTGAATTATTCCTGGTTTTCACCATCCCGCTATGCGCCTCGTTATAATTACGACTCTGTCAATACGGCATTGAATCACATTCCGGGAGAGACGAGTGTCATCATGCCAAAATTCATGATGGTCGAGGCTGGAAGTTCGCTGGCAGTCCGCGGGTACTACCAGGTTAACTATGAAATTGCAGCAACTGGCGGTTTCCTGTTGAATCAGGACTATATCATCATCGATGCGCTTGAATATCCAGAAAACTGGAAAGAACATTCTCAAGAGATTCAGGGTCTTGAGGAACTGAAGGACCTCATCGCAGCTTCAAGCGACTACACTTTGATTTATGATAACGACGATCTCAAACTATATAAAAGGAAACAACAAGACTGACCGGCAATCACCGACATGAAAAAAACCTGCTGCTGACAAGCGCTCGATTGCTGTTGCAGACAGGCAGCGAAACTGATGTCACCAAGCTGGTGCGACCGGGTCTTGACTGGGACTTCGTCTTCGCGTCTTCAGCCCGCCATGGCCTGACGCCGCTCCTTTACAAAATGATCGCGGACTACGATGCCGCCGGAGGTATCCCGCCCAATATCCATAACTCCCTGCAGAAGGGCTACCTGGCAAGCCTTATGCGTAACCAGAACTTTTACCGCCTTGTAAATCCACTGCTGGACACTTTCTCCGCTGCCGGAATCCCGGTAATGTTGCTGAAGGGAACCGCCCTCTGTTTGACCGTTTACGAGGACATGGCGCTGAGACCATTCGGCGATGTCGATATCCTGGTAAAAAAAGAACACGTCAAGCAGGGTCAGCAGTTTATGGACACGCTGGGCTACAGCCTGATAACCAACAACTATTTCCCAATACCCGATGAACGCAACGACGAGCTCGGCTGTGAATGGTCATACCATACCAACGGCAACGTCGTAGAGCTGCACTGGGATCTCGTAACCAGGATAGCGCCTTTCCGGGTCGATATCGAGACTTACTGGAAAAGCGCGCGCAAAGTCGAACTTGACGGCCAAACCGCCCTGATAATGTCACCTGCAGGCCAGTTGTTGCACCTTTGCCTGCACCAGTACAAGCATCACTGGATGCACCTGAGGGACCTGGTCGACGTTGCCCTGATCATCGAGAGCTACAGCGGCGAAATCGATTGGGATGAGCTGGCCCGCGAGGCCAGAAGGCAAGGTCTTGGACGTTGTGTCTACTACACGGTGATGTTGACCCACCAGGTGCTGGGAACTAACATCGATGAGATCCCCATGGCGGATATCCTCGGCCGCAGCAGGCCTAATGTACTCGCGCTGGGCCTTAAGGATATGATCGCCGACAATATCCTCGAAAGCCACATGCCCCGCCGTTTCTGGGAACTCCTGCTTGTGGATGGCGCCAGGAATAAAACCCTGGTCGTCCGGCAGACCCTGGCCCATCCCTTCCCGAGAAAACAGCAACGGGGGCAGAAAGCACCCGGCACGCGTTCTTCCTCAACGAAAAAGGCCGGCGCGGCGCTGCGTTCAGCCTACTTCTACCGCAGGCTGCTGATCGAGTTTCCGCGATATGTGCTCAGGACCATGCGCCGCATTACGGGAAGACCTTAGAAACCTTTCCGCGCTCCACCTTCGCTGCCGAAGCCCAGCGCTCGATCAGGCCGCAGGGACTTCGGGGAAGAAATATTCAGTGCCTGTGCCGTCGTTCGCGCTGAGGTAGACTGTGGTCATGAAAGAGTTCACTCCAGAGGGCACATGATATGCGATACTCAGCTGCCCGTGACCGCCCGATGGGATAGGACCCACATCCGCATCAAGCACTTGCCCTGTTACTCCCATGGATGATGTCACACCCAGCACCCGGGCCGATACCGCGTCTTCGACGCCGATATTCGTGATGTCGAAGTAAACCGTCAGCTTGCGGCTCAGATAGTCGTTATATGTCAGCCAATGCACAGAGGTCTGCTTGAGGTCGAGGAAGACGCCGTCGGCGCCGGTCGTGGTAAATGTGCCCCTCTTGACAGCCTCTCCCGAGCCATCGTCTGACCTGATCTCGTACTGGTATGTCGTTACCGGCTTCAGGTCCGCCAGGGCAAAACTGTGGATGGGCGTCCACGAGGAACTATTAAGGCTAGCAGCCGGCTGCCCGTCTTCCCAGTAAGTGATCATTGAATCTGCTGCGACATTTGTCAGCCAGCCGACGACCACATCCGTCGGTTGCGTGTTTTCTACCTGCAAATCGCCGACTATTTCAGGCCCTGCGGGCGAGCTTCCAGCAAAGGTCTCAATCCAGAATGTATCTGACCATGTATCACCGGGGGAGACTAGCCGGTGCCTGTCGGCCTCGGGCGGGCTGCCGCCCCACCAGGCGAAATAGCGCACCGTGTTACCGTATGCCCGCTGCGAATAAGCAGAAAACTCGACCGTCGGGTTCATCGGGTCGTTCCACTTGGCCGTCCCGTAACTAAAAATACCGCCGGCATCGAATCCCCTGCTGTCGTTGTCCATCTTGATCCTGGCTGAAGAGCCGCCGGTCTGGCCGTAAAGCGTGAAGCTCTGCGAATGCAATACCTGGTAATCTCTGTCAGGGCCCTGATCGATACCGTCGATGACGCGATCATAGTTATTGGCATTTGTCACGCCGTTGGAGCCCGCCCCCAGGCAACGGTTCGGGTCCCAGTTGTGACCGAATGAGCTTGCGGTCGTCCAGCCATAATCACGGCTGAACGAGAAGTCATACGCAGGCTCAGCCGCATAGAAGGCTCGCAGGAAAGTCATCGAGATATCGAGCTTCACCTGACCCGCCGGAAACACCGTCCATTTCTTGGTTACGCGGTAGTTGTCCGGCCGGTTAGCGTCGGTATACTCCAAGAGACTGCTGCTGACTATGAAACTGGCTTCGAAAACGGCATTGCCGTCGGCATCCAGATAATGGTTCCGCGATTCCAGTCTCGAATATCTGCCGACATCGGATGCCGACACCGAGCGCCCCAGCTCCCAAACATGGGTCGCCCCCAGCCCGCCTATGCCCGCATAGTTCGGTGTGGACCCGCTGCCGCCGCTGTTGACTTCGGCAACAAGGTTGCGCGTCATTCCCGGGTCAGTGCGTTTGTCATAAAGTTCATAGATATTGCCGCCGCTGCGGTTGGCGTATTCGCTGGGTATGGCCTTGTAATGCCAGACAACCTTGATTGAACTGTTTTCGACGCTGAGATGGCCTGTGTCCGGGTCATCGACGAACTGGAAATTGTCGGGAACCTGGATCTGCTCCGCCATGGTTTCATCAGATAGCGGCACCTGGACAGCCACCAGCGTCAGACTGAGAATAAAAAGGGATAGGGCTATTTTCTTAAACAACGTACTTGCTCCCTGGCAGCCGGGCTGTCTCGTAGAGACCCCTGACTTTGCGCCCCTGCCTCACGGCAGGTTTGCCCTTGAGAAGCTAGTGCGAGTCGTAGGTGAGTGTTGCCCCCTCCCCCCAATAAGCACACTGCTCCGCTCGTGTGCACCGCCTCGTTCTTTGCCTTCTATAAATGCTTCGGCAGCCGACCCCCATTGTTTAACCGTAGTGCTGATGACCCGGGGAAACCCTGATATACTGGATTAAACGCATAATCTTTCTCCGCTTTTCCTGATTTCTTGAAAAAAAGAAAGCTGACAGATTACACCAGCCTGCATCAGCTGGCCACGCGCCAGTTCGTGATGCTGCGCGGCCTCAATCCGAAGAAAACGGCCAACGCGGCCGGCATCTATTATGAATACCGCAGGAAACGGGTCGTACTGAAAAACAAGCCAATCCTGCTGAAGATAGAGCCTTCAAACTATTGCAATCTTCGCTGCCCGACGTGCCATCCCGACGGAAACACAAGCGGCGGCTCCATGGACGAGCAGACCTTCAGGATCATTCTCGAGAAAGCGCCCATGGAATATTTTCTCAAGAGCACGCTCTACATGTTCGGTGAGCCTTTGCTTAACAGGCGTATATACCAGATGATCGCGGAGATATCGCGCTACGGAATCCCCACATCTATCAGCACCAATTTCCATCTGTTCAACGAGAAACACGCCGCCGAGATGCTGGCGTCGGGCCTCACCTGGGTTCTGGTCTGCATCGACGGCGCCAGCCAGGAGACTTACGAGATATACCGGGTGGGCGGCGACCTGGAAAAGGTCAAGGACAACATCCGCCTGCTTGTCGATGAGAAACGGCGGCAGGGCTCGAAATACCCCGTTATCGAGGTGCAGTCGATCATCTTCGACCACAACAGGCACGAGATGGACGAGATAGAGCGGATGGTCCTTGACCTGGGGGTCGACCGTTTCACTACCAAGGAAGACGTCTTCACCCAGCTCGATTATGAGGACAAGCAACTGGGTGTTGACGCTGACATGCCGAAAAAGGGCCGTTCCTGTTTCTTCCTCTACGGTACCTTCATGGTGGATTATGACGGCGTCGTGCTGCCCTGCTGCCTGGGCCGTTCGGAATTCGGCAACCTGCAAGAGTCGACCTTCGACGAGATCTGGAATAACGAGAAGTTCACGGCGGCGCGGCGCTGGTTCGCAAGCGATTTCACTGAAAAGGATGAGAGCCTGGATCTGCCCTGCTACAACTGCCCCCTCTTCATGTAACTGCAGGACGTCTGCGATTGCCTGCTAGAGGTACCCCAGGTCCTTCAGCCGCTGCTCGATAATCTCCGAGTCCTCCTCTGAATAAACGTCTTCACGCTCGACCTCCGCGGCCGTCCCGGCTCCATAGCGCGGCGGGTTGGCGTTGAGGTGGTCATCATCGAAGGCGCCCTCCAGCACCCTGCCGTCGAAGTCGCCCGGTATCTCTTCCTCGAAATGATAGAGGATGGTGGGCGCCACATCGATTATTCGGGCGTCCTTGAGCATTTGTCCCTTCCTGATTGCCGGACCGGCGGCGATGAAAATGCCGTTGAGCTGGTGGCCGCCGGTGGGCATGCCCAGGGGCCAGTCCCATTTCACCGGCTTCAGCGCCGTGGATGAGCCCGGGGTCCTGATGCCGTTGATCACCGCATCCGTGCGCCAGCGGACACTGATGTCAG
The DNA here is from genome assembly GCA_024275795.1 of Actinomycetes bacterium. Taxonomy (GTDB): domain Bacteria; phylum Actinomycetota; class Thermoleophilia; order BMS3ABIN01; family BMS3ABIN01; genus JAJRYJ01. The sequence goes on along the minus strand of JAJRYJ010000002.1, from coordinate 2,864 downwards.
CCGCCTTCTTTACCTGCTCACCCTCGTAGGCGTCATTACGGCGGAAAACCTCGTCGACTATCGGTTTACCCGTGACCGCATCCACGGCTCTCTCCAGTTCTGAGCAGATATAGTCACATAAACGGTCGTAATCCGATTCGGGCACGATGCCCATGGGGTCGCGGCCACCGAGGTTTATCCAGATATCATCCATGGCGCCGTCGCAAAAGGCCCTGGTCTTCTGCCAGTCGATGCCGCCCAGCTTCATGGCCGATTCCACCGCGCCCAGCACGCCGGGGAAACGGCGCGCCAGCTTCAATTTCGCTGTGGATGAAAGGTGCTTGTTGGCCAGGCCATAGATCGTGCCGGCGACGGCGCCGAAGCCGCGCCGCGCCAGCTGGCCGGGACTGGCCCAGGAGCGGCTCTCCCGCTGCATCAGACCCAGGTCTGCCAGCCAGTCTCCCAGCAGCTGCGAACCGCGGGGGTTGATGGCGCCCCCATGGTCCGAGACCATCATCACCGTCACGTCGGGATTCCGCTCAAGCAGCCGCCGCGTGATGTCATCCATGCGCTGGTAGACCTTGAGAATGGTGTCGCCGAAGCGCTCGGCTTCCCGCGCGTCGTATTGGGGATGGGTCGGATCGAAGAATCTCCAGTAGAAATGGTGGACGTTGTCCGTCTCACCGAAGACGACGGTAAACAGATCCCAGTCATATTTTTCCATCAGGTAGAGCGTATGCCGGTAGCGCTTCTCCATGCTGTCGAAGAGGCGGTCGACGCCTTCCTGCCAGCGTGCTTCCGAGCGGAGAACGTGTGTGAGGTTGGCCGTGATACGATATTCGCCGTTCTCGGCGATCATCTCCTGCAGCAGCCCTCGTGGGTGGCAAACATATTCACTGTCGACACCGGGGGCGTCCAGTCCCGCTATCATGCAGCCGTTGATCTCCTGCACCGGATAGGTCATGGGCACGTTGACAATGCAGCCGGTGCGCTTGCCGCAGAGCATCTCCCAGAAGGCCTTTGCCCGCCGGTGGGCGCCGTTCACATAGCCGAAGCCGTAACTGTCGAAGTTTCGCTCCGTAAAGCCGAAGATACCATGCTTGCCGGGATTCTTGCCCGTGCTGAAGGATGTCCAGGCGGGCGTGCTGCTCATGGTGGGCACGGAGCGCAAGGTGCCGTAGACTCCCTCATCCATCAGCCGCTTGATGGTGGGAAGCTTGCCCTCCTTCACCCAGTTCTCCAGCAGGTCAGGGCTGGTGCCGTCAAAACCGAGAATCAGCAACTTGTTCTTGTTCGTCTCAGACATTTCCCTGTCCCGTCATCCGCTTGTTTGTTTCCAAAGAAAAAGACAGCCCCGGGAAAGCGCCCCTCGCTGCCTGTGCTTAATATACACTTCGGCGGCGGCTGCCGCAACGTACCGCAGACCTTCGCCTACCGCCTGCGAATTCGCCCGTAACGGTTGCACAGCTCCTCGTAAAGGTCTGTTACCCGTTCCCAGCTGTACTCCTGCCGCACCCGCTCGCGGGCCCTCTCCCCCAGCTCCCTGACCCGCTGCGGGGACTGCAGCAGCTGCCCGATCTTCTCGCGCAGGTCCGAAGCCCCCTTGCTGCCCGAGAAGCTCACACCGGCGTCGCCGATGCTCTCCAGGTTGGGAGGGTGATCGTTCACAACCACGCAGGCGCCGGCGGCCATGGCATCCAGTATCACCGGGTGCGTCCCCCCGACTTCCGTGGGGATGGCGAACAGGTAGCAGTGATAACTGAGCTCCTTGAAGGCGTCGCCGAACTGGTAACCGGTGAAGATGATGCGCTCATCATCCGTCGACTGGAGCTGTTCGATATACTCCTCCGCGTAAGGCGCATCACCGACTATCACCAGCTTCATGTCCGTATCCAGCTGCTCGAAGGCCTTTATCAGCACGTGGGCGCAGTTCTCCGGCACCAGGCGCCCAACGAACAGGATGTACTTTCCCGGCTCCAGGCCGTGCTCCTCAAGAGCCGCCGTACCGGCATCCTCGATCACATCCGAGCCATAGGGGATGAAATCGCTGTCCTTGCCGAATCGCTCCAGGTAATAGTCCTGTATCACCCGTGAGTCGGAAATCACGCGCGTCGCCGCAATGGGAGCGAACCACTCGGCGAAGCGGATATACTTCTTGGCCAGCCGGTTCCACTTCTGGCGGTGGGAATCGAGGCCGTCGACGTTTATCAGCGACGGGATACCCAGCAGGCGCGACAGCAGGGCGAAGGGGCTGTTGCCGGCTATGAAATAGAGGGCAATGTCGCTGCGGTCCAGCAGACCCATGTGCAGGGTGCTGATGAGGCTGTGGACGAAAGTATCGAGGAACTTGTTCTTCACCGTCGGCAGCCTCACCAGGCGCACACCTTCGTAATAATCGCCTTCGTACTCGATCATGTGTGGCCTGCAGTAGACCACTACCTCGTGACCGCGCTCCGCAAGACGGATGCTGATCGCCTCGACGGCGGTCTCAAAACCGCTGTAACGCCCCGGAATACCTCTGGTTCCCAGCATCGATATCTTCAAAGCCTTCCCGCCTCTCTCAGTACATCCTCGTAGACTGTCAACGTCCGCACGGCGCATTCATGCCAGCTGAATCGGCTGGCCCTTCTCAGCCCCGCCTCACTATATGCCCTGGCGAGCGCCGGCTCCAGCAGCACCGCAGCCATCGCCGCGGCGATGGCATCCACATCAAAGGGGTCCACCTTGATGCCGGCGTTGCCCACGACCTCCGGCAGGGAAGCGCGATCAGAGACTACCACCGGCGTGCCACATGCCATCGCCTCCAGCGGCGGCAGGCCGAACCCCTCGTAGATGGAGGGATAGGCGAAAAGATCGGCTCCCGAATAAAGCGCGGGCAGGTCCTC